>JBKHVJ010000365.1:0-8895 GCA_046570145.1 Alphaproteobacteria bacterium
TAGAATACTAACGCTCTGGTTGCGATTTGCGTGCGGCTGTGGTAGGGGCTAACCCTGCTGTTCCGGAGCGGGCGCCAGCCTGCCTCTCTCCATAATTCACGCCGCCAACAACCCTCGGACCCTTCCATGACCGCGGCCCCCGCGACCGACACCCGCCTCGGCATCCTGATGATGCTGGGCGGGATGACGCTTTTCACGCTGAACGACGCGCTCGGCAAATGGCTGGTGGCCGACCATCCGGTCGCCATGCTGCTGGCCGTGCGCAGCCTGTTCGGGTTGGCGGTGCTGGCGCCGATGATCCGGCGCGACGGCGTGGCCGCGGTCTTTGCCGTCGACCGGCTGCCGCTGCACATCCTGCGCGTGTTGCTGATGACGGTGGACGTCGCCTGCTTCTACTGGGCGGTCGGCTATCTGCCGCTCGCCGACGTGATGACCATCTACATGTCGGCACCGCTGATCGTCACCGCGCTGTCGGTGCTGGTCCTGGGTGAAAGCGTCGGCTGGCGCCGCTGGGCGGCGGTTCTGGTCGGCTTCGTCGGCGTCGTCGTCGTGCTGAACCCCACCGGGCGTTTCGACCTGTGGCCGTCCCTGGTGGCGCTGCTCGGCGCCTTCATCTTCTCAGCCGGTGTGATCTCCACCCGTGTCCTGCGCTCCGCCTCCAGCCTGACGCTGGTCGCCAACCAGATGGTCGGCGGGCTGCTGATCGGCGGGGTGACCCTGCCCTGGACCTGGGAGGCACCGGGCTGGCTCGGCTTCTTCCTGCTGGGGCTGCTGGGCGTCACGGCGCTGGCCGGCCACGCCATGATGAACCGCTCGCTGCAGCTCAGCCCGGCGGCGGTGGTGGTGCCGTTCCAGTATGTGTCGATCCTGTGGGCGGTGATCCTCGACCTCGCCGTCTGGGGCACCGCGCCGACCGCGCGCATGGGGGTGGGAGCCGCGCTGATCATCGGCAGCGGACTTTTCATCGTCTACCGCGAACAGCGCCTCAAGCGCGGCGTGGCTGCGGAGGGGGTGGCGGAGGTGCCGTGAGGCCCCCGCCTCACCCACGCCTCACCCCCCGAAGAACCGCGGCACCAGCCTGATCGTCACCGGCTCCACCGGGCGCCAGCCATAGTCGCGGATGACGTCGTTGGATTCCACCGCGCGGCGGTTGCGCTCCAGCGACCAGGTGATGTGGTAGGTGGAGCCGTCCGGCCGGTCGCTGGTGCCGTCGATGGCGACGACGACCGCCTGCACCCCCTCGCCATCGTCGGCGCAGCCGATCACCTCCGCCTCGGTGGCGGTCGGCAGCGGCTCCTGCGGGCCGGCGCCGAACTGCAGGGTCACATGGCCGGCGACGAGCAGCTCGTAGCGTGGCGGGATCAGGGCCAGCAGCCGGCCGCGCTCGTCGGCCGGCAGTTCCCACCCGGTGTATCCCGCTCCCATCACCCGATCCTCCGAACCGAACGGCGCCGACCCACCTGAACGCCACACACTCAACGCCGGCCGCCGTTCATGATCCCGTCCATGATCTTATTCGCTTCTGCGGGTCCGGCAATCAGCTCGATCATGCGGATGGCGGTGTAGCCGGTGCGCGCGTTTCCGGCGGGACCGCCCAGCGCCTGCTGCGCCTTTTCCTTCAGCGAGGCGGTGGTCTTCTGCGTCATCTCCCGCAGCTCGCCGCGCAGGCCCAGCGAATCGGCGATGGTCGCGCATTTGCGCAGCGCCCGGGCCTGGTTCTCCGCCTGGGCCAATTGGGCCCGCCCGTCGCTGCCGCCGTCCAGCGCGCCGATCGCGGCGACGATGCCGGCGTCGGCGTCCTGCAGCACCTGGGTCTTCACCATGGCGTGGACGGAGTTGCGGACCTGCTTCAGCCGCTGGTCGAACTCCTTGTTGCGGCTGTGCTCCATCGCGGCGCGGGTGGCGTCCAGGCTGGCGACGAGGTCGAGCGCCAGGTCGGCCACCGCCATGCGGTCGGTGCCGGTGCCGGGCACGCTCTGGAAGGCGCGCGACCGGTCCTCCATCTGTGCGACGACCGTTCCGCTCAGCGCCATGAACAGGGCGGCGCGGTCTGCCGGCTTCTGCCCCAGATCCATGTCCCACAGTCCGCTCAGCAGCACCGTCGGATCGCTGAGACGCGAGGTGGCGATCAGGACGAAGATCTTCAGCGCCTCCGGCCGGGTGCGGGTGACGCGGCGGCCGACCGCCTGGATCGCCTCGACATGGTCGGCGTGCAGCTTCGGCACCGGCTTGGGCGACAGCGCCGCCTTCATCTCCGCCACCTCGGGCGCGATGGACAGGATGGTGGCGATATCGGTCAGCGCCCGCATCCGCGCCGGATTCATCCGCAATTCCAGCGCGTCGCTGTAATGGCCGGCGACCGCACCTTCGGCGATCCGCGCCACCGCCGTGCCGCAGTCTGCCCAGAAACCCTCCGTCAGCGCCTTGCGCTCCGGCCCGTGCTGCAGGGCGGGGCGGAAGGCGCGCAGCCGGTCCTTTCCGATCTCGGCCTCCACCAGAGGCCACAGGCTGTTCATCAGCGACCGCTCGATCACGCTCAGCGGCACCGGGTCGGCCTTGCCCAGCGCTTCGAACAGATCCTCGAACGGGTCGCAGAACAGGCGCTTCAGCGTCGGACGGCGGTGCAGCCGCAGCTCGACCAGCCGGGGGCGGATGAGGGCGATGGTGCGCTGGATGTCGGGATGGTCGTTCATCTGCTCCAGCAGATCGACCACCTGGCGGAACTTGGCCTCGTCGATGTCCAGAAGCTTGTCGCCCAGCGCGACCAGATCCCTCATCTCCATGGTCAGGCCGCCTTCCCTTTGATCGTCTCGATCCGCATGACGAGGTCGACGTCCAGCTGGCCGCTGCGCCAGTCGACATAGGCGCGCACCGACCGCTTGTGGCTGGTGATCAGCTTGTCCGCCATCTGCGATTGGTCGGCGCGCCCCTCGTCCCTGGGCAGCAGCGGGATGACGCGGAAGATGTCGTGGACGGCCATGTCCTGGGTGTGGCGATCCTGGGTCAGCGCGTCGCTCCACAGCAGGATCAGGTATTCCCAGCCGTCCAGCAGCCAGGACAGCCGGCTGGACGCCTTGCGGACCTGCGGCCGCTTGGTCTCCCACTGGCGCAGCAGCGTCTCGAAGGAGCCCATGGCCTGATCCAGCTGGCCGATGACGTTGCGGGCGTGGTTGACCGTGTGTTCCGCCACCTCGGCGCAGAAACCGCCGATGGGGGCCGCTTCCGACACATTGTCGGTGGCCCAGTCGGTCATGCTGTCGCGGAAGTCCTGCAGGTCGCGCATCAGCCGCCGCAGCCGCGCCGGCTTGGGCGAGGTGGCAAGCCCGATCGATTCCATCAGCACCGCCAGTTCGGCGATCCGGCCATAGAGTTCGGTCGGCTCCAGCGCCAGGCGCTGCGCCGCCTTCATCATCAGGTCGCGGGTCAGCTTCTGCCCTTCGGCGGAGGTCAGGCCGATCCGCAGGATCTCGGTCGATTCCAGACCGACCGCCTTCAGCGCCTCGACGATCAGCTGGTAGTTGATCAAAAGCCGCTGTTCTTCATCGTCGCTCAGCGCCGCTTCCGCCGCCGCCACCGCACCGCCGCCGGCAAGACCGCAACGCGCCGCCTCAAGCACCGCCTTGCGGATGTCGTCGGGGGAGCAGCCGTCGGCCTTGGCGATCAGGTCGTGCAGCATGCGGTCGTGCACGGTCATCGGAAAGGCCAGCGGCAGCGACTTCCACGGCACCACATAGACGCCGCGCCCCTCCGACAGGTTGGGCACCAGAACCTCCAGCTGGTCGCGGCTGTCCTTGCGCACCCGGGTCTGGGCCAGGACCGGGGTGGTGAAGGCGACAGCCGCACCGCGCTCCTCGAAGGTGGACGGGGCGAAATTGGTAAGGGAGCGCATCGTGTCTGCGGCCGTGGCTGCCAGGGAGTGTCGAACCGGATCCTCGGATTACGGCCCGAGGAAGCTGAATTTTGCGTTAAATCCAATATAAGCCACAACGTGATTTTACCACCTTCAGGCTGGGCGAGGGGATCTCTCGCGGTACTCCCGGCCCAGACCCTTCACCGTTCCGTCCCGCCGGCCGTTGACAGGGAAGGACGGTTTGCGGAGGGCCGGAGGCATGGCGGCGGGAGCGGGATCGGTGTTCAAATGGATCGGCTACGGCCTGCTGGGCCTGGTCGGACTCGCCGTGGTGGGCGTCGGCGCGGTGCTGCTGCTGTTCGACTGGAACGACGCCCGCGGCTTCGTCGCCCGCCGCGCCTCGGCCGCCCTGAACCGCGAGGTGGCCATCGACGGCGACCTGCGCGTCCAACTCGGCAATCCGATCCGCATCCATGTCGAAGGGCTGCGCGTCGCCAATGCCCAATGGGCGCAGGAGCGGGGCGGGGACAAGGACGTGGTGGCGATCCAGGCTCTGGACGCCACGCTGCGGCTCTGGCCTTTGCTGCGCGGCGACTGGGAACTGCCGGAGCTGAAGTTCCAGGGACCCAAGCTGATCCTGGAGAAGAACGGGCAGGGCGAGCCCAACTGGAATTTCGGCCCGCCCAACGCGGAAAAGGCGGTGGCGAAGGAGGCCGCGACCCCCGACGACCGCGGCGACATTCCGGTGATCGAACGGCTGGTGATCGCCGACGGCAGGATTCGCTACCGCGACCCCACCAGCGACATCGACATCGACAACACCATCAACACCGCCACCGGCGGCAACGACAGCGACACGGTGCAGCTGAACGGCAAGGGCAGCTTCGCCGGAAAGCCCTTCACCCTGGCGGCGGAAGGCGGCTCGCTGCTCTATCTCCGCGACGACCCCAAGCCCTATCCGATGAAGATCGAGGCCGCCGTCGGCAAGACCGAGGGCCGCATCGAGGGCTCGGTGGCGGAGCCGGTGAAGATGGAGGGCATCGACCTGTCGGTCGCGCTCAGCGGCAACGATCTGGCGGAGATCTTCCCGATTCTCGGCATTCCGACGCCGAAGACTCGCCCCTATTCCATTTCCGGCCACCTGTCGCGCGAAGGGGGCCTGTGGGCCTTCCACGGCATGAACGGCAAGGTCGGCGAAAGCGACCTGTCCGGCGACCTGTCGGTCGACACCAGCGGCGAAAGGCCGCTTGTGAAGGCCGACCTCACCTCCAACCGGCTGGCCGCCCAGGATCTGGCAGGCCTCGTCGGCGCCTCGCCGCGCGGCAGCGACGATTACCCGACCCGCGGCAATGGCCGCGTCATCCCGGCGACTCCGGTGAATGTGGAGAAGCTGCGCAATGCCGACATGGACGTCCGACTGCGCGGCAAGCGGGTGGAGGCGCCCTTCACACCACTCCAGGACCTGGAGATGCGGGTCAGGCTGACCAACGGCGACCTGCATTTCGACCCGCTGTCGCTGGGCATCGGCGGCGGGCGGATCGCCGGCACGGTGCAGGTGGACGGCAGCCGCAAGGTTCCGGCGCTGCGCACCAACCTGGACATCCGCTCCATGAAGCTGTCGTCCTTCTTCAGCGAAACCTCCTTCGCCGGCCAGATCGGCGGCACGGTGGCGGGGCGCATCCAGCTGGCCGGCACCGGCAGGACGGTGGCCGACCTGCTGGCGACCTCCGACGGCAAGGTCGGCGTCTCGGTCGACGGCGGGCGAATCACCAGCCTCGCGGTCAAGGGGCTGAAGACCAACATACTGGAGACGCTGGGCGTCGTGATCTCCGGCTCCGAACCGCTGCCCTTCAACTGTCTGGTCGGCAACCTGTCGGTCGAGAATGGCATCGCCCGCGTCCAGGCGCTGGTGCTGGACACACCCGAGACGATCGTCACCGGCAAGGGGGCGATCAGCCTGCGCAACGAGGCGCTCGACCTGCGGATCGTCGGGGATTCCAAGTCGCCGCAGATGTTCGCCACCCATGTTCCGGTGCTGGTCGGCGGCACGCTGGGCAACCCCGACATCGGCGTCGATCCCACCGAGTCCGCGGCGCGCGGTGCCGCGGCGGTGGCGCTCGGCGTGTTGCTGACTCCGCTCGCCGGCGTGCTGCCCTTCCTTGACCCAGGCAGTGATGAGCAGCCACAGTGTGCCCGGCTGGTGCGGGATGCCCGCTCCCCCGACAAGGGAGCGCCGGCGTCCGGCAAGTCGGGCGATGGCCGCGGTGAGGGTAAGGCATCGGGTTCGGCCCGCTGACCGCCTGCTCCGCGTCCTTCCTGCCCGTTCCCCCTTGACCAGGGCAGCACGGGAAAACGGACAGGAAGGACGCCGCCTCTCCCAATGACCATCGACCAGTTGTTATCGTTCGGCATCATCGGCGCGGTCATCGCGCTGCTGATCTGGGACCGGCTGCGCTACGACCTCGTCGGCATGCTTGCGCTGCTGGCTTCGGTCGCGGTGGGGATCGTGCCGGCAAAGCAGGCTTTCCAGGGCTTTTCCGACGACATCGTCATCATCGTCGGCTCCGCCCTGGTGATCAGTGCCGCCGTCGGCCGGTCGGGCGTGGTCGAGGCGGCGATGCGCCCGCTGGCCGCGCGCATGACGACGGTGTGGACGCAGGTCGCCATCCTGGCCGGGGCGGTCACATTGCTGTCGGCCATCGTCAAGAACATCGGCGCGCTCGCCATCTTCATGCCGATCGCCTTGCAGGTGGCGCGGCGCACCGGCACGCCGGTGTCGATGCTGCTGATGCCGATGGCCTTCGGGTCGCTGCTTGGCGGACTGATGACGCTTGTCGGCACCTCTCCCAACATCATCGTGTCGCGCGTCCGCGCCGAGATGACGGGCGAACCCTTCCACATGTTCGACTTCACACCCGTCGGGCTGGTGATCGCGGTGTTCGGCGTCGCCTTCCTGGCGGTGGGCTACCGGTTGCTGCCCAAAGGGCGGGCGGCGGCGGCCGGCCCGGCCTTCAACATCGACGATTACACGGCGGAGGCCCGGCTGCCCGCCGGTTCCCAGTTCGTCGGCCGCACGGTGGCGGAACTGGAGGCCGTCGGCGAGGGCGAGGTGACGCTTGCCGCCATCGTGCGCGAGAATTACCGCCGCTATGTGCCGTCGGGCCACTGGGTGCTGTTCGCGGACGATATCCTGGTGCTGGAGGGCGACACCACGGCGCTGGCCGAACTGGTCAAGCGAGCCGGCCTGAAGATGGTGCACGACAAGGACCTGGAGGGGGTCGAGAAGGAGGACGAGATCGCCGTGGTCGAGGCGGTGGTGGAACAGCGCTCCGCCATGATCGGCCACAGCATCGAGGAGGTGAACCTGCGCGAGCGCTTCGGCGCCAACCTGCTGGCGATCAGCCGGCGCGGACGGCCGATTCGCCAGCGGCTTCGCCGCGTCCGCCTGCAATCGGGCGATCTGGTCGTTCTGCAGGGCCGGCAGGCCGCCATGTCCGACACGCTGGCCGAACTGGGCTGCCTGCCGCTGGCCGAGCGCGACCTCGCCATCGGCCGCACGCCCAAGCGCGCGGCGGCGGTCGCCGTTCTGGGGCTGACCGTGGTGCTGGTCGCCACCGGGCTGGTACCTGTCACCATCGCCTTCTTCGGGGCGGCGGTGGCGATGACGGCGCTGAAGGTGGTCAGCCTGCGCGAGGCCTACGAGGCGATTGAATGGCCGATCCTGGTCCTGCTCGGCTCCCTGATTCCGGTCAGCGAGACCCTGCGCACCACCGGCGGCAGCGAACTGATCGCCGGCCTGCTGTCGGAGGCGTCGCAGGGGCTGCCGCCCGTCGGCGCCCTGGCCCTGATCATGGTGGCGGCGATGGCGGTGACGCCATTCCTGAACAATGCCGCGACCGTGCTGGTGATGGCGCCCATCGGCGCCAGCCTCGCCACCCATCTCGGGCTCCGGCCGGACGCCTTCCTGATGGCGGTGGCGATCGGGGCCGGCTGCGACTTCCTCACCCCCATCGGGCACCAGTGCAACACGCTGGTGATGGGGCCGGGCGGCTACCGCTTCGGCGACTACTGGCGGCTGGGGCTGCCGCTGTCGATCATGGTCGTTATCCTGGGCACGGCGGCCATCGCGGTGTTCTGGCCGCTGACGTCGCGCTGAAAATCTCGGCTCCTCACGGATTCGTGTAGCGTGCGGGCGGTTCCGTCTTCCTTTCGTCTGGTGTAGGATTCGCCGCAGGGCGAATGCCTGACGGGAGGCCGATATGTCGGTTTGGCGCCGCTATCTGGTGAAGGACGTGACCGGTCGGCTGGTCGACCTGCCGAGCAGCCTGCTCGACCGGGCCGACGACGGCACGGCCCCGCTGCCGCATTTCGCCGGCCGTTGCGTGGAACTCGTGGCCGCGGTGATCGTCGGCGATCGAAAGACCCACGCCCGCGTCACCGAACTGGCCTTCACCAAGCTCTATTTCGACCAGATGGGCTATGTAGACGCCGTCAAGCGCGAGCGGATGATCCGCCTGATGCTGGAAAGCTGCGCCGACCGCCGCTGTACCACCTCCCCGCAGGACGCCCGTCAGGGGGATTGCGCCCGCCTGTCCCGGCGCGCGGGTGCCGCCCGCGACCAGCTGATCCGCGAATTCGGCTGGGAGCCCAAGCCCGCCGAGCGCGACGCCGCCCTCAGCCGCCTCGACCCCGCCCGTCTGCGCGGCACCCGTCCGGAACCGGCACGGACGCTGCACTGAGGGGGGTATGGCCTTTCCTCTGAGAACATCCCCCTCCGCCTGGGGAGAGGGACTGTTCGGAGATCGAGGACCGGCGCATGTTCTCGCCCGCAAGGGGAGGGGGCCTTTTCGTGCGCCACCTGCCGGCCCATATGCAGATCAACCGAAGCTATGGAGCCTGGCGAACCACAGATGAGTCCTCCCGATACCGCCCAGACGCTGTCTTTCGCGCGTGTGCGCCAGCTGGCACTGATCGGCGCCGGATGCACCATCATCCTGTTCGGCCTGCTGCTGGCGCCCTTGCCCGGTCCCGGCGGGCTGCCGGTG
>JBKHVJ010000366.1:0-8123 GCA_046570145.1 Alphaproteobacteria bacterium
AGACGCAATAGAGGTCGTGGAAGATGTCGCCGGTGCAGCCGCAGGCGCCGTAGGAGACGACGATCTTCGGATCGGGCGCCGCCTCGTAGGCGCGCAGCGCCGGCATCCGCATGGCGCGGGTCACCGCCCCGGTGAACAGCAGGATATCGGCATGGCGGGGCGAGGCCACCACCTTGATGCCGAAGCGCTCCGCGTCGAACACCGGGGTGATGGACGAGAAGATCTCGATCTCGCAGCCGTTGCAACCGCCGCAATCGACGCGATAGACGTAGGCGGAGCGCTGGATGTTCTTCAGCAGTGCCTTCTTCATCGTGGCGATCTGTTCGCTGGTGGAGACCGGCGACATCTCCGCCACCAGGGTCTTGGGGTCTACGGGGACGTTCATGGCGTGGTCTCCAGTTCCTTAACCGACTGTTCGGCGTTCATCTGCCGGGCGATCCCCATGCCGGCGATCTGGTGGACGTCCTGGGCGCGCTTGCAGGCCGGACAGGTCGAGACGGTCAGGCGCAGCCGGTCCGCCTCTTCCGCGCTACGGGCCGACTGGCTCAGCAGGCGGGCGACGTAATCGACCTCCTTGGCCGGGGCGAAGGGCTTGCCGCAGCAGGCGCAGTCGGCCAACGTGAAGACGGCCTTGCGCGTCAGGTCGGCCTTGCTGCCGACCGCCAGTTCGAAATCGTCGGACAGGCGGATGGCGCCGGTCGGGCAGGATTCCTCGCAGCGGCCGCAGAAGACGCAGCGCCCGTAATTGATCGACCAGGTGCGGCTGCCGGCGGCGGTGTCGGTTTCCATCCGGATGGCATTGGCCGGGCAGGCGACGGTGCAGGCGGCGCAGGCGATGCAGTCCTCAGCCCTGTGTTCCGGCTTGCCGCGGAAGTCCTTGCAGACCGGCATCGGGGCGAAGGGATATTTGACCGTCGCCTCGCCGGTGCGGAAGATTTCCTTGAGTAGCTTGAGCATATCCGGCCCCCGTCACTTCAGCGGTGAATCCGTGCGTTCGCGGCAGTAACGCTCCATCTCCTTGTAGGCGATGGTCTTGGAGCGCTTCTTGCGAACGTCGACGACGGTCACGCGGTCGGTGCAGGAATAGCAGGGGTCGATGCTGCCCACGATCAGTGGGGCGTCCGACACCGTATTGCCGCGCAGCATGTAGCGCAGCACCGGCCAGTTGTTGTAGGTCGAGGCGCGGCAGCGCCAGCGGTAGAGCTTCTGGTTGTCGCCGGTCATCGACCAGTGGATGTCCTCGCCGCGCGGCGCCTCGGTGAAGCCCAGCGCGAATTTATGCGGGACATAGGTGAAATCCTCGGTCAGCACCGGCCCGGCGGGGGCCTTGTCCAGCAGCTTCTCGATGATCCACAAGCTGTCGAAGAACTCCGCCACCCGCACCAGCGTGCGGGACAGCACGTCGCAGCCCTGTTCGACATGGACCGGCATGTCGAGCAGCCTGTAGCCGGCGAAGGCATGGTCGGCGCGGGTGTCGCGGCGGTGGCCGCTGCCGCGCACCACCGGCCCGACCGGGCTGTAGTCGCGGGCGATCTGCGGGTCGAGCCGGCCGACGCCCTTGACGCGGCCGCTGACGTTGGCGGTGGACAGCAGCACATCGACCAGCCGGGTCACGTCGTCGCGCAGCTCGGCGACCAGTTCGCGGGTCCTGGCCTGCTGGTCGCCCAGGATGTCGCGGCGGACGCCGCCGATCAGGTTCAGCGCATAGGTCTTGCGGGCGCCGGTCAGCAGTTCGGCAAGCATCATCGCCTTCTCGCGCACGCGGAAGAATTGCATGAAGCCGGTGTCGAAACCGATGAAATGGCAGACGAGGCCGAGATTCAGCAGGTGGCTGTGCATCCGCTCCGTCTCCAGCAGGATGGAGCGGATGGCCTGCGCCCGCGGCGGCACCTTGATGCCCAGCGCATTCTCGACCGAACTGGCATAGGCGACGCTGTGGGCGTAGCCGCAGATGCCGCAGACGCGGTCGGCCAGGAAGGTGACGTCATTGTAGCCCATCCGCGTCTCGGCCACCTTCTCCATGCCGCGGTGGACGTAGAACATGCGGTAATCGGCGTCGATGATGTCCTCGCCGTCGACGAACAGGCGGAAGTGTCCGGGCTCGTCGGAGGTGATGTGCAGCGGCCCCAGCGGAACGACGCGGGTCTCCTGCTTGGCCTCGTTGATGAACCGGTAGGTCTCGTCGTCGCTGGTCGGGGCCGGGCGCAGCCGGTAATCCATCGAATCCTTGCGCAGCGGAAACAGCTCGTCCGGCCAGTCGTCGGGCAGGACGAGGCGGCGTTCGTCCGGCAGCCCGACCGGGCGCAGGCCGAACATGTCGCGCACCTCGCGCTCACCCCAGACGCATGCGGGCACCCTGGGGGTGACGGAGGGGTATTCCAGCGTGTCGGCCGGAACCTCGCAGCGCACCACCACATGGCACTTGTCGCCGCCCTCCATGGACAGGACATAGTAGACGGCGTAGGCGCCGTTCAGCGGCCGTTCGTCGTTGCCGACGACCACCGACAGCCAGCCATTGTGGTCGTAATAGAGGCTGGCGACGATTTCGGGCAGCGATTGAGGCTTGACCGTGATGGTGACCTGGGCCTCGGTCTGCCAGGATTCATCCAGGATCGCATGGGGCAGGCTCTCGCGCAGGGAGGCGATATAGCCGCTCCCGACCCGGTCCGGAGTGATGAGGTTCATTTGGAAATCTCCGTCTGCGAGAGGCTGCCGGTCACCACCGTTCCAGCGGCGCGGACCGTGTCGTATGTCTGCCAGGGGGCGGCCACCACCGGGCGGCTGTCGCCGTTCATCACCACCGCGGTCGCCTGCTGCACCAGATCGGACAGCGGTTGCGGCACGGCGAAGCCCAGCGTCAGTACCAGCACCGCCAGAACGCCCAGCGGCGCCAGCGCCTTCCAGCCGACGTCACCCTTGGCCATCGTCTCCGGGCTTTTGCCCAGCACGCTGTCGGCGACGGTCTTCACCAGACCGGCGATGGTGATGCACAGGAACAGCGCGCACAGCGCCATCACCCAGCCGTAGCCTTCGTTCAGCCCGGCCATGAAGACCATGAATTCGCTGACGAAGATGTTGAAGGGCGGAAAGCCGGCCAGCGCCAGGGCGCAGCCCATCATCAGCAGGCCGGTGGCCGGGGCCACGCGCAGCACGCCCTTCACCGCCCGCAGGTCGCGGGTGCCGTACTTCATCAGGACATTGCCGGCGCTGCAGAAGAACAGGGCCTTGGTGACGCTGTGGTTGATGGCGTGCAGCAAGGCCGCGGCGATGCCGAGCGGCCCGCCGACGCCGAGCGCCACGACGATCAGCCCGACATTCTCGATGCTGGAATAGGCCAGCTTGCGCTTCAGGTCCTGCTGCACGAAGAACAGCAGGGACGAGACGCCGACCGACAGCAGGCCCAGCGTCAGCAGCAGCATCTGCGGGAAGCCGGTGCCCACCGTACCGACGGTGATGACGTAGAAGCGGATGACGATCAGCAGCGCGCATTTCAGCAGCACGCCCGACAGCAGGCCCGACACCGGGCTCGGCGCCTCGGAATGGGCGTCGGGCAGCCAGGCATGCATCGGGAAGATGCCGGCCTTGGTGCCGAAGCCGATCAGGGCGAAGACGAAGGCCAGCTTGACCAGCATCGGGTCCAGCTCGGCGGCATGGCCGACCAGGGCCGTCCACAGCACCGCCTGATGCGGGTCGGCCAGCACGTCGGCGGCGTTGGAGAAGACCAGCACCGTGCCGTAGAGGCCGAAAGCGACACCGACCGTGCAGATGATGACGTATTTCCAGGCGGCCTCCAGCGAGGATTTCTGCCCGTACAGCCCGACCAGGAAGGCGGAGCCGAGCGTCGTCGCCTCGATGGCCGCCCACATCATGATGATGTTGTTGGCGGTGACCGCCAGCAGCATGGTGAACAGGAACAGGCTGAAGAAGCCGTAGTAGATCCGGACCTTGCCGGCGTCGATGGCGCCGGACTCCAGATCGTGGCGGATGTAGGCGATGGAATAGAGGCCGGTCATCAGCCCGACCACGCCGATCAGCATCATGAAGACGGCGCCGAGCGCGTCGACGAACAGCCAGTCGCCGAAGGCGGCGATAGCGCCGCCGGACAGTACCTGTACCAGCGCTCCGGCGCTCAGCAGGAAAACATATCCGATGGAGCCCAGATGGATGCGCTCCAGCAGCGCCACGCTGCCATGGTCGGTCGCCAGCGATTCGGGCAGCGACTCCCGGAACCAGGGCAGGGTCAGCAGGAACAGCGCCACCGCCAGCGGACCGATCAGCAGAAGTGGGGGAAGGATCGAGGGTACCATGGCGGTCATCCCTTCAGGCTCGTGAGCTGGCGCGCGTCGAGCGTGTGCAGCGTGTCGAAGATCCGCGATCCCAGTGCGGCCATCACCACCACCGCGAAGATGGCGTCGGTGGCGATGCCGATCTCCACCAGCTCCGGCGCGTTGGGGGCCAGCAGGGCCAGGGTCAGGTGCGAGCCGTTTTCCATCAGGCAATAGCCGAACACCTGCTTCAGGATGTTCCGCTGCGCCACGATGCAGGCGAGCCCGATGAAGAACAGGGCGAGCGAGACGGCCAGCGCCGGCTTGATGGCGTCGGCCGCCGGCAGCGTCACCTTCGACGCTACGCCGAAGCACAGGATAACGGCGACCGCCGCGCCGACGATGGACAGCGCCGTCGGCATCACCGCGCCCGAGCCGATGGCCGGGTCGCTCAGCTTGCGGAAGGCGCGGTACATGATGGCCGGGACCAGGATCACCTTGGTCAGCAGCGCGGTGAAGGACCAGAGATACAGCTCGCCCGACCCGGTGGTCCCCGCCAGCGCCACGAACAGCATCACCAGGATGAAGCTCTGCAGCGCGTAGAAGCGGGCGGAGTTGGCCGGATTGCCGGCGAGCGTGACCAGAAGGGAGCTGACGATCAGCAGGCCCGACAGGCCGTTGACGATGAGAAATCCGTTCATGACCGTTCCCTCCCTCAGCCGAGCCACGAGGCGGCGATGGAGCTTGAGACCACCGTCATCGCCACCAGGGCCACCAGCACGACCTTCATGCCGGCCGGCAGCGGCGCCGCCGCGGCCATGGTGGTGGACGGCTTGCCGGGCACCGAATGACCCAGCCATTTCAGGAACCAGGCGAAGGAGCCGACCGATTCCGCCAGCGCGATGACGACCAGCAGCATCAGCGCCCAGTGGTGCGCCCCGACCTCGAACCCGCCGGCGAAGATGGCGAACTTGCTGAAGAAGCCGTTGAAGGGCGGCACGCCGGTGATCGCCAGGGCGGCGCAGACGAAGGCGATGCCCAGCAGCGGCGACTTGGTGACGATGCCGCGCAGCGACGGCAGCAGGCGGGTGCCGGCGGTGTAGCTCAGCGCACCGGCGACCAGGAAGAACAGCGTCTTGGCGAAGGCGTGGTTGAAGATGTGGGCGATGGCGCCCTTGAAGGCGAGGTCGGAGCCGAAGACCGACAGCGACAGTGCCAGCAGGATGTAGGCCAGCTGCGTGATGGTCGAATAGGCCAGCAGGCGCTTCAGGTCGACCTGCGGCAGATACATGAAGAAGCCGTAGACCAGCGTCAGCACCGCCATGATCGAGCCGACCCAGCCGACGATCTCCGGCGCGCCGCCCGACGACATCAGCCCGCGGGCGAAGATGTAGACGCCGACCTTCACCATGGATGCCGCATGCAGGTAGGCGCTGACCGGGGTTGGGGCCTCCATGGCGTCGGGCAGCCACATGTGGAAGGGCAGCTGCGCCGACTTGCCCCAGGAGGCGACCAGGATCGCCAGCAGCACGACCGCCTTCATCCCCGGCGCCAGATCGGCGATGGCGGTCAGCGCGAAGGTGCCGGTCGACAGGAACAGCAGCGCCGCCGCGACATAGAGGCCGAGCGAGGCGACATGGGTGACCAGCAGCGCCTTGGCCGCGGAGCGCAGGGCCTTGGGCGATTCGTAATAGCCGATCAGGGCCCAGGAGCAGGCGCCCGTCAGCTCGAAGAAGGCGAGCTGGCCGACGACGGTGGAGCTGAAGACCAGGCCGGTCATGGCGCCGATGAACACCAGCAGGAAGGCGTAGAAGCGCCGCCGGCCGATGTCGGGATGCTCGCGGTTGCCGGCGTTCAGGTAGGCGGCGGAATAGACCGCCACCAGCAGGCCGATGGCGATCACCGCCAGCGCGATCAGCACGCTGACGCTGTCCACCACCAGTCCAAGGATCGAGACCGATCCGAAGGAGATCAGCTCATAGGTGCCGCCGATCTTGCCGTCGCCGAGCAGCGACATGGCGAGGATGGCGATCACCGCGACGGTGACGGCGGCGAAGCCCTGGCACAGCCATTTGGCCGATGCCCGTTCCGATGCCGCAATCGCCGCCGCACCGCCGAAGGGGACCAGGATGGCGGCCAGCGCCAGCAGCCCGAGCGGTTCCGTGGGGAGTGTTATCATGATGCTGCCCCTCGCCGGCTCACAGGCCGACCAGATAGAAGACGAAGGCGAGCGAGGCGGCGCCGACCCCGACCCAGCTGTGCTGGGGGGTCAGGCGGAAGCGGACGCGCGCGACGCTGTTCTCGACCACGCCGACCGCGGCGAAGATCAGGACCAGCTTGATGGTGAAGGCGACCAGCCCGAACAGCAGCCCGAAGACCGTCATCTCGGGCGCGCTGCCGAAGGGCAGGAAGACGCCGACGAACCAGGCGACGACGACCGCCTGCTTCAGCGACATCGCCCACTTGATCAGCGCCAGCGACGGACCGGAATATTCGGTCAGCGGGCCTTCCTGCAGTTCCTGTTCGGCCTCCGCCATGTCGTAGGGCAGCTTGCCCAGCTCGATGTAGATGGCGTAGGCGAAGGACAGGGCGGCGATCACCGTTGCGGTCGCCGACCGCACATGGCCGTCGGCGATGGCGGTGCCGATGGCGCCGAGGTTGGTCGAGCCGGCCAGCAGGGCCGCGACGAACAGCGACAGCAGCATCACCGGCTCCACCAGCACGCCCATGGTCAGCTCGCGGCTGCCGCCGATGCCGGAGAAGGAGCTGCCGCTATCGATGCCGGACAGCGAGAAGAAGAAGCGGGCCAGCGCGAACAGGTAGATGACCGTGATCAGGTCGCCGATGGGCGCCACCGGCGTGAAGCGGGTCAGCATCGGGATGCCCATGGCGATGACCAGCACCGTCGTCAGCATCACCGCCGGCATGGCGCGGAAGGCGAAGCCGCTGTTCGGCGGGGTCAGGTCCTGGCGGGTCAGCAGCTTGGCGATGTCGCGATAGTCCTGCAGCAGGCCCGGCCCGTGGCGGGTGTGCAGCTTTGCCCGGATCATGCGCGACAGGCCGGAGATAAGGGGGGCCGCGGCGAGCAGGAGGAGCGCCTGGAACAATCCCAGGATCAGGTGTGAGAAGGTCAGCATGGCGTCCTCCCGTCAGACGGCCAGCGCCAGCAGCGCGATCAGCGCCGCGACGATGTAGAGGCAGTAGATCCGGAAATCGCCGGCCTGGATGACCTGCAGCCACTTGCCGCTGGCATCGACCGCCCCGGTGATCGGGGCGATGACGCTGCGGTCGGCCAGCGGTTCGGTGCGCCGCGCCAGCGTGACCACCCGCTCGAAGCCGTGGGCGACGCCGGTCCAGCGCCCGGAGATCGAGCGGCGCATGGTGTAGAGCGGGGCGAAGAACATGCGGATCGGCTGGGCGAAGCTGCCGGCGCTGGCGGGCATGTGGTGGTCCGGCAGATAGCCGGCCGCCCAGGGGGCCGCCACCTTGCGGTCGCCGCCACGCTTGGCGGCGAAGGCCGCTTTCAGCGCGATGGGCAGGAAGGCCATGGCGATCAGCAGGATGGCGATCAGCGGGGTGGAGAGCGTCGCCTGCTGGGCATCGCCCGGCAGCAGGGTGGCGCCGACCGCCAGGGTCACCGGAGCGGTGCCGATGGTCGCCGCCGCGATGCGGCCCATCACCGGCGCCACCAGCGGGGCCAACAGGCCGAGCGCGACGCAGGCGACGGCCAGCACCGCCATGCCGGCGACCATCGCGACCGGCGCCTCGCGCGCCTCCTCCGCATGATGGCTGCGCGGTGCGCCTGCGAACATGATGCCGTAGGCCTTGACGAAGCACATCACCGCCAGCGCACCAGTC
>JBKHVJ010000367.1:0-17716 GCA_046570145.1 Alphaproteobacteria bacterium
CCTTTTCCGACAGATGCGGCAGGGCGTCGCGCAGGGTCTCGGTGAACAGGCGGGTGGAGGTTTCGTAGGCCTCGTTGCGCAGCTTGTAGGAGATCTCCGGCGGTTCGGTGTGCAGCCGGGCCTGCAGCCGCATGAAGGTGCGGCCGGCCGCGGTGGAGCGCATCGACAGTGCCGGCATCAGGAAGGCGCGGACGATGTCGGCCACCGCCGGCGTCTTGCCACTGCGGCGCAACTCCTCCAGCCGCTGCATGCGGTCGTCGGCGATCTGCCGGCCGCGGCGCAGGAAGACCTCTTCGAACAGGCCGTATTTGGAGCCGAAATAATAGTTGATCAGCGCCTGCGTCACCTGGGCGGCCTCGGCGACGTTGCGCAGGCTGGTGCCGGCATAGCCGAGATTGGCGAACTCGATCTCCGCCGCGTCGAGGATCTCGTCGCGCACGTTGCTGACGCCTTCCGGCCGGCCGGGGCCGGCCCGGCGGCGTTGCGCCGGGCGTCCCCTTTTGGCCGCCGATTCCGGCGGTGCCGCCTCCGGTTCCGGGGCCGCCTTGGACTGTGAACTCACTGATTTCATGGCATCCGCGGAGGAAACGTCCTTGTCGCGGACACGTATATCATCCTTGGGCAAGGGCGCATCCACTCCTTTCACCCCGTCACAGCGCCAGCACACGTTCGGCGGGTACGACGTCGCCGTATTTCTGGGCGATGTCGAACAGGTTGGCCTCGTGCGGGGCAATCGCCCGGTCGCCGACGCAGTCGGACAGCACCACCGGCCGGAAGCCGTGGCACATGGCGTCCACCACGCTGGCCCGCACGCATCCGGACGTGGTGCAGCCGGCGACCAGCAGCGTCTCCACCCCCATCCGCGTCAGCCAGGGTGCAAGGCCGGTGCCGAAGAAGGCCGACGGGTTGGTCTTGCGCACCACCAGCTCGCCCGCGGCCGGCGTCAGGTCCGGGACGATGGCGCTGGCCGGGGCGTCCTCCGTCAGCGTCAGCATGCCCGGCACCTTGATCGAGAAGACCGTGGCGTCCGATCCGTCGTCGGCATAGACGATGCGGCTGTGGGCGACCGGCCAGCTGCGCCTGCGCGCCTCGTCCAGCACCGTCACCGTGCGGGCGATGGCGGCGGGGATGTTGCCGCCGCCGAACACCTCCGGGTCGGCGAAGCCGTTGACGAAGTCGACGATCAGCAGGCCGATCCGCCCCTGGATGCCCAGCGATTGGCCGAAGCCCTGGCGCTCGTAGACCTCTTGCGTCGGCTCGCTCATGCCACCGACTCCTCTTCCAGAAGGCGGCCGGCGCGGACCACCTCGCGGCCATCCAGCCGGACGGTGCAGTTGCGCATGGGAATGTCGATGTGGCAGGCGGTGGTGCGCGACCCGCCGCCCTCGTTGTTCGGCCCCATGGAGAACAGGAAGTTGCCGGCGAAGGCGCGGGCATCCATGCCGATGGTGTTCTCGCGGTCGTACAGGCCGAGCGTCGACCAGCGCGCCCGCTTCTGCAGGCCCCAGCCGACATGGGAGACGGCATAGGCCTCCCGATCGTCGAAGACCTCCATGTAGTCGTTCAGCAGATCGGCATCCATCCCGCCGGTGATCGCGGTGACATAGCCCTTCTCGACGATCATCTCGATGCGGTCGGTGACGTAGGATTTCATCGGCAGCAGGATGTCGCCGCGCTCCAGCACGACGCGGCCTTCCGCCTTGCCCTCGTTGGGGAAGGTCAGGCCGAAGCCGCTCGGCCAATGGTCCCAGCGGCCGGGCTCGTCGACGAAGCCATATTCCTGGATCGCCGGGAACTCGCCCAGCGGCAGCCGCAGCTCGGTGCCGGCGGCCGAGGTGACGGTCATTTCCTTCGCCCCCGCCAGCAGGGCGGCGGCCTCGCCGACGCGGACCTTGTCCTCCAGGCTGGGCAGCAGGCGGACCAGCACCTCCGGCGGTTCGACGGCCAGCAGGATGCGGGTGCCGCTCTCCAGGATTTCCGCCTGTTCGGGCGAGAACAGCAGTGTCATCAGGTCCAGAACGATGTCGCTTTCCTTCAGCGCTGCGATGGCGGCGCGGTTCCCGGTCAGCGGCGTGGTGCCGAGATAGGCCAGGCTGTCGCGGCTGTGCGCGAACTCGGCGTTCATCGGCGCCAAGTCGAGCCGGTTCACCACCGCCCCCATCATGCCGGCGGCGATCCACGCGGTCTGCAGGGTCTGCGGGTGGGTGTTGGCGCTGGTCAGCAGGGTGACCGTGTCACCGGGTTTCAGGTTGGACAGGGTGAGGACATGGGTCCAGGCGCGGACCATGTCGGCATCGCTGACGGACATCGCGGGGGTCCTTTCAGTTGGAGGTCAGACCGGCTTGCCGAGGAAATCGCCGAACGCGCGGAAGAAGCCGTCCTCATCGTCCCAGGGGATCATGTGTCCGGCGTTCTCCACGCGAACCACGCCGATGGCGGGGTTGAGGTCGCGGATCTCCGCCTCCTCATCCGGCAGGATCACGTCGCCGCGGCCGGCGGCGATCAGCAGGGCCGGGCAGTGGACGCGCGGCAGGTCGGCGTGGATGTCGTCGGTCCGGAATCCCTCATAGGCGGTGACGATGGCGCGCTCGTCGCAGGTGTGCAGCCATTCGGCGCGCAGGCGCAGCTGTTCGTCGGTCCAGGTCGGACAGAAGGAGCGCATCGCCTCCAGATCGGCGCCCTGCGCCATCAGCCGGATGGAATCGACATACCAGGGAAGCTGCGCCGGGTAAGGGCGGCGGCCCGGTCCCGACACCGGCGGATCGACCATCACGAGGCAGCCGGGCTCGGCGCCATGACGGCTGACCGCGCGCAACCCGATGCGCGCACCCATGGAATGGCCGACCAGCGCATAGTCCCTGAGCCTCAGCGCCGCCGCGAAGGCGGCCACGTCGGCGGCCATGGCGTCCAGTCCGTAATCGAGGCTGCTTGACGCTTCCGACAGGCCGCGGCCGCGGACGTCCAGCACATAGGTGTCGAAGTTGCGGCCGAAGCGTTCGGCGACGAAGCCCCAGGTCGGGGCCGGGCTGGTGATGCCCGGCACGATCACCACCGGGCGCCCACTGCCGCCATAGCGCAGGTAATGCTGTCGGATGCCGTTGGCGCGGATGTTGGCGCCGTATTGGAAGGTGCTGCCCATGCCGTCCCCTCCTCAATAGGCGCCGGACAGCAGCGCGCCGGCGCCGGGCACTGCCGTCTTCAGGTCCAGCGCCTTCAGCATGGCGTAGGTGGTGGCGACGGCGGCGGTCACCACCGGCTTGCCGGTCATCGCCTCGACCTTCGCGATCACCGGCAGCGACGGCATCTGCACGCAGGCCGACAGCACGATGGCGTCGACGTTGCGGGTGTCCATGCCGGCAACGATCTCCGGCAGGCGCTCCGGGTCGTGGCGGCCGACGGCGATGTTGTCCGGGATCTCCAGCGCCCGCCAGTCCGCGACCTCCACACCCTCATGCTCGATGTAGTCGATGACCAGCTTGGTCAGCGGCCGCATGTATGGGGCGACCAGCGCGATGCGCCTGGCGCCGATGACGGGGAGCGCATCGACCAGGGCGCCGGCGCTGGTGATGACCGGGGCCGGGGCGCCGTTCTCCGCCGTGCGGCCCCGGAGCCGCTCCTGTGAGACGCGGTGGTAGCCGCGGCCCATGCTCATGATCGCGACGAGGCAGGCATAGCCCAGCACGTCGACGCGGGCGTCGGTGAGTTCCAGCGCGCAACGGTCGGACTCGCCGTCCATCGCCGCCAGTTCCTCCTTGGCGACCGTCTTCATGCGCATGCGGCTGGAATGGAAGGTGAAGCGGGTGCCGTGCGCCAGCGCGTGAGCGGTCAGCATCGCCGGGATCTCCGTCTCCATCGTGGTGTTGGAGCTGGGAACGATCTGGCCGATGCGATGGGGGCGGGTGGTCATTGCGGGCGTCCCTCAGGCGGCGAGTTCGGAAGCGGCGGCGACGCCGGGGCGGAATTTGCGGGCGTCGTATTCGTAGACCCAATTGGCCTGGATGCCGGTGGCCTGCGGGTTGATCAGGCCGCGCAGCCAATAGACGAAGTCGCGCTTGGCCTGGGCGAAGGGCGAGGGAAGGTGGTAGGTCCGCCCGCGCTCCCGCGCCTCCAGCTGGACCCGGCTGGTGCGGGGCAGCCGCTCGCGCTCATAGTCCCGCAGGGCGGCGGGCACGTCGCGGCCATGGCCCTCCAGCGAGGCGGCCAGCACATAGGCGTCCTCGATGGCCATCGCGGCCCCCTGCGACAGGAAGGGCAGCATGGGGTGGGCGGCGTCGCCCATCAGCGTCACCCGGCCCTTCGACCAGCTCGTCATCGGATCGCGGTCGAACAGGCCCCATTTGTAGACGGTGTCCACCCGCTGGAAGAGCGTCTCGACATTGCGGTTCCAGCCCTGGAAGGCGCTCAGCAACTCGCTGCGGCTGCTGGGCGCGTTCCAGCTTTCCTCCACCCACTCGCTGGTCTCGGCCACTGCGACGATGTTCACCGCCTTGCCGCCGCGAACATAGTAGGTGACGACGTGGCTTTTCGGGCCGAACCAGAAGGACGCCTCCGGCGCCACGAAATCCACCGGTCCCCCGACCGGCACCACGGCGCGGTAGCACATGTGACCGGTGAAGCGCGGCGCCTCCGGCCCGAACAGGGCGGCGCGCACGGCGGAGCGCACGCCGTCGGCGCCGACGATCAGGTCGGCCTCATACTCGCTGCCATCGTCGAAGCTGGCGACCGCGCCGTTCGGCTCCTGCCGGACGCCGGTGCAGCCGACGCCGAAGGTGGCGATGGACTCCGGCACCACCGAGGCGAGGATGGAATGCAGGTCGGCGCGGTGGATATGGATGAAGGGCGCGTCGTACAGCGTCGTGCAATCGGTCAGCGGCGTGCGGAAATTCTCCCGCGCCGTGCGCCAGTTGCGCCCGACCAGCGCCTGCGGCAGGAAGCCCGCCTCCAGCATCTTGTCCAGCAGCCCCAGCGTCTTGATGACCTTGACGGCGTTCGGTGTCATTTGGATGCCGGCGCCGATTTCACCGAAGCCGGCGGCGCGCTCGAACAGGCGCACCTCGAAGCCCCGTTGCAGCAGGCAGCCGGCCAGCGCGACGCCGCCGATGCCGCCGCCGACGATTCCGATCCGCGGTTTGCTTCTCACTCTATGCCTCCTTCAGGGAGATGCCGACAATTAATCGGCCAGCTGTTTAATTACTATTTGCACTTGGCACCGGCGGTTTGGCGGCGGCCGATCTGGTGGCGGGCTTGCCCCCTCCCTAACCCTCCCCCGCTCCGCGGGAGAGGGAACTCCGCCGCTCACCCGCCGAGATACGCCTTCAGCAGTTCCGGGTCTCCGCGCAGTTCAGCGGCCGGGCGGGCGGCGGCGATACGGCCGGTCTTCACCACATAGGCGCGGCTGGCAACCGCCAGCGCGTTGTGGATGTTCTGCTCGACCAGCAGCACCGTGACGCCATGGGCGTTGATGGAGCGCACCACCTCGAACACCTCCTCGGCCATGCGCGGGCTCAGGCCCAGGCTGGGTTCGTCCAGCATCAGCAGGCGCGGTTCCGACATCAGCGCGCGGGCGATGGCCAGCATCTGCTGCTCGCCGCCGCTGAGCGTGCCCGCCATCTGCCGCGCCCGTTCGCGCAGGCGCGGGAAGCGGTGGAAGGCCATGCCCATGCGGGTCCGCACCTCGTCCTTCGAACGGCAGAGATAGGCGCCGAGCGCGATGTTCTCCTCCACCGTCATGCCGGGCCAGACGTGGCGTTCCTCCGGGCAGTGGGCGATGCCGGCGGCGACGATCTCCTCCGGCGGGCGGTTGGCGATCGATTTGCCGTTCCAGGCGATGCTTCCCGACCGCGCCTTCAACAGGCCGGAGATGGCGCGCAGCGTGGTGCTCTTGCCGGCGCCGTTGGCGCCGATCAGCGCCACCGTCTCCCCGGCATGGACGTCGAGCGAGATGCCGTGCAGCGCTGCGGTGCTGCCGTAGGAGACATGCAGGTCCCGCACCCGCAGCACCGGTTCCGCCGCGCCCGCGGCCGCATCCGGGGCTTCCATGGTGATCGTGCTCATGCCGCCGCCTTGCCGAGATAGGCCTCGACGACCTTCGGGTTGTCCAGGATCTCGCGCGGTTCGCCCTGGGCAAGCATCTGGCCGAAATTCAGCACGACGATGCGCTCGCACACGCCCATGACCAGCTCCATGTTGTGTTCGACGATCAGCAGCGACTGAACCGCCTTGCCGACCAGCGTCTTCAGCGTCTCGCCGAACTGCATGGCCTCGTGGCTGTTCAGCCCGGCGGCCGGCTCGTCCAGCATCAGCAGGGTCGGCTTGGCCGCCAGTGCCACCGCGACCTCCAGCAGGCGCAGCTCGCCGCAGGACAGCAGATGCGCGGGGGCGTTCATGCGGCGGGACAGGCCCATGGTCTCGACGATGGCGGCGGCGCTCTCCCGCGCCTCGCGTTCGGCGCGGCGGACCTTCTCGCCGGGGAAGAAGGTGGCGAGCAGCGACTGGCGGCCTTCCATGTAGTGGCCTGTCAGCACATTCTCGAACACCGTCAGCCGCTTCATCACGTTGGTCTTCTGGAAGCTGCGGATCAGGCCCAGACGCGCGATGGCGTGCGGCTTGTGGCTGGTGATGTCGGTGCCCTTGAAGAAGACCCGGCCCTCGGTCGGCGTGTAGAAGCCGGTCAGCATGTTGAAGCAGGTGGTCTTGCCGGCGCCGTTCGGGCCGATCAGCCCGACGATCTCGCCGGGACCGACCGCGAACCCCACCTGCTTCACCGCGGTGATGCCGCCGAAGCGCATTGTCAGGTTCTCGGCCCGCAGAAGCGGCTCACTGTTGCGGAGGGCGGTCATACGGTGCGCTCCTCGATGGCGGGGGAGAGGGACGGGGCGTCGCCGCGCTGTTCGCGGCGGCGGGCGATGAAGCCCATCAAACCGTTGGGCAGGAACAGCACGATCGCCATCACGATCAGCCCGAACAGCGACAGGCGCAGCTCCTGCAGCTCGCGCAGATATTCCTCCAGCAGGGTGACGATGACCGCCCCCACCACCGGGCCCAGCAGCGTGCCCTTGCCGCCCATCAGCACCATGATGATGATCGTCGCCATGAAGGCGAAGCGGAACACCTCCGGCCCGACGAAGGAGATGTAGAAGGCATAGAAGCCGCCGGCCAATCCGGCCAGGAAGGCGCCCAGAACGAAGGCCTGCATGGCGGTGCCGAAGGGATTCACGCCGATGGACTGCGCGACGTACCGGTTTTCGCGCACCGCCACCGCGGCGCGGCCGGCGTTGGAATAGACGAAGCGGTAGGACAGGTAGAAGGTCAGCGCCGCCAGCCCCAGCACGATGGCGAGGAAGGCGCTCTTGTCGGAAACCCCGCCCTGGCCGACGCCGGCCAGCCCCATCGGTCCGTTGGTCACGGCGATCCAGTTGTTGGCGACGATGCGCAGCACCTCGGCGAAGGACAGGGTGACGATGACGAAATAGGGCCCCTGCAGGCGCAGCGTGATGGCGCCGATGGCAAGCCCGAACAGCGCGGCCACCACGCCTGCCGCCGGCACCGCCGCCCACATCGGCCAGCCGGCATTCACCGACAGCAGCGCCGCGGTGTAGGCGCCGGTGCCGAGGAAGGCGGTGTGGCCGAGCGAGAATTCGCCGACATAGCCCACCACCAGGTTAAGGCTGTTGGCGAGGATGGCGTAGAAGATCGCCATGATGGCGAGGTGCAGGACGTACTGGTCGGTGATCGCGAAGGGCAGCAGCGCCGCCAGGACCCCGAGGCCGAGGAGGATGTTGCGTTCGAGCGTCATGTCAGGCCCTCTCCGCCCGGATCGAGAAGAGACCCTGCGGCCGCAGCACCAGGATCAGGATGACCAGCAGGAAGCCGATGATGTCGACCATGCCGGTGGCGACATAGCCACCCCACAGCGCCTCTGCCACGCCCAGCAGCAGGCCGCCGGCGATGGCGCCGGGGAAGCTGCCCATGCCGCCCAGGATCACCACGACGAAGCTCTTCAGGCTGACCAGCCCACCGACCGATGCCTGCGCCGAATAGATGCTGGCCAGCAGCATGCCCGACAGCGCCGACAAGGTGCAGCCGAGCGCGAATGTCGCGGCGTAGACCTGCTTCGTGCGGATGCCGGCGAGGCTGGCGGCCATCGGGTCCTGGAAGGTGGCGCGCATGGCGCTGCCCAGCCGGGTGCGGTGGATGATGGCGTGCGCGCCGACGATCAGCGCGATGCCGATGACCATCGCGAGCAGCCGCATCTTGGTGATGGTGACTGGGCCGAGGAAGATCGGCCCTTCGGTGATGGCGCGGGCGACCTTCAGCGGAGCCGGACCGATGGCGAGCAGGGTGATGTTGACCAGGAAGATCGACAGTCCGATGGTCAGCAGGATGCCCGGCTCCTCGCCCTGGCCGCGGACGCGCTCGATCAGGAAACGGTCCACAACCCAGCCGAAGCTGCCGATCGCCAGCGCCACCAGCACCAGACCTGAGAAGAAATCGAGCCCGAGGTAGGTGGTGACGAACCACCCCACCACGCCGCCCAGCATGTAGAATTCGCCATGGGCGAAGTTGACCACCCGCATCAGGCCGAAGATCAGCGTCAGCCCCAGCGCCGACAGCGCATAGAAGACGCCGACCACCAGCCCGTTGGTCAGGAATTGCAGGAACAGTTCCATTGCAGTCTCAGCCTCGCTGTGGCGTGGGGCATGGGGGGCGGGGCATGCCGCCTCACTGCGGCGCTTCGACGGGGGAAGAGGCGACGACCTTGGGCGTCCCGCCTTCGATGCGCACCAGCACGGCGTCGAAGCCATAGGCCTGGCCCTTGGCGGTGAAGCGGTATTCGCCGTTCGGCGCCTGGTAGTCGGTCTTGCCCAGCGCCGTGCGGATGGCCTCGGCGTCGGTGCTGCCGGCCTGGGCGATGGCCTGGGCCGTGATGTTCAGCGCGTTGTAGCCCGCCGCCCCGTACTTGCCGGGCTTCACCTTGTACTTGGCCTCATAGGCCTTCACGAACTCGTTGTTGCGCGGGGTATCGACGCTGGAGACATAGGGAACGGCGGCATAGATGCCTTCGGCCGCGTCGCCGGTCAGGTTGATGAAGTCGGCGGTCGCCCAGGACCCGACGCCGAACACCTTGCTCTGCACACCCATTTCCTGAAGCTGCTTGACCAGGATCGAGCCGTCCTGCGTTTCCGCCGCGACGAAGATGCCGTCGGGCTTGGCGGCGCGCAGCTTGGTCAGCAGGGTGAAGAAATCGGTGGAGCCATGGTCGAAATACTCGGTCAGCGCCGTCTTCACGCCCAGCGCCGACAGATCGCGGGAGAATTCCTCCACCCCGCCGCGGCCCCAGTCGTCGTTCACGCCGACATAGGCGACCGACTTCAGCTTCAGATCGGTGGCGAGGATCTTGGCGAAGGCCTTGGCCATCAGCGCGTCGGTTTCGGCGGCGCGGAAGAACCAGGGATTGTTCTGCTCGGTCAGGGCGGCGCTCGACGACACGCCGGTCACCAGCGGGATCTTGTATTTCGCCGCCACCGGCATGATCGCCGCGGTGGCGGAACTGCAGAAGGCGCCGACCAGCACGGCCACCTTGTCCTTCTGCACCAGCTTCTCGACTGCGTTGACCGAGTTGGCGGGGGCGCATTGCCCGTCCTCGATCACCAGTTCGACCGGCTTGCCGAGCACGCCGCCCTTGGCATTGATCTGCTCGACCGCCAGTTTGGCGCCCTCGACCACCGATTTCCCGTTGTAGGCGACGGATCCCGTCAGCGGCTCGACGAGGCCGATCTTCACACTGTCCTGCGCGTTGGCCGAACCCGATGCGGCGACACTGGCCGCAAGCGCGCATCCCAGAGCATAGCGGTACATCTCTAACCCTCCTGTCCCTTTGGGAATTTGTGGAATTGGTCGTGATCCCACGCCTGCGCGGGTGCCGGACCTTGCCGGAGACGCGCACAGGGGCTGCCCCCATTCGGGGTGCTTATGCACCGTATTCCATGCGGTTAGGCGATTTTATTATTCGCCCAATTAATTCTTGTCCCAACGTTAACGAGGGCTGGCGCCCCCTGTCAATCCCGATTCTTGGCGTGCTTGCCGACCGGATCGGAGGATTTCACACTGCGTTGCAAAATACCGGCCAGAGTTGGCAACCGGCGGAGCGGGGCAATTCCCGCGGTCCATGGCCGTGGGAGACGAACGCAACGGGGCACAGCTCTGCCCAAATTCCGCGCATGCAAATGCATTCCAGGCAGACCGCCCAAATCCTGGGCGGACTGCCGGGCGAAAGGACGGCGGCGCGGCGGAGGGGTCAGCCGGCTGCGGCCATCAGGGCGCGGTAGGCCATCTGGTCGTCGTGAAGGCGCAGGAAGACGCTGTATTTGGCGTCGTGATAGGCGCGCAAGCGTCCTTCGGCCGGCTGGATGCTGCGGCCGGCGCGGGTCATGCCGGCCATGCCGGCGGCGATGTCTGGGAAGGCGCCCGCCGCGACCGCCCCCAGAACCGCGGATCCCAGCAGCACCGCTTCCGGCTCCTCCGGCAGGACCAGGGTGCAGCCGGTGGCGTCGGCATGCGCCTCCAGGAACACCGGATTCCTGGTGCCGCCGCCGCAGGCGAGGATGGTGTCGATGGCATAGCCGGTGCCGTTCATCGCGGCGACGATATGACGGGTGCCGTAGGCCACCGCCTGCACCGTCGCCAGATAGAGCAGCGCCAGATCCTCCAGCCCGTCGGACAGGCGAAGCCCGCTGACGGCGCCGCGCAGGCTGGCATCGGCCCGCGGCGAGCGGTTGCCGTGGAAGTCGGGAAGCACATGCAGGTCGCGGGTCAGCATCGCCATCGGCCCGCCGCTGCGCTCGGCCAGTGCGGCCAGTTCGTCGTTCAGCAGTTGGTAGACGGTCGTGCCGCGCCGGGTGGCCTCGGCGGCGAGGTCGGCATGGCGGGGATGGCCCTGTACCACATGGTCGATCAGCGCGCCGGTCGCCGACTGCCCGCCCTCGTTCAGCCAGAGCCCCGGCAGTATGGCGGAATGGTAGGGTCCCCAGACGCCGGGAATGAAGCGCGGGGCGGCCGGGCTCATCACCATGTGGCAGCTCGACGTGCCGCCGATCAGCGCCAGCCGCCGGTCGTAATCGACACTGGCCGATGCAGCGAGCGGCACACCGATCACGCCGATCCCGCCGGCATGGGCGTCGATCATCGAGGTGCCGACCGCGATGCCGGGCGTCAGGCCAAGTTCGTGTGCCGCTTCGACGGTCAGGCCGCCGCCGATGGCGCTGCCGACCGCGCCGGCATCGGTGCCGATGCGCGCATGCCCCTCATCCACCAGATCGCCCAGCCCGATGGCGCGGAGATAGGAATCGTCCCACCGCCCCTCATGACCCAGATAGGTCCATTTGCAAACCAGCGAGCACAGCGACCGCCGCGTTGCCCCTGTCGTCCGCCAGGTCAGGAAGTCCGGCAGGTCGAAGAAATGCGCGGCCCGGCTCCAACTGGCCGGCAGCTTCTCCTTCAGCCACAGCAGCTTGGGTGTCTGCATCTCCGGCGACAGCCGGCCGCCGACATAGCGCAGAACCTCGTACCCGCCGGCATTGATGCGGTCGGTCTGGTCGATGGCGCGGTGGTCCATCCAGACGATGACGTTGCGTGCGTCGTCGCCCTCCGGGTCGACCGTCACCGGCCGCCCGGCTGCGTCCAGCACCACCAGCGAACAGGTGGCGTCGAAGCCGATCCCGACCACCTCCGGCTTTTCGGCGCAAGCCTCCACAGCCTCGCGTACCGCCGCGCAGACGGCGTTCCAGATGTCGTCGGAGGATTGCTCCGCCCATTCCGGTTCGGGCTTCCACATCCGGATCGGGCGCGATGCGGCGGCCAGCCGGTGCCCGGCAAGGTCGAAGATGCCGGCACGGGCACTGCCGGTCCCCACATCCACCCCGATCACGGCGCGCGTCATGGCATGTCCTCCGTCCGACGCTTGGAGTGCGATCGCTTCAGACGGAATCGTCTGAAGCGTGAATCGCACGGAAAACTAAAAAGCTACAGGCTGGCGCAGAAGGCCTCGAACGCCTCGCGGCTGGCATAGGATTTCTGGGTGCCCGGCCGGGTGATGCTGTCGGCGGCATAGCGCACCGCCATGTGGAGCGCCGCGTCCAGATTGCGGTTCTCCACATAATAGCGCGCGAAGCTGCCGATGAAGGCGTCGCCGGCCCCGGTGGTGTCCACCGGCGTGACCCGCACCGGTTCGATCCGCCGCGTCTCCTCGCCCTTCGTCACCAGCAGCGCACCGCGGGCGCCCAGCGTGACGATGACGGTGCGGATGCCGCGGTCGATCAGGAAGCGTGCGGCAGTCTCGGCGTCTGCTTCCGAGTTCACGGCCAAGCCGGAGATGGTCGCCAACTCGGTCTGGTTCGGCACCAGGAAGGTCACTTGCTCGATGCGCTTCGGGTCGAGGTCGGCGGGTGCCGGGGCCGGGTTCAGCAGGGTCTCGATGCCGTGCCGCGCGCCGAACTCGATGGTGTGGTAGATCGTCTCCAGCGGGACCTCCAACTGCATGACGATCAGGTCGCAGCCCTTCAGATCCTCCGCCGCGCGGTCGACGTCGGCGGGCGACAGCAGGGCGTTGGCGCCCTTGATGATCAGGATGCTGTTCTCGCCCGACGGCTCGACGAAGATCGGGGCGACGCCGCTGGAGGTGCCGGGCACCCGCTCGACATGGCGGGTGTCGATGCCGGAATCCTCGAAGTTGCGGATGGTGTTGTCGGCGAAGATGTCGTCGCCGACCTTGGTGACCATCATCACCTCGGCGCCCAGCCGGGCGGCGGCGATGGCCTGGTTGGCGCCCTTGCCGCCGCAGCCCATCTCGAAGCGCGGCGCCTCGATGGTTTCGCCGGGGCCGGGCATGCGGGCGGTGTAGGTGATCAGGTCGACCATGTTGCTGCCGACCACGGCGATCTTGCCCATCTTCGGTGTCTCCTTTCAAAGCGCCCGGATGGCGCATTCCTCGGCTTCGGCCTCGTCGGCGGTCAGATAGCCCAGCCGCACCGAGAAGCGCCGCGTCTTGCCGCCCGCCAGCGTCTGGACATTGCCCTTCATCGCCTCCGCGCTGTAGCCCTCCGGCTCGCAGGTGGAGGGCAGGGCGAAGGCGCAGACCTTCTGGTCGCTGTTGACCAGCACCCAGCGCACGGTCTTGGGGAACTCCCGCGTGCTGTAGGCGATGTGGAAGGCATCGCCCTCCCGGCGCCGCATCATCAGTGCTGTGCCGCCCTCCTCGTCGGTGCGCAGGCCACGGATGTAGAAGACCTGTTCGGGGTCGTAGCGCTCGGGCTCGTCCAGCACCTCCATCACCGCCGGATCGCGGGCGAGGTCGGTCAGCAGCGCGTCATAGGCGGGGCTGCGCGGCACATGGGCCGGCACCGCGGTGCGCACAGCCGTCGCCTCGGGCGTGAAGGGAGCCGGCTGGACGATGCGCGCACCCTCGGCGAAGGCGAAGTTGACGTGGCACATGTACATCAGGTCCATCGCCGCGCCCGACAGGTTCTCGACCTCCATCCGGATGTCGAACAGGGCGGAGCCGGGGCGCAGCACCACGCGCGGGCGGGCGGCGTAATGGGCGCCGAAGCCCATCACATATTCGCGCCGGCCCGTCACCGCCATGTAGGGACCCTCGTCATCCTCCCCCACCTCCAGCCCGGCGGCGTCCATCGGGGCGCAGGGCATTTCGCCATGCAGCAGATGGTTGTCCTGCGGCCCCGGGCAGCCGTTGCGCAGCAGCCCGGAATGGAAGGCGAAGCAGCCATAGGTGCCGACGATCTCGGTCGCGGGCCGCGGCATGTCGAACATGTTCGCCATGGTCAAATCGACGCCGTCGAACACGGCATCCCACACCATCTGCCCGTAGTAGGGCAGCACCACCAGATGGCCGCGCCGGTTGGACAGCCGCACCGCCTCGATGCCGCTGTCGTAGCGGAACAGGCTGGCGGTCATGCCGTGCGCCTCGGCGATGGGGCGCTCCGCCTCGCCGAAGAAGCTCTTGCGGAAATGGATCGCGGTCCGGACGTTCATGGATGGTCCTCCCGGAGATGCGGGCTAGCGGGTGCGGTTCTTGTATGCGTTGATCACGATGACCAGCAGAAGGAACGCGCCCCAGATGAAGTCGATCAGGTGGTTTGAGAAGCGCAGGATCTGGAAGCCGCTCGACAGCAGCATCAGCGCCGCCACGGCGATGGTGATGCCCAGAACCGTGCCGCGTCCGCCGGCGGGATTGGTGCCGCCCAGCACGGCGATCAGCACCGCCTGCAGCAGGTAGGAGTTGCCGTAGTCCGACTTCGCCGCGTTGGTCCGTCCCGACAGGATGATCCCGGCGACCGAGGCCAGCACACCGGTCAGCATGTAGCTGTACAGCACCATCCGCTCCCGCTTCAGCCCGGCGAACAGCGCCGCCTTCGGGTTGGTGCCGATCAGCATCAGGTTGATGCCCAGCGCGGTGCGGGTCAGCATGAAGGCGATCAGGGCGGCGATGACCGCGAACAGCACGAAGGGCGTCGCCAGCCCCAGGATCTTGCCGTTGCCGAGGAAGCCCCAGGCGGAGGGGAAGCCGACGATTGCCGGCCCGCCGGTCAGCACGATGGCGAGCCCGGTGAAGACCTGCCCCGTTCCCAGCGTCGCCAGGATCGGCGTGATGCCCATCCGGGTGATCAGCAGCCCGTTCACCGTCCCCGCCACCAGCCCGGTGCCGAGCGCGATCACCCCACCCAGCAGGACCGTCAGGATGCCGGTGTCGGCGATGCCGGCCGCCCCCGCCATCTTGTGGAACAGCACGCCGGCCAGGATGCCCGACAGGTTGGCGACCCCCACGACCGACAGATCGATGCCGCCGGTCAGCATGGCGATCATCATGGCGATGGAGAGCAGGCCCAACTCGGGGAAGATGTAGGTGATGGACTCGAAATTGTAGTAGCGCAGGAACTTGTCGGGGCTGAGCGCCGTCATCACGGCGAAGATCAGCACCGTCATCACCAGAAGCTGGACGATGTTGTTGTCGCGGTTGACCAGACTGCGGATGTTCATCTGTGCCTTCATGATCCGCCTCCTCACGCCGTCCGGCGACGGTCGCGCCATGCCGACAGGGCGGTCGCGACGATGACGATCGACCCCACGACGACGAGCTGCCAGGTGGTGTCCACGCGCATGATGATCAGGCTGTTCTTGACCATCACCAGCATGAAGACGCCGAGCATGGTGCCGAGAACGCTGCCGCGCCCGCCGAAGATCGACGCGCCGCCCAGTACCACCGCGGCGATGACGTCCAGCTCGAGGCCGACGAAGTCGCGCGGGTTGGCGAGCCAGATCATGCCGCTGTGCAGAAGCCCGGCGAAGCCGGCCAGCGCACCGGCGACGCAATAGATGAAGAAGATCGTCTTGCGCAGGTCGAAGCCGGCGCGCCGCGCCGCCTCGGGATCGCCGCCCAGCGCATAGGCGCTGCGGCCGATCATGGTGTAGCGCAGCACCAGATGCATGGCGACCGCCAGCCCCAGATAGATCAGCACCATCGCCGTCAGGCCGTAGGTGGTGCCGTCGGCCTTGGTCACGCTGACGACGTCGGTGCGGGCGAAGTCGAAGAGAGCGGTCGGCATCTTGTTGATGTTGATCATGCTGGTGCCGACGACGCCCAGCAGGAAGCCGCGCACCATGGCGCTGGTGCCCAGCGTCACGATCAGCGGGATCATGCGGAATTTATAGACGAAGAAGCCGTTCACCGCGCCGAACAGCAACCCCATCAGGGTGGCCGCTGCCAGAGGCAGCACGACGCCGTTGTATCCCAGCGCCAGCATGCCCTTGATCGTCAGGTACATGGAGGCGACGGCGAAGGCCGGGAAGGACACGTCGATGCCGCCGGAGATCAGCACCAGCAGCACGCCCAAGGCCATGATGCCGATGATGACGTTGCTGCGCATCAGGCTGAACAAATTGTCGAGCTGCCAGAAGGCAGGGTTGATCGTGCCGATGAGGACCATGGCGAGCAGCAGGATGCCCGCGATGACCGTTTCCGACCGGCGGAGCAGGGCCATCGGTTCCTCCCCTAGGTAAAGGTCTTGAGCCGGTCGCTGACCGTCTCTTCGGTGATGCCGGCGGCGGGCAGATCCTCGATGAAGCGCCCGCGATGCATCAGCACGATGCGGTTGCAGTTCTGCACCAGCTCCGGCACGTCGTCGGAGATCATCAGCACGGCGAGGCCGTGATGCTGCGCCAGCTCCCGGATCTTGGCGTGGATTTCCGCCTTGGATCCGACATCGACGCCGACGGTCGGGCCGTTCAGGATCAGCACGCGGGCGTCGGTCAACAGCCAGCGGGCCAGCACGACGCGCTGCTGGTTGCCGCCCGACAGCTGCATCACCGGCTTCTCGGCCGTGGGGGTGGCGATCTGCATGGCGCGGACCATGCCCTGCGTCATCTCCTCCGCCCTCTCGCGGTCGATCACCAGCTTTGACGCCAGCCGTTCGTAGGAGGTGGCGAGCATGTTGCGCTTGATGCTCTGCGGCAGGAACAGCCCCTCGGTCAGCCGGTCCTCCGGCACATAGGCGATGCCGGCGTCGATGGCTTCCTGGGTCGTGCGCAGCCGCACCGGCGCGCCGTCGATCAGGATTTCGCCTTCATGGCGCGGGACCATGCCGAACAGCGCCAGCGCCAGATCGGTGCGGCCGGAGCCCAGCAGGCCCGACAGCCCGACGATCTCGCCCGGCCGGATGGCCAGATCCAGCTCCTCGCACTTGCCGGGAACGGTCAGGCCGCGGATCTCCAGACGCGGCACCGGGGGCGGTCCGGGGGGCGGAGTCCAGAGATAGGGTTGGTTGAGGATGTCGCTGCCGGTCATGTGGCGGGTGATCGACGCCTCGTCGAAGTCGCCGGTCGGCCCCTCCGCCACCTTGCGGCCGTTGCGGATCACGGTGATGCGCTCGCTGATCTCCAGCATCTCGCGCATCTTGTGGCTGACGAACAGGATGGCGATGCCGCGCGCCTGGATGTCGCGGACGATGCGGAACAGCGTCTCGACCTCCTTGCGGGTCAAGGCCGTGGTCGGCTCGTCCATGATGATCAGGCGGGCGTCGGACATCAGCGCGCGGGCGATGGCGACCAGCTGCTTGCCGGCGGTCGGCAGCGACGCGACCTCGGCGTCCAAATCAAGCTCCACGCCCAGCCGGTCGACCGCCTCGCGGGCGATGGCGCGGGTGCGCCGCCAGTTCATCAGGCGCCGCTTCTCGCCCAGATGGACGTTCATCGCCAGATTCTCGGCGACGGTCAGGTTCCCGAACAGGGAGAAGTCCTGGTAGATGACCTGGACGCCGTGGGCGATCGCCTCGATCGGCGACATGGCCGGCACCGGCTTGCCGTCGATCAGCATTTCGCCGCCGTCCGGCTGGTAGACGCCGGACATGATCTTGATGACGGTGGATTTGCCCGACCCGTTCTCTCCGGCCAGGCAATGGATCTCGCCGGGCTTGATGACCAGGGACATGGCGTCCAGCGCGACGACGCCGGAAAATACCTTCCGGATGCCGCGGAGTTCGATGAAACCGTCTGACATGTCTTCCGCCCGGCGGTTCGAGGAAAGGATGAAAGTGCGGGCGCCGGCAGCCGTCCTTCGGCCATCGGCACCCGCCTCTCAGGTCATCAGAAGTCGTAGGCGTCCATGTTTTCCTTGGTCACGCCGACCCAGCCCTGGCCGTACAGCAGG
>JBKHVJ010000368.1:0-3728 GCA_046570145.1 Alphaproteobacteria bacterium
ACCGCCCGCCGACGGGATCGTCGTAGCGGTCGCGCGGCCCCGCCTTCTGGAAGCCGTAGCCGCGCACCGACCCGCCGCCGCCGGCATAGAAGCGGTGGTCGGGCGGGATGTCGGTCAACGAGGTGCCCAGGATGCTGCCCAACCCGATCCGCGCCGCGGCGACGTAGCGGCCGTCGTTGCCGAGGTCATAATAGGTGGAGCCGTTCAGCAGCACCGAGGTGAAGGGCGACTTGGTGTCGCCGCCGACCGGGAACCAGGGCGTCACCTGCAGCGAGACCCGCTGGCCGGACGTCGGGTTCAGCAGATTGTCGGTGCCGTTCCAGGCCGCGCCCAGCGGCACGCCGATGAAGGAGGTCTGGTAGGTGGTGTCCTCCGTCCTCACCCGGCCGCGCTCGCCGGTCAGGCCGTAGCTGACGGTCAACTGGTCGGTCAGCGGCCGTTCGAGCTTCACCGTCAGTTCCGACGCGACGCGGCTGTAGGCCGGAGGCTGGTCGTTGACCACCGCGAAATTGACGACCAGCGACTGCTTGACCGCCAGGAAGTCGGGCTTGCGGAAATTGACGCTGAAACGCAGGTCGGGCAGGTCGTTGCCGTTGCTGGAACTGCCGCCGCTTGAGCCGGCGACCCGGCCGACATCGACGCCGACGCGCAGCTGCTCCGCCCCGCCGAACAGGTTGCGGTGGCCCCAATAGGCGTTGGTGCCCAGCCCGTCCTCGGTCGAGAAGGTGATGCCGCCGCCGATGAAGCGGCGCTTGCGCTCGCCCACCGTGACGATCACCGGCGTCACGCCGTCCGGCCCCGGCTCATCCGCCATGCGCACGCGCACGGTGTCGAAAACCTGCAATGCGGCGATGTCCTGGCGCGCCCGGTCGGCGGCGCCGGGGTCGTAGACCTGCCCCTCCTTCCAGGCCAGCCGCCCGCGCACCAGATCCTCGTCGACCTTCTCCAGCCCTTCGATCCGGGTGGCGCCATAGCGGGTCAGCGGGCCGGGATCGACGGTAAAGGCGACGTCCATCGTCCGGTCGGAGTGATCGACCACCACCTCGCGGTCGGTCGCCTTGGCGAAGGCGTAGCCGCGCTTGGCGAGCCGGCCGACCAGTTCCGATTCGGCATCCAGCACCCGCTGAGCCACCGCGGGCGCCCCGGCGGCGAGGCCGAGATCGGCGGTCGCGACCTCCGCCGGCAGAATGGAGCCGCCAGGGGAACCGCCAGTGGGGTTGGCGGCACCGCGCACCGTCACCGTCTTGAAGCGGTAGAGCGGACCCGGCGTCACCGCGACCGTCACCTTGACCGGCGGCGCCTCCCCGCCCGCGGGCAGGGTACCGGTTGCCGCCGGGTCCTCGATGCGGATGTCCAGCCGCGCGTCGTAGTAGCCGGCGGAGCGGAGCGCCGTCTGCAAGCGGTCGCGGTCGCTGTCAGCCCGCCGCTCCAGCCCGATCAGCGAGGGTGGCGTATCGCTCTTCAACTCCACCAGCGTCGAGGCGTCGTTGAGCGTGCCGCGCAGGCCGTCATCCTCGACGCCGGTGATCTCGACCTCGTAGCGGATGCCGGCCGGCCGCACCTCTTCCTCGGCGGGGGCATCCGGCGCGGGGGCGGACTGGATGCCGTCGGCCGGCGAATCCTGGGCGCGGCCGGCGCCGGACGGCCCCAGCAGCAGCAGGGCGGCGACCATGGGAACGGCGACGGTGGCCTTGAAGGGCGCGGCTGCAACCCGGGTTGCGGCGGTCGCCCGGCGGCGGGAAGCGGAAGCGAAGCGGATCATCGCCCACAATGTAGGCTGCGACCACGCATGGCTCCATCCCGGAAATTCGCGTTAGACCAAAGGGCACGGCACTTGCGTTTTTGACGCGGTTCCATATATTGCGCCGCAACAGTTTCCCCGACAGCGCCCACGGATTAATGTTCGTTGGGCCTTTTTGTTGTTTGTGGCATGACGCTGCTGCGTGTCGGGGGTGCCCTTGCGAGACCGAAGGCTCCATGAATCTCCGTAACGTCGCCATCATCGCCCACGTCGACCACGGCAAGACCACGCTGGTCGACCAACTCCTCAAGCAGGCCGGCTCGTTCCGCGAGAACCAGCAGGTCGCCGAACGCGCCATGGACTCCAACGATCTGGAGCGCGAGCGCGGCATCACCATCCTGGCCAAGTGCACGTCCGTTCTGTGGAACGACCTGCGCATCAACATCGTCGACACCCCGGGCCACGCCGATTTCGGCGGCGAGGTCGAGCGCATCCTCTCCATGGTCGACGGCGTCGTCCTGCTCTGCGACGCGGCCGAAGGCCCGCTGCCGCAGACCAAGTTCGTGCTGGGCAAGGCCCTGAAGCTCGGCCTGCGCCCCATCGTCGTCATCAACAAGGTGGACCGTCCCGACGGCCGTCCGCACGAGGTGCATGACGAGGTGTTCGACCTGTTCGCCTCGCTCGACGCCTCGAACGAGCAGCTGGATTTCCCGACCCTGTTCGCCTCGGGCCGCAACGGCTGGGCGACCACGGACCTGGAGAACGGCGCCCGCGAGACGCTGACCCCGCTGTTCGAGCTGATCCGCGACCATGTCCCGGCCCCGAAGGTCGAGGAAGACCTGCCCTTCACCATGCTGGCGACCACGCTGGAAGCGAACCCGTATCTGGGCCGCATCCTGACCGGCCGCATCCAGACGGGTTCGGTCAAGGTCAACATGTCCGTCAAGTCGATGAGCCGCGACGGCAAGCTGGTCGAGAATGCCCGCATCAGCAAGGTGCTGGCCTTCCGCGGCCTGGAGCGCGTTCCGGTGGACGAGGCGCATGCCGGCGACATCGTGGCGCTGGCCGGCCTGACCAACACCACCGTGGCCGACACGATCTGCGCGCCGGAAGTGGCCGAGCCGCTGGCCGCCCAGCCGATCGACCCGCCGACCCTGGCGATGACCTTCTCGGTCAACGACAGCCCGCTGGCCGGCCGCGAGGGCGACAAGGTCACCAGCCGCATGATCCGCGACCGCCTGTTCCGCGAAGCGGAAGGCAACGTGGCGCTGCGCATCGCCGACACCGAGGGCGGCGACGCCTTCGAAGTGGCCGGCCGTGGCGAACTGCAGCTGGGCATCCTGATCGAGACCATGCGCCGCGAGGGGTATGAGCTGGCGATCAGCCGTCCGCGCGTGCTGTTCAAGACCGACCCGCTGAACGGCCAGCGCCTGGAGCCGATCGAGGAAGTCGTCGTCGACGTCGACGAGGAGTTCTCGGGCACCGTCGTCCAGAAGATGGCGGAGCGCAAGGCCGACCTGATCGAGATGCGCCCGAGCGGCGGCGGCAAGACCCGCATTGTCTTCCACGCTCCGTCGCGCGGCCTGATCGGCTACCAGGGCGAGTTCCTGACCGACACCCGCGGCACCGGAATCATGAACCGGCTGTTCCACGGCTACGCCCCGTTCAAGGGCGCCATCGCGGCGCGGCGCACCGGCGTGCTGATCTCCAACAGCGACGGCACAGCGGTGGCCTATGCGCTGTGGAACCTGGAGGATCGCGGCCCGATGCTGATCGATCCGGGCGTTCCGGTCTATCAGGGCATGATCATCGGCGAGCACACCCGTGGCAACGACCTCGAGGTCAATGTCATCAAGGGCAAGCAGCTGACGAACATCCGCACCACCAGCAAGGACGAGGCTGTCCGCCTGACCCCGCCGATCCAGATGACCCTGGAAAAGGCGCTGTCCTACATCTCCGACGACGAGCTGGTGGAGGTGACGCCCAA
>JBKHVJ010000369.1:0-3173 GCA_046570145.1 Alphaproteobacteria bacterium
GACGGCGCAGCCGGTGCGGGTGACGGCGACGACCTCCGTCTCAGCGTTCCTCACCGTCCATCTGCCCGAGCTGCTGGCCGAGACGGGGGCGGATCTGACCATCCTCAGCACCCGCAACGCCTTGAACCTCGCCCAGCGGGAGGCCGACATCGCGCTGCGCATGGACCGGGTTCCCGACCAGGGCGATCTGGTCACCCGCCGTCTGGCAAGCTTCGGCTTCACGCTCTATGCGGCGCGGGGGCTGCGCGCCGACTGGTCGGGCCGCTGGGACGGCGTTCCGGTGGTCGGCCTGCCGGAAACAAGACGGCGCCCGTCGCAGTCGGGATGGGTGGACGACACGATCCTGGAGCGTGGCGCCCGCATCGTGGCACGCCTCAGCGAACTGCCGATGCGGCTCGACGCCGTTCGCCGTGGGATGGGCCTGTCGCTGCTGCCCTGCGTGCTGGGCGATGCCGAACCGGGACTGGTCCGGGTCTTGCTCCCTCCGGCCGCCCTGCGCGAGGATGTCCATCTGCTGGTCCACCGCGACCGGCGCGATGCACCTGCCGTCGCCGCGACGGTGGAGGCGCTGGTGCGGCTGTTCCGCCGCCACGCCGACGCGCTGTCGGGAGAATAACCCTCAGCCGCGGCCGGCGATCAGACTGTCGGCCGCCGCGCGGGCTTCCGCGGTGACGGTGGCGCCGGACAGCATGCGGGCAATCTCCTCGCGCCGTTCGTCGCCGTCCAGTTCGGCGACGCCGGTGGTCACCTGCTCGCCCTTCTGCGACTTCTGCACCTTGAGATGGACAGCGCCGCGGGCCGCGACCTGCGGGCTGTGGGTGACGACCAGAACCTGCAGGCCATGGCCCAATGTCTCCAGCCGCTCGCCCACCGCCGCGGCCACGGCACCGCCGATGCCGGTGTCGACCTCGTCGAACACCAGCGTGCCGACGGTTGAGGTCTGGGCCAGCACCACCTTCAGCGCCAGCATGAAGCGCGCAAGGTCACCGCCCGACGCGATCTTGTTCAGCGCACCCGGCGGAGAGCCGGGGTTGGTTGCGACCTGGAAGGCGACGCGGTCGATGCCGGACGCGTTCCATTCCGACTCCTCGAGCGGCTCGACCAGCGTGCGGAACTTCGCCTTTTCCATCTTCAGCGGCGCCAGTTCGCCGGCCACCGCCACGTCCAGCCGGCCGGCGGCCTCGCGGCGGGCGGCGCTCAGCGCCTCGGCGGCCTTGTGGAAGGTGGTGCGGGCCTGCTCCGCCTCCTTCGCCAGCTTGGCCAGCAGGTCGCCCTGGTCCTCGATCAGCAGCAGGCGGCCGGCCATCTCCTCGCGCAAAGCCGCCAGGGCATCCACGTCCACGCCGTGCTTGCGGGCCGCGGCGCGCAGCGCGAACAGCCGCTCCTCCAGCTTTTCCAGCGCCCGCGGGTCCATGTCGACGCTGCTGGAGGCGGTCTGCAGGGCGGCGATGGCCTCCCCCGCCTCGGTCGCGGCGCGGTCGAGGGCGGCAATCACCGGGTCCAGAGTGCCGCCGGCCCGGTCGGCGATGCGGCTCAGCGTGCGGATGGCCGAGGCCAGCGCCCGTTCGACGCCACGGTCGCCCGACAGTTCCGCATAGGCGGCATTCATGCCGTCGACCAGCTTTTCCCGGTGCATCAGCACCGCGCGGGTCTCCGACAGCTCCTCCTCCTCGCCGGGCTTGGGGGCGAGCGCATCCAGTTCGGCCACGGCGTGGCGGAGATATTCCTCTTCGGAGCGGGCGCGGGCGATGTCGGCGGCGGCGGAATGGCGCGCGTCCTCGACCTGCCTCCAGGCGCGGTGGGCCGCGGCGACCTGCGCCGCCTGCGCCGACAGTCCGGCATAGGCATCCAGCACGCCGCGGTGGGTCTGCGGGTTCAGCAGGCCGTGGGTGTCGAACTGGCCATGGACCTCGACCAGTTCGGCGCCGAGCGACTTCAGCAGGCCGACGCCGACCGGCTGGTCGTTGACCCAGGCGCGGCTGCGCCCGTCGGTGTTGACGGTGCGGCGGATCACCAGCGAGCCGTCACCTGAATCGGCGTCGAGCCCTTGCTCCTTCAGGATGGCGAAGGCCGGATGGTCGCCCGACAGCTCGAATTCGGCGGTGACGGAGGCCTGATCGGCGCCATGGCGGACCAGACCGGAATCGGCCCGCGCGCCGAGGGCAAGCCCCAGCGCGTCGAGCAGGATCGACTTGCCGGCACCGGTCTCGCCGGTCAGGGCGCAGAGGCCCTTGCGGAAGGACAGGCTCAGCCGCTCGATCAGGACGACGTCCCGGATCGTCAGCGACACGAGCATCGAGCGTCCTAGAACAGGGAGTTCCAGGCTTTGCTGATCCACGACTTCTCGTTTCGCTCGGGACGCAGATTGGCGTCCACCAGCAGTGCGTAGCTGTCCGTGTACCATTCGCTGCCGGGGAAGTTGTGGCCGAGCACGGCCGCGGCGGCCTTCGCCTCGTCGGTCACGCCCAGCGCCAGATAGCACTCCACCAACCGGTGCAGCGCCTCCGCCACATGGGACGTGGTCTGGTAGTTTTCAACGACGACACGGAAGCGGTTGATCGCGGCGGTATACTGATGCTGACGCAGGTAGAAGCGACCGACCTCCATTTCCTTGCCGGCAAGGTGGTCGTTGGTCAGGTCGATCTTCAGCTTCGCGTCGCGGGCGTATTTGCTGTCCGGGAAACGGCGCACCACCTCCGACAGGGCGTCGAGCGCCTGCCGGGTCATCCGCTGGTCGCGGCGCACATCGGTGATCTGCTCGTAATAGCACAGCGCACGCATGTAATAGGCATAGTCGACATCCGGGCTGCCCGGATGAAGCTGGATGAAGCGGTCGAGCGCCAGGATGGCGTCGTCGTACTTCAAATCCTGATAATGGGCGTAGGCGGCAAGAAGCTGCGCCTTGCTGGCCGAATCCGAATAGGGATGCTGCCGCTCCACCTCGTCGTAGAGCCTTGCGGCCTTCTTGAAGGCTTCTTCGCGCATCGCCGCATCCGCTTCCGACAGAAGCTGATCGGCCGGACGTTCGACATACGCGTCCTCCTTGGTGGAGGAGCAGGCGGTCAGGGCGGCCGACAGGAGGATGGCCGTCAGCGGCAGGCGGTACGGGCGAGGAAGCATCGTCGTCTTGGGCGCTTTCGAAGTTGCCCCTGTATAGCACGCCGGGGTGAGGG
>JBKHVJ010000370.1:0-14573 GCA_046570145.1 Alphaproteobacteria bacterium
GGCCTACATCCATCTGGCGGGCGAGGTGCTGCGCCGTGAGAAGAGACTGACCGCATGATCGACGACACCAAACAAGGCGGCGCCCGCCGCGCCAGCCTGGGCCGCGGCCTTTCCGCTCTGTTCGGCGAGGCGACCGAGGATTATTCGGCGCTCGACAAGGTGCGGCAGTCCAAGCAGGTGCCGATCGAGTTCGTCCACCCCGGCAAATACCAGCCGCGGCGGAAGTTCGACGAGGAGGCGATCAGCGGCCTTGTCGAGTCCATCCGCGACAAAGGTATTTTGCAGCCGCTTCTGGTCCGCCGCGATGCCGAGGATGCCAATTCCTACGAACTGATCGCCGGCGAACGCCGCTGGCGCGCCGCGCAGATCGCCGGCCTGCACGAGGTGCCGGTCATCATCCGCGATCTCAGCGACCGCGAGGCGCTGGAAATCGCGCTGATCGAGAACATCCAGCGCCAGGATCTGACCCCTCTGGAAGAGGCGGAGGGTTACCGCCGCCTGATGGAGGAGTTCGAGCACACGCAGGAGGATCTGGCCCGCGCCGTCGGCAAGAGCCGCAGCCATGTCGCCAACATGATGCGCCTGCTGGCCCTGCCGGACCCGGTCAAGTCGATGGTGCAGGACGGTGCGCTGACCGCCGGCCATGCCCGCGCCCTGCTGACCGCCCCGGATCCGGCCGCGGTCGCCCGCGAGGTGGTGACGCGCGGCCTGAACGTCCGCCAGACCGAAGACCTGATGCGTGGCGACCAGCCCAAGGCGAAGAAGGGCAAGGCCGCGAACGACGGCTCCAGCGCCGCCGCGGCGATGAAGGATGTCGATCTGATCAATCTCGAGGAGGAGATCTCCGCCCGCATCGGGCTGAAGGTCGCAATCAATCCCCAAGGACAGCGCGGGACGATCACCATCCACTACCAGACGCTCGACCAGTTGGACGATGTTCTGCACCGGCTGGGCGGGGAGGAGTAAAGGGTTTCGGGGGACTGCCCGCCGCTACCCCCGCACCTTCTCCAGATCGATGTAGCGGTAGAACAGCCCGTTCTCTTCCATGGGCGCGCTCGACCAGACTTCGACCCACTCCGCACCGATGGGCGGCATCAGTGTGTCGCCGTTCACCGCACTCTCCACGCGGGTCAGATGCAGGCAATCGGCGATGGGCAGAGTCTCGCGGAACAGCGCGGCGCCGCCGATGACGCAGAGTTCCGCCGCACCGGCCTCCTGCGCCCAGGACACGGCAGCTCCCAAGCTGGAGAACCAGCGCGCGCCGTCATGCTCGCCGATTGCCGTTTGACGGCTGATGACAAGATTCTCGCGGCCGGGAAGCGGGCGTAGCGGCAGTGACTCCCAGGTTTTGCGGCCCATCAGCACCGGCTTGCCCATGGTCAGCTGTTTGAACCGGCGCAGATCGCTGGGAAGGTTCCAGGGCAACCGGCCATCTCGGCCGATCACGTCGTTCATTGCAGCGGCCACAATCAGACTGATGCGCATTCCCCACCCTTTCCTGGTTCGGAACTGGTGGATCTTACGCCAAAATAGCGCTGAGCACCGCGTTCAGTCGCTGTAGCCCCTCCGATGTCGCAGACAGCTTTTCCGCATCGCGGGTCAGGAAGCCGCCGTCGATCAGGCGGGACAGCACCGCCGGCTCCACGAAATCGTCCAGCGTCCGGCCGGTTTCCTCGACCAGACGGGCAAGCCGCACCCCTTCGCTCAGGCGCAGCCCCATCATCAGCAACTCGGTTCCGCGAGCACTGCGGTCGATCGGGTTGGGAGTGGAGGCGCCATGGCCGTCGCGCTCCACCCGCTCCAGCCAGATTTCCGGGGCACGGTGGGCGCGGGTCGCGAATTTGCCGCCATCCAGCGTCAGCCGTCCATGGGCACCGGGACCGATGCCGACATAGTCGCCGTAGCGCCAATAGGTCAGGTTGTGGCGGCTTTCCTCGCCCGGACGGGCGTGGTTGGAGATCTCATAGGCCGGCAGCCCTGCCGCTGTAAGCTGGCTCTGCGTCGCCTCGTAGAGATCGCCGGCGAGATCCTCGTCTGGCAGCACCAGATCGCCGCGGGCATGCAGCGGGTAGAAGGCCGTCCCCTCCTCGATCGTCAGCTGATACACCGACAGATGGCCGACGGCATAATCCAATGCCCGCGCCAACTCCGCCTGCCACGCCGCCACCGTCTGGCCGGGACGGGCATAGATCAGGTCGAAGGAGAAGCGGTCGAAGGTCCGTGCCGCCAGTTCGATGGCACCGGTGGCCTCCGCGGCATTGTGCTGACGGCCGAGGAATTTCAGGCTGGCGTCGTCCAGCGCCTGAATGCCGAGGGAAACGCGGTTGATCCCCGCAGTGCGGAAGGCGCGGAACTTGTCGGCCTCGACAGAGGTGGGGTTGGCCTCCAGCGTCACCTCCAGCCGCTCTGCCACCGGCCAGCGTCGGGCAACGCGGTCGATGATGGCGCCCACCGTGGAGGGTTCCATCAGCGACGGTGTGCCGCCGCCGAAGAAGATCGAGGTGACGGTGCGCCCTGCGGTCAGGTCGGCGTAATGGTCCAGTTCGCGCAACAGCCCGGCCCGCCAGCGGTCATGGTCGACACGCTCGCGGACATGGCTGTTGAAATCGCAATACGGGCACTTCGACTTGCAGAAGGGCCAGTGGACGTAGACGGCAAATCCGGGGCCATCATAACCACACCCATCATACCCAGGATCGAAACCACTCACCGGAAACACCGCTCCACCAGCTGGCGGAAGGCGTCGGCGCGATGGCTCATCTCGTGCTTCTTGGCCGGATCCATCTCGCCGAAGGTCAGGCCGTGACCGTCCGGCAGGAACATCGGGTCATAGCCGAAGCCGTGCGGCCCGCGCGGCGGCCACACCAGCGTGCCGTAGCAGCGGCCCTCCACCGTCTCGACATGACCGTCCGGCCAGGCCAGCGACAGGGCGCAGACGAAATAGGCGCTGCGGTCCGTCTTCCCTGCCTTCGATTGCTGGGCAAGACCGTCCTCGACCTTCTGCATCGCCATGGCGAAGTCCTTTGTCGGACCGGCCCAGCGGGCGGAGTAGATGCCGGGATCGCCGTTCAGCGCCGGCACCACCAGCCCGCTGTCGTCCGCGAGCGCCACATGCCCGGCGGCGGCCGCGGCCTTCGCCTTCAGCTCCGCATTGGCGATGAAGGTGGTGCCCGTCTCTTCCGGTTCGGGCAGGCCCAGTTCCCCGGCCGAGGTGAAGGTGGCGACATAGGGGCCGAGCAGGTCGGCGATCTCGCGCACCTTGCCCTTGTTGTGGCTGGCGATGACGAGGGTGTCGCCGGTGAAGCGGCGGGGAGCGGACATGGTGATGAACCTCTGGCTGATGGAGCCTTACTTGATGCCGAGGACCTGCTTCTGCAACGCCACCAGCTCGTTCACACCCTTGCGGGCGAGCGCCAGCAGCTCCATGAACTGCGGCTCGGAGAAGGGGGTTTCCTCGGCGGTGCCTTGGATTTCGACGATGCCGGCCTTGCCGGTCAGGACGAAGTTGGCGTCGGCCTGGGCCTTGGAATCCTCGTCGTAATCGAGGTCGAGCACGGCGTTGCCCTGGAACAGGCCACAGGACACGGCGGCGACCTGATCGGTCAGCGGCATGGTCTTCAGGGCGCCGATCTGCATCAGGTGCTGGAAAGCCAGATGGAGGGCGACATAGCTGCCGGTGATTGCTGCGGTGCGGGTGCCGCCGTCGGCCTGGATGACGTCGCAGTCGATCTTGATCTGCTTCTCGCCCATCGCCGAGCGGTCGGTGACGGCGCGCAGCGCGCGGCCGATCAGGCGCTGGATTTCCTGGGTGCGGCCGGACTGCTTGCCCTTCGCCGCCTCGCGGTCGGTGCGGCTGTGGGTGGACCGCGGCAGCATGCCATATTCGGCGGTGACCCAGCCGAGGCCGGTGTTCTTCAGGAAGCGCGGCACCGTTTCGTCGACGCTGGCCGTGCACAGCACATGCGTGTTGCCGAAGCGAACCATGCAGGAGCCCTCGGCATAGCGGCTGAAGCCGGGTTCGAGGGAGACGGTGCGCAGTTGGTCGAAGGCGCGGCCGGAGGGGCGCATGGGCATCATTCCGAAGGTCGGTTGCAATCGGGCGGCAAGCTAACGGCTCCGCCCGTTCCCGTCCAGCATGGCGTCCCGCATGCCTATGCGCATCGTTGGGCCACCGCAGCCCTGCGGCGGGCGGAAGCGACTTGGATGGGAAGACAAACAAACTGGATGTGTCGTTAATCGATAGAAAAATGCATGATTCGTACAAAACGGCGTCGATGGAGGCTTGGCGAGTTGCGCATTCGGCGTATACCATCGCTGCCCCACCGTCGGCAGCGCACCGCACAAAAAGGCATCAACGACGACCGACGGGCTGCACACTCCGTTGAGGAACACGACATCCATGTCCGACACCAAGCGCGTCACCGACGAAGAGGCCCTGCTGCTGCATTCCAGCGGCCGGCCCGGCAAGCTGGAAATCACCCCGACCAAGCCGCTGACCACCCAGCGCGATCTGGCGCTGGCATACTCGCCCGGCGTCGCCGTTCCCTGCCTGCGCATAGCCGAGGATCCGTCGCTCGCCTACGACTACACGGCCAAGGGCAACATCGTCGCCATCATCTCCAACGGCACGGCGGTGCTGGGGCTGGGCGACCTGGGCGCGCTGGCCGGCAAGCCGGTGATGGAAGGCAAGGCGGTGCTGTTCAAGCGCTTCGCCGATGTGGACGGCATCGACCTGGAGGTCGACACCCGCGACGTGGACGAGTTCGTCAACTGCGTGCGCTTCCTCGGCCCCAGCTTCGGCGGCATCAATCTGGAAGACATCAAGGCGCCCGACTGCTTCATCATCGAGGAGCGGCTGCGCGAACTGCTCGACATCCCGGTCTTCCATGACGACCAGCATGGCACCGCGATCATCGCCGCCGCCGGCCTGATCAACGCCTGCGACATCACCGGCCGCCGGATCGAAGACGTCAAGATGGTGGTGAACGGCGCCGGTGCGGCGGGCATCGCCTGCGCCGAGCTGTTCTGCACGATGGGTGTTTCACGTGAAAACATCATCCTGTGCGATACCAAGGGCGTGGTCTATCGCGGCCGCACCAGCGGCATGAACCAGTGGAAGTCGTCCTTCGCCGTCGACACCGACAAGCGCACGCTGGAAGAGGCGGTCGCCGGCTCCGACGTGTTCGTCGGCCTGTCGGCCAAGGGGGCGATGACGCCGGAAATGGTGAAGTCGATGGCGGCCAAGCCGATCATCTTCGCGCTGGCCAACCCCGATCCGGAGATCACGCCGGAAGAGGTGAAGGCGGTGCGCAACGACGCGATCGTGGCGACCGGCCGCTCCGACTACCCGAACCAGGTCAACAACGTCCTGGGCTTCCCCTATCTGTTCCGCGGCGCGCTGGATGTCCGCGCCACCACCATCACCGAGGCGATGAAGGTCGCCGCCGCCAAGGCGCTGGCCGCGCTGGCGCGCGAGGACGTGCCGGACGAGGTCGATGCCGCCTATTCCGGGCGCCGGCTGCGCTATGGCCCCGACTACATCATTCCGGTGCCCTTCGACCCGCGCCTGATCGTCACCGTTCCCGCTGCTGTCGCCCAGGCCGCCATGGAAAGCGGGGTGGCGCGCAAGCCGATACTCGACCTGACCAGCTACAGGCATTCCTTGCGCACCCGCCTGGACCCGACCGCCGACAGCCTGGAGCTGATCCTGGAGAAGGTGCGGACCAACCCGCGCCGTGTCGTCTTCGCCGAAGGCGAGGAGGAGCGGACGATCCGCGCAGCCATGGCCTTCCGCGCCCACGGCTATGGCACGCCGGTGCTGATCGGCCGCGAGGAGGTTATCAGGGAACAGCTGGTGTCGATGGGCCAGCCCAACGTCCAGTTCGAGATCCACAATGCGCGCCTGTCGGACGCCAACCGACGTTATGCCGACCATCTCTACCGCCGCCTGCAGCGAAAGGGCGCCTTGCTGCGCGACTGCCAGCGGATGGTGAACCAGGACCGCAACGTCTTCGCCGCCTGCATGGTGGCGCAGGGCGATGCACACGCCATGGTGACCGGCCTGACCCGCAGCTTCGGCGTCGCGTACGAGGAACTCCGCCGCGTCATCGACCCGAAGGCGAGCGAGCCGGTGTTCGGCCTGCACCTGTTCATCACCCGCAGCCGCACCGTCTTCATCGCCGATACCACGGTGCATGTCCGCCCCGACGGCAAGACGCTGGCCGACATCGCCATCGGTGCCGCGGCCAAGGCCCGGCAGATGGGACATGAGCCGCGGGTGGCGTTGCTGTCCTTCTCCAACTTCGGCCAGACGCCGCACCCGAACACCGACCCGCTGCGCGAAGCCCTGTCGATCCTCGACAGCCGGCGGGTCGATTTCGAGTATGACGGCGAGATGTCGGCCGACGTGGCACTGGACTATCAGCTGATGAAGCGGGTCTATCCGTTCTCGCGGCTGTCCGGACCGGCAAACGTGCTGATCATGCCCGGCCTGCATTCGGCCAACATCTCGGCCAAGCTGTTGAACAAGATGGCCGGCGGCCAGATGATCGGCCCGCTGCTGATCGGCTTGGACAAGCCGGCGCAGATCGTCAGCATGGGCGCCTCGGTGAACGACATCGTAACCGCCGCAGCCCTGGCGGCGCATGACTCGCTGCCGTGGTGAGCTGAGACGTTCCTTCTAAAAAGTCCCCTCTCCCCCTTGGGGAGAGGGTGAGGGGGACGCATAGGCCGGACCGATTTCGGCTACGCCGAACCCCCTCATCCCGACCTTCTCCCCAGGGGGAGAAGGAGAATCATTCATCAACCCAGCGCCTTGTAAAAGTAGGTGGTGTCGCAGAACCCGCCTTCAGGCCACAGTGCGTAGTTCGGGATGACGCCGACCTTCACCCAGCCGGCGCGCATGTACAGGCGTTCGGCATCGGGAGAGGCGGTGTCCAGCACCAGCAGGGATTTGCCGGCGGCGCGGGCGGCATCTTCGGCGGCCCGCATCAGGGCGGCGCCGACGCCACGGCGGCGGGCGCGGCGATGGACCAGCATCTTGGAGAGGTCGGCGCGGTGGGGCTGGTTCGGCGGCTGGCCAACCACCAACTGGACGGTGCCCAGCACGCCCTCCCCGTCCTCAGCCACCAGCAGGATGCGGTTTCCTTGCTCCACCTCCAGCACCACGTTGCGCCAGAAACCTTCGGCAGTGACGCGGTCGAGCGGTGCCATGAAGCTGACCGAGGCGCCGCCCGCCACGCATTCCAGCAACACGTCCGTCAGCCCCGGCACGGCGGCATGGGCTTGCGGACCCGACAGCATGCGCACCGTCACGGCGGCGGCTGCTTCGCTTCCTTTTTTCACTCGTCCGGAGTCCAGGCAAGCGCTACCCATGGCATGCTCCCTCAGCGTTTAACGGCGTTTAAGGCAGGACGCCCGTCGGTGGTCAGCGCCACGATATAGCGGGCGGTCCGGTCGGTCGGGTTGTGGAAGCCGGTCGGCCGGTCGAGCCGCATGGCCAGGCAGTCGCCGGTGGACAGCCGGTGCGTCACCTCTCCCACTGTCAGTTCGATGGTGCCGTCCAGAAGATAAACCTGCTGTTCCACCGTGGCGGCGCGGTTCCCGCTGTCGTAGGAGACGCGGGCGCCCGGCGGCAGCTCCACCTCCACCAGTTCGATGGGCGAGGGGAAGCCCGGCGGCGACAGGTTGCGGCGGCGGTAGCCGGTGGCGGGGTCCGTCCAGGCGACCTGATCGGTGCGGCGGGCGACGGGGTTGGCGTCCTCACGCTCCGCCTCGGCGAACAATGCCGCCAGCGTCACACCCAGTCCCGCGGCAAGCCGGTCCAAGATGGAGGCGGTCGGGCTGCTCTCCCCCCGTTCGACCAGCGAGATCATGGAACGGCTGACGCCCGACCGTTCGGCCAGACCGTCAAGGGTCAGGCCGCACCCGGCCCGCAGGGCGCGGAGTCGGACGGCAATCCGGCTGTCGATGTCGGTCTTCGTGTTCTCCATGATATTAGAATGAATTTCCGTGATGCTGGAGTCAACGAAGGACCGCACAGGTCCGGCCATGAATCTTTTATGACCGACGCGCGGCATGCGCGCCGATGGTGTAGAAGGGCTGATCGCCACGCTGCCTGCCCTTCCAACCCCCGATCCGGTGCCGTTCCCATGCGCCTGAAGGCGTCGCCGCCCACCCCGCTGCTGACCGCGATCCTGTTGATGCTGGTCCCCCTGTTGGGTGTGCTGGCCTGGGCGGTCCATGTCGGGGTGCTGCATGGCGGGTTGGCGCTGGTCGCGGCGGCGCTGGCGCTGGCCGGTGCCGTGCTGGTTCTGCGCACCCACCGGCGCGATGCCGATGCGGTGACCGATTACGCTGCCCGACTGGCGGAAGCCGACGAACCGCTGGTCCCGGCCGGTACGCCGCCCGCCCTGAAGGCGTTGACCGCGACCATCGGCCGGCTGCACCGGGTCGGCCTCCGCCGGGCCGAAAGCGTGCGGATGCAGCTGGACGCGGATGAGGCGGTGATCGACGCCCTCCCCGCCCCGCTGCTGCTGATGGATGCGGAACGGCAGGTGGTGCGCGCCAACCAGACCGCGCGGGAGCTGTTCGGCGACAAGGTGGTGGACCGCGACCTCGCTTCCTCCCTGCGCACGCCGGCGGTGCTGGAGGCGGTTGACTCGGTCCTGCGCGGCGGTGCGTCGCGCATCATCGAATTCACGCTGCCGGTGCCGGTCGAGCGCAGCTTCGAGGCGCAAGTGAAGCCCTTCCAGCGCTTGGTGCCGGAACCCGACCCCTCCCTGCTGGATGGCGAGATCGAGGAGGATCCGGCGCCGCGTCCGCCAACCGTCGTCCGCATGGCGATCCTGACCCTGCACGACGTCACGGCCGCCCGCCGCTCCGAACAGATGCGGGCCGACTTCATCGCCAACGCCAGCCACGAACTGCGCACGCCGCTGTCCTCGCTGCTGGGCTTCATCGAGACGTTGCGCGGCCCGGCCCGCGACGATCCGGAGGCGCAGGACCGCTTCCTGTCGATCATGCATGACCAGGCCAGCCGCATGACCCGTCTGGTCAACGACCTGCTGTCGCTCTCCCGCATCGAGCTGGATGAGCACATGCCGCCGAACGGCCGGGTCGATGTGGTGGAGGAACTGGAGAACGTCATCGCCGCGCTGGAGCTGAAGGCCGCCCAGCGCCGCATCCGCCTGCGGCTTGAGGCGCCGGAAGCCCTGCCCCATGTCGTCGGCGACGAGGACCAGCTGACCCAGGTCTTCCAGAATCTGGTCAGCAACGCGATCAAGTATACGCGCGAGGACACGGACGTGACCGTCACCGTGGCGCTGGCCGACGGCGCGGCGGTGGGGTTCGCAGGGTTGCCGGCGCCAACCGGTGCCGCGGCGAAGGAAAAGCGTGTGGTGCGCAGCGGCACCGCCATGGTGTCGGTGTCGGTGCGCGATCATGGCGATGGGATCGCCCGCACCCACCTGCCCCGCCTGACCGAACGCTTCTACCGCGTCGATGCCGCGCGGTCCCGCGCCATGGGCGGCACCGGGCTCGGGCTCGCCATCGTCAAGCACATCCTGAACCGTCACCGCGGCCGTCTGACCATCGAAAGCGAGGTGGGAGTCGGCAGCGCCTTCACCGTCTATCTGCCTGCGGTGGGAGAGACTGCTTCTCCCTCTCTCCCCCGGGGAGAGGGGCGGGGAGAGGGGGAGACACTGCGTATCGCTCCCAAGGCTCCCGCCGGGTTTCCCCCTCACCTTAACCCTCTCCCGGGCGGGGAGAAGGGATTTGGAGCTGGGTGAGAGGGTTTGGATGGTCTGTGACCGTGTCATGAAAGTGTCATAAAAACGCAATCAATCGGTCGCCCTCCGGGTCTATGGTCCGCGCCATTCCGATGGACCAGTCTCCGTTTCCTCGAGGAGGGCAACCGTGACCACCCGGACGCATGTCTTCGCCGCGACCGCCTTGGGCCTGGGATTGGCCATTGTCCTCGGCCTTGCCGCCACCCCCGCTTCCGCCCAGTCGCGCGAGCAGATCCGTGCGGTCGGCTCCTCCACCGTCTTCCCTTTCACCACCGCGGTGGCCGAGGCCTTCGGCAAGACCGGCAAGTTCAAGACGCCGGTGATCGAATCCACCGGTACCGGCGGCGGGTTGAAGCTGTTCTGCGCCGGCGTCGGCCCTGCCCATCCCGACATCGCCAACGCGTCGCGACGGATCAAGAAATCCGAGGTGGACCAGTGTGCCGCCAACGGCGTCACCACGATCACCGAACTGAAGATCGGCTTTGACGGGATCGCCCTGGCCTCTTCCAAGAAGGCGGCTCCGGTGTCGCTGTCGACCGTCGTGCTGTGGAAGGCCTTGGCGAAGGAGGTGCCGGTGAACGGCGCCCTGGTCGCCAACCCGTACAAGCTGTGGTCTGACATCGACCCGTCGCTGCCCAAGGCGGCGATCGAGGTGCTGGGCCCGCCACCGACCTCCGGAACGCGCGACACCTTCAACGAGCTGGCGATGCTGGAGGGCTGCAGGAAGGTGGCCGAGGTCGCCAAGGCGGTGCCCGACGAGAAGGCGCGCGAGCGTGCTTGCATGACCATCCGCGAGGACGGCGCCTATGTCGAAGCCGGCGAGAACGACAACCTGATCGTCCAGAAGCTGACCGCCAACCCCAACGCCTTCGGCGTCTTCGGCTACAGTTATCTCGACCAGAACCGCGACACGTTGCGCGCGGCGAAGATGGACGGGGTGGAACTGGCGGCGGAGACGGTGGCGGCCGGCAAATATGAGCTGGCACGTCCGCTCTACATCTATGTCAAGACCGCCCATGCCGGGGTCATTCCGGGCATCCGCGAGTTCATCGGCGAATACACCTCCGAGCGTGCGATGGGCGAGGACGGCTATCTGGTCGACAAGGGCCTGATCCCGGAGCCGAAGGCCCTGCGCGACGCCGCCCGCACCCAGGCGGTCGGCCTGACGCCGCTGCAGTTCTGACCCCCCATTCTCCGTTCGGGCATTCCGCATGCAGCTGACCCTCCTCGCCCTGATCCTGGCCCTGCTCACCGTGATCGGCTTCCTGGCCGGCCGGTCGCGCGCGGCGGCGTCCGTCGGCGGGCGGGTGGCGGAACTGCATTCGGTCCCCTCATACCACGGCGTCTATGTGGCGCTGTGGGCCGGGTTGCCGGCGCTGGTGCTGTTCGTGGCCTGGACGGCGTCGGAAGGCTGGCTCGCCATGCAGCTGGTCCTGTCCTCCCTGCCGGAGCGGCTGACCACCGGCGATGGCCAGTCGGTCGCCCTGCTGAAGGCCGACATCCTCAACCTCGCCCGCGGCATCGCCACCGGGCGCGAGCCCGACCCCCTGGTGCAGGACGCCGCCCGCCGCTACGCGGATTTGCGCGAGCTTGCCGACTGGAGCCTGCTGGCCATCGGCGCCAGCCTGGCGGTCGCCGGCCTTGCCTGGGGCCGCCACCGCATCGGGCCGGACCTGCGCGCCCGCCCGGTGGTGGAGCGGGTGGTGCGGGTGGCGCTGATCGTCTGCTCGATGGTCGCCATCCTGACCACGGTCGGCATCGTCCTGTCGCTGCTGTTCGAGGCGCTGCGCTTCTTCACCGTCGTCTCGCCGCTCGACTTTCTGTTCGGCACCCATTGGAGCCCGCAGATGGCGATGCGGGCCGATCAGGTCGGCTCCAGCGGCTCCTTCGGGGCGATCCCGCTGTTCGCCGGCACGCTGCTGATTACCGTCATCGCCATGCTGGTCGCGGTGCCGGTCGGGCTGATGGCGGCGATCTACATGTCCGAATATGCCGGGCGCGGCGTGCGCACCTGGCTGAAACCGGCGCTGGAGATCCTGGCCGGTATCCCGACCGTGGTCTACGGCTTCTTCGCCGCGCTGACCATGGCGCCCTTCGTGCGGTCGATGGGCGAAGCGCTGGGGCTGGACGTCAGTTCGGAATCGGCGCTGGCGGCCGGCATCGTCATGGGGGTGATGATCATCCCCTTCGTCAGCTCGCTCTCCGACGACGTCATCAACGCGGTGCCGCAGAGCTTGCGCGACGGCTCCTACGGCCTCGGCGCCACCAAGTCGGAAACGATCAAGCAGGTCGTTCTGCCGGCGGCGCTGCCGGGCATCGTCGCCGCGGTGATGCTGGCCGTCAGCCGCGCCATCGGCGAGACGATGATCGTCACCATGGCGTCCGGCCTGACTGCCAACATGACGGCCAACCCGCTGCAGGCGGTGACCACCGTCACCACCCAGATCGCCACGCTGCTGGTCGGCGACCAGGAGTTCGACAGCCCGAAGACGCTGTCGGCCTTCGGCCTCGGCCTCGTGCTGTTCCTCGTCACGCTCTGCCTCAACATGGTCGCCCTGCGGGTGGTCCGGACCTATCGGGAAAAATATGACTGACCTCGTCGAGCAGGACGCGGCGGCCGTGACGCCCTCCCCTGCCTCCTCCCCCGGTTCCAACAGTCCGGCGAAGTCGCGCGTCAGGAGCGAGGCCTTCGCCCGCCGCCTGCGCGCCCGTCATGCCGCGGAGCGCCGCTTCCGGCTGGCCGGGGCGGCGGCGGTGGCGCTGGCGGCGCTGATGCTGGTGCTGCTGCTGGGCTCCATCGTCGCCAAGGGCGGCACGGCCTTCTGGGAAGCGCGCATCCGGCTGGAGGTGACGCTGGACCCGACGGAGGTTTCCGACCGCAACTACATGCCCCTGCTGCGCCGGGCGCTCCACGCCCAGTTCCCGCAGGTGACCGACCGCGCCGGCCGCCGCATGCTGAACGACCTGCTGTCGTCCGGCGCGCCCTACGAGCTGGAGGCGATGGTTGCCAAGAACCCTGCGCTGGTCGGCACCACGCTGACCGTCTGGGTACGCGCCGACGACGAGATCGACCAGCTGGTGAAGGGCCGCTACCGCCGCGACCTGCCGGAGAGCGAACGCGGGCTCAGCGATGCCAAGATCGCCGCGGCCGATGCGCTTCTGGCCTCCGGCGCGCTGGCGCAGGGCTTCAACACCACCCTGTTCACCGCCGGCGACAGCCGGGAACCGGAACAGGCCGGCATCGGCGGTGCCATCGTCGGCTCGCTGCTGACGCTGCTGGTGACCATGGCGCTGTCGGTGCCGGTCGGCATCTCCGCCGCCGTCTATCTGGAGGAATTCGCGCCGAAGAACCGCTGGACCGACCTGATCGAGGTGAACATCAACAATCTCGCCGCGGTGCCGTCGATCATCTTCGGCCTGCTGGGTCTCGCCGTGTTCCTAGGCTTCTTCGGCATGCCGCGCTCCGCTCCGCTGGTCGGCGGGCTGGTGATGGCGTTGATGACGCTGCCGGTCATCATCATCTCGGCCCGTGTCGCGCTGAAGGCGGTTCCGCCGTCGATCCGCGAGGCGGCGCTGGGGATCGGCGCCTCGCCCCTGCAGACGGTGCTGCACCATGTGCTGCCGCTGGCGATGCCCGGCATCCTGACCGGTACCATCATCGGCATGGCCCGCGCGCTGGGCGAGACGGCGCCGCTGCTGATGATCGGCATGGTCGCCTTCATCGTCGACGTGCCCCATGGGCTGACCGACAGCGCCACGGTGCTGCCCGTTCAGATCTACATGTGGGCCGACAGCCCGGAGCGGGCCTTCACCGAACGCACCTCTGCGGCGATCCTGATCCTGCTCGGCGTCCTGATCCTGTTGAACGGGACGGCCGTGGTCCTGCGCAAGATTTTCGAGAGACGGTGGTGAGCGCCATGAGCATCCCGAGCAGCATCCCGGGCCAGCTGAAGCTGCGGCCCCGCGGCGACCAGCGCCCCGGTCAACACCCTGGGCAGCAGTCCGGTGCCGTCCTGCCCAACAAGATGACCGCCCGCGGGGTGAAGGTGTTCTACGGTGCCAAGCAGGCGCTGAAGGGCATCGACCTCGACATCCACGAGAACCGGGTGCTGGCGCTGATCGGCCCGTCCGGCTGCGGCAAGTCGACCTTCCTGCGCTGCCTGAACCGGATGAACGACACCGTCGAAGGCTGCCGCGTCGAGGGACGGATCGCGCTGGACGGCGAGGACGTCTACGGCAAGGCCGTGGACGCGGTGCAGCTGCGCGCCCGTGTCGGCATGGTGTTCCAGAAGCCGAATCCCTTCCCGAAGTCGATCTACGACAACATCGCCTATGGCCCGCGCATCCATGGCCTGGCTTCCGGCCGCGACGAGCTGGACGAGGTGGTGCAGAGTTCGCTGAAGCGCGCCGGTCTGTGGGGCGAGGTCAAGGACCGCCTGCGCGAGCCCGGCACCAGCCTGTCCGGCGGCCAGCAGCAGCGGCTGTGCATCGCCCGCGCCATCGCCGTCAGCCCCGAGGTGATCCTGATGGACGAGCCCTGCTCCGCACTCGACCCCATCGCGACCGCCCATATCGAGGAGCTGATCGACGAACTGCGGGCCAACTACACCATCGCCATCGTGACGCACTCGATGCAGCAGGCCGCCCGGGTCTCACATCGCACGGCGTACTTTCATCTCGGCAAATTGATCGAAGTGAACGATACGCAGCTGGTGTTCACCTCGCCGCAGCATGAATTGACGGAAGCCTATATCACTGGCCGTTTCGGCTGAGGAGGTCGTAATG
>JBKHVJ010000371.1:0-6348 GCA_046570145.1 Alphaproteobacteria bacterium
CCCCTACACGGCCGGTCACACCGATCGCGTGGCCGCCATCAGCGTGCGCATCGGTTACGAGCTCGGCCTCGACCCCGACGCGCTCGAGCGCATCCGCGTCGGCGCTCTCTTGCACGACATCGGCAAGATCGGCGTTCCCGACCATGTCCTGCTGAAGGCCGGCCGGCTGGAGGCCCAGGAATGGGTGATCATGCGCCAGCACGCGACCATCGGCCGGCGGCTGCTTGCCGGCAGCGGTCTTCCCCTGCTCGACCTCGCCGCCGAGATCGCCGGAACCCATCACGAGAAATGGGACGGCAGCGGCTATCCCGCTGGCCTGCGCGGCATCGACATTCCGCTGTCCGGCCGCATCGTCGCCATCGCCGACGTGTTCGACGCCCTGCTGTCGCGCCGCCCCTACAAGGAACCCTGGCCGCTGGAAGCCGTCGTCGCCCATCTGGGGGAGCAGGCGGGGCACCACTTCGATCCCGATCTGGTGACGGTCTTCCTCGACAATCTCGACACCATGATCGCGATCAGGTCCCGTTTTCTCGACGAGGTGGAGGAACCGTCCGCTCTGATGCAGCCAGGGGCCGTCTGACAATCATCCGGGTTCCCCCAGCAGGGTGCCGGCGCCGATAAATCGGCTGCAGCGCGGGCGGCGGCTTACCCCACGACCTGCCGGACCGCAATGCCTTCCGGCGCCGGCTGTTCTGGTACGGGAACGCGTCCTGCCACGACACCGACCCGGAGGATAATCATGGCAAAGACCACCACCGACCACGACGAGATCCGCCGCTGGGCCGAAAGCCACGGCGGCAAACCCGCCGTCGTCCGCAGCACCCATGACGAAGACGGCGGCAAGAACCGCAAGACCGGCGTCGGCCTGCTGCGCCTGATGTTCCCCAAGGCCCGCCAGTCCGACCATGGCGAGTTGGAGGAGATCGACTGGAACGAGTTCTTCCAGCAATTCGAGGATTCCAAGCTGGCGCTGCTCTACGAAGAGGGCTCCAACTTCAACAAGCTGATCGGCCGCGATACCGCCGAAAAGCGGGAGCATGGCGACCACAAGGCGGCACGCCACTGATGGATGCCGGGCGGCGGCCGGCCGCCCGGTCTTTCCAGGCCGGTACCGTCAGTCCAAATCCAGAAGCGGACCGAAGGCTTCCTCCAGGCTGGTACGGTGCAGCCCGAGCTTTGCCGGGTTCCCGGGGGTCAGGTTCACGGCACGGATCAGGCGGCGCAGCACACGGCCGTCCGCCACATCGATGTCGATGATGTTGATGCAGCCGTAATCCTGCTCGAACGCCGACAGGGCGGACAGCCCCGCCCCGCAGGCCCAGGACAGCAGCATGCGGTTCACCCCATCGTGGGCGGCCAGCGCCAGATGGGTCCAGCCGGGTTCGCGCACCAGCGCCTCGATGGCCGACACCACCCGGTCGCGGACCGCCGCGAAGCCGTCGCCGCCGGCGAAGCTGCCCTCTTCGGTGGCGGCATCGAAGCCGTAGACATAGGCGGCCTCGCGGTTTTCCTTCGGAATGCCGGCCAGCCGGCCGGCGCGGATTTCCAGGAAGGCCGGGTGATCCTCCACCGCCAGCCCATGCGGTTCGGCGACCAGTTCCGCCGTCTGCCGCGTCCGGGCGAGGCCGGAACAGAGCACGCGGTCGAGCGGCACGGAGGCGAGCAGCCGGCCGGCCGCCCGCGCCTCCTCCCGTCCGCGGTCGGTCAGGGCGGCCAGCTTCGGGTTCAGCGGCTTGCCGTCGGCATCGTAATAGGCGACATGCCCGTGGCGGAGCAGGTACAGGCGCCGCCGCACGACGGTGCCGTCCAGCGGAGCGAACAGGCTCATCGCCCCGATCCCGGCGTTTCGGGTTTCGATGTTTCGGCCGCCAGCCGCTTCGGATTGCTCACCGCCAGCCTCGCCCGCGTGATGTCCTTCAGCACCGACCGCAATGCCTCCTGCCGCTCGGGAGAGTCGAAGCGGCCGACGTCGATGTCGGTGCAGAGCCGGGGGAGCAGCGCCCGCAGATCGCCCTTGGCATCGATGAGTTTCCCCACCGCGTCAGCAAGGGCCGCGTCGGCCTTGCCGCCGGCCGCCAGTTCCCGTTCGGCAACGCCGAGCGCGTTGGCGATCATCAGCGCGGTGAAACGCTGTTCGGCCGGAATCACCGGCAGGATCGCCTCGCGGAAGCTGCGCAGTGCGATGGCGACGAGGTCGCCGGCCTTGGGATCGTCGTTGATCATACGAAACCTCCGCGCGCCGCGACGGCGTCCAGGTGCAGCAACAGGTCCATTTCGATCTCCGGCAGCATCCGCCCGGTCAGCGCCAGTTCCAGCGACGGTTCGGTGCCGGAGATGTGGCGGTTGGCCTGCTGGATCGCGATCACCGCCCAGCGCATGCAGGCCGCAGCTTACCAATAGGCGACGGCATGCGGGTCCTCGCGGCGGCCGGCGGTTTCCTCATAGCCGGCATAGAAGTCGGCCCGGTCGGCGATGCCGCCGGCCTCGCGGTCGTTGCGGCCGAAGCGCCAGCAGGCGGCGCAGAACCAGCCCAGATCCTCCATCGGGTCGGACCAGCCTGCGAACTCCCAATCGATGATCGCCGAAAGCCGCCCGCCCTCGACCATGTAATTGCCGGTGCGGTAATCGCGGTGGCACAGCACGAGGTCGCCGGCGGGCAGCGCGTTGCGCTCCAGCCAGCGCAGGCCGTAGGCCAGAACCGGATCGGTCACGGCATAGCGCCCGGCCCAGCGCCGGAAATCGTGGACCGCCTGCAACGCCGCCGTCGGTTCGGGCAGGGCCAGGAACTCCAGGCCCGGCGTTCCAGGCCGCACGCGGTGGATCAGGCCGAGTTGCCGGCCGAGCTCACAGGCCAGATCGCGCTGCGGCGCGTCGCTCTTGACGATGCGGAAGCCGGCGGCGATGCCCGCCGCCCGCCGCATGATATAGAAGGGCGCCCCCAGCATTGCCGGGTCCGATCCGACGAACAGCGGCTCCGGCACCGTGGCGCCGGCCGCGAAGACGGCGCCGAGGACCGCCGCCTCCTGCGCCTTGCCGAGGCTGGCCGACACGCCGGAGGCGGAGCCGGTGCGCAGCACGCAGGCATGGCGGCCGGCCAGCCGTCCGCCGTCGATCTCCAGCGTCACCGCCAGATTGAGCGAGATGGCGCCGCCGCTGAGCCGCCCCTCCTCGATCACCGTCACGGACTTGGCGCCGGCCTGTCCGGCGAGCCAGGATTCCAGCGCGGCCTTTCGATCGGCGGTCAGGCCGGTGTCGCCGCCGCTCATCGCCAGCCCCAGAAATCGTCGCCCTCGGCGAGATAGCTGCGGCTCAGCACCATCTTGTGGACCTCCGACGCGCCGTCGACCAGCTTGGCCTGCCGGGCGTAGCGGTAGATCCATTCCAGCACCGTGTCCTTGGAATAGCCGCGCGCGCCGCAGAGCTGGATCGCCGTGTCCGCCGCCTTGAACAGGGTGTCGGCGACCTGCACCTTGGCCATCGACACCTCCTTGCGGGCATAGCTTCCGCTGTCGAGCGCATGGGCGGCCTTCATGGTCAGCAGCCGGCCGATCTCGATCTGCATCGCCGTCTCGCCCAGCATCCACTGCACGCCTTCATGCTCGGCCAGCGGCATGCCGAAGCTCTCACGCTCCTTCACGTAAGATACGGCGATCTCCAGGCAGCGCTTGGCAAGGCCGGTCCAGCGCATGCAGTGGGTCAGGCGCGCCGGCCCGAGGCGAATCTGCGTCGCCTTCAGCCCGTCGCCGACCTTCATCAGCACATTCTCGTCCGGGATCTCCAGACCGTCGAAAATCAGCTCGCAATGGCCGCCATGCTCCTCCGGCCCCATGATCGGGATGCGGCGCTCGATGCGCCAGCCGGGCTGGTCCTTGTCGAACAGGAAGGCGGTCAGCCCCTTGCGCGGATCGTCCGACGTGCGCGCCATCAGGATGAAGTGCTGCGCCGCGTCGGCCCCGGTGATGAACCATTTGCGGCCCGTGACGACCCAGCGGTCGCCCTTGCGCTCCGCCCTGGTCTTCATCATCGACGGGTCGGAGCCGCCGCCGGGATGCGGTTCGGTCATGGCGAAGGCGCTGCGCACCCGCCCCTCGACGATGGGGGCGAGCCAGCGCTCCTTCTGGGTCGTCGTGCCGACCATGCTGAGAAGCCGCATGTTGCCGTCGTCGGGAGCCGCGGCGTTGAAGCAGACCGGGCCGAAGATCGACCGGTTCATCTCCTCGTAACAGGCGGCGACGCCGACCATCGGCAGGCCCTGCCCGCCGGCTTCCTTCGGCAATTGCAGGGTCCACAGGCCGGCGGCCTTGGCCTTGGCTCGCAGGGCAGCCAGGGGAGCGTCGGCGATGTTCTCGTGCTCGTCCCAGTTGGCGCGGTCGGCCTCGACCGGGAGGATCTCCTCCTCGACGAAGGCGCGCACGCGGCGGCGGTAGTCGTCCAGTTCCGGGGGGAGGGTAAAGTCCATGGAACGGCTCCGTTCTTTACAGGGAGGACACCAGATGGCCGCCGTCGGCGGCGAGAACCGATCCGGTCATGTAGGCGCCGGCATCCGACGCCAGCAGCAGCAGCGGACCGTCCAGATCGGCCAGCCGGCCGAGACGGCGCTGCGGGATGCGCTTGACCAGCGCCTTGCCGGCGTCGCTGGCGAAGAAATCGGCGTTCAGTTCGGTCTCGACATAGCCGGGGCACAGCGCATTGACGCGGATGTCGTAGCGGGCAAGCTCCAGCGCCATCGCCTTGGTCAGATGCACCAGACCGCCCTTGGCGGCGATGTAGGACGACACATGGCCGGCCACCCGCATGCCGAGGATCGACGCGATGTTGACGATGGAACCGCCCTTCCCGTCTCCGTCGTCGCGCATGTGCCGCGCCACCGCGCGGGCGACGCGGGCGCAGCCGGTCAGGTTGGTGTCGATCACCCGGTCCCATTCCTCCTCGCTCATGTCGAGGAAGGGGCGCGTGGCGGTCACGCCGGCATTGTTGACGAGGATGTCGATGCGGCCGAGCCCGTCCCAGGCCTGCGCCACCGCAGCGGAGACGGAGCCGGCATCGGTGACGTCCATGGCGACGACCAGGGCGGTGCCGCCGGCAGCCTCGATGGCGGCCTTCGTCTCGGCGAGCGCGTCGATGCGCCGGGCGGCCAACGCCACGCGGGCGCCCGCCTTCGCCAGGACCCCGGCGAAATGGCGGCCCAAACCGCTCGATGCGCCGGTGACCAGCGCCGTCCTGCCGGTCAGGTCGATGGTGAAGCTCATGCTTCCTCCCAGGTTGGGATTTTGGGTGGGCGCCGCCACAGGCGCTTCAAACGGCGCTCTTGAAAAAACGAGCGAGCGCTCGCTTTATATCTCCGACGCCCTTCTTGTGCAAGAACGATTGACGTCACGAACGATAGGACCCGACCGCATGAGCAGCTTTCAGGAGTTCCAGGCCCGGCACGATCTGTCGATGGAGGCGCTGTGCGCCCGCATCCTGGAACGCCATGCCGCCACCATCCGGGTGAAGAAGCCGGCGGTCGCCATCGCCAACCTCGCGCGCATCGTGGAGACGACGCTGACGCTGGCGAACCGCAAGGGCTTCCATTCGATGAGCCTGCGCGACCTGACCGAACAGTCGGGGCTGAGCATGGGCGCGCTCTACGCCTATTTCGACAGCAAGGACACGCTGCTGATGATGATCCTGGGCCAGGTCGTCGGCGTGGTGGAGGAGGTGCTGGGCCGGCCGCCGGAGGCGCTTGCAAAGGACCCCGCCGGCCGGCTGCGCTGGCTTCTGGAGACGCACCTGTATCTGACCGAGGCGATGCACCCCTGGTTCGTCTTCGCCTACATGGAGGCGAAAGCCTTTTCGAAGGAAGGGCGCGAGCTTGCCGTCAGCAGCGAGATGATGACGGAATCGATGATCGCCGACGCGCTGGCCGACGGCGTCGCCCGCGGGCTGTTCACGGTGCCGGACGTGACGATGACGGCGGTGCTGATCAAGCCGATGCTGCAGGACTGGTACGTGAAGCGCGCCAAGCACCGCCGCCGCGGCGTCACCCCCGACCTCTATGCAGAGCAGCTGATCGCCTTCGTCGAGGCGGCGGTGGGATTGAGGACGATGCAGGCGGCGGGGCGCTGATCCGCAAGGGAAAGCGCCCCGGCCACGGGCTTACTTCACCAGCGGGCAGCCGCCCTTGTCCATCGGGCGGTAGGCCTCATTGCCCGGGATGGTGGTCAGCACCTTGTAATAGTCCCATGGCCCCTTGGATTCGGCCGGGGTCTTCACCTGCATCAGATACATGTCGTGAACCATGCGGCCGTCGGCGCGCAGTTTGCCGCCCTTGGCGAAGGCGTCGTTGACCGGCGTCTCGCGCATCTT
>JBKHVJ010000372.1:0-24889 GCA_046570145.1 Alphaproteobacteria bacterium
CTCCTTGCGGATGGTGCCCTCGGCGGCGTTGGCCGGGTTGGTGGCGCCCATGATCTCGCGGTTGCGGGCGATGGCGTTCTCGCCTTCCAGGACCTGCAGGACCACCGGACCGGAGATCATGAAGGACACCAGGTCGTTGAAGAACGGACGCTCGCGATGGACGCCGTAGAACTGCTCGGCCTGGGCCTTCGACAGCTGGACGCGCTTCTGGGCGACGATGCGCAGGCCACCGTCCTCGAACTTGGCGTTGATCTTGCCGGTCAGGTTGCGGCGGGTGGCATCGGGCTTGATGATCGAGAGGGTCCGTTCGACGGCCATGGTGGTGACTCCTGCAGGTAGGGCTTTTCGCCAATCAAAAAGCGTGCAGGCGCCACCGGAAGAACCGGGGCGCCGGATGGGCGGCTTTATAGAGGCGCTTTGACGGCGCGGCAAGGCGTTCGTTGGAGAATGCAACGGAACCAATCCGCGGGCAGTTGCCCCATCGACGACAACTTGCCGCAGCCGACCTGCCAACGGACTTGCGTGGAACGCTTCCAAGTCTATGGTGGGACCGCCTCCGGTGCCCCGTGCAACGACCTCAACGGCCGAGACGCCCGACCATGACCGAGACCGCCGCCCGCCACGCAACACCTGCTGCAGCCTCCCCCGACGATGTCCCGCCGGTCTTCACCCACCAGGAGATCCTGCGCGTGTTCAGCGGGGTCGCGCTGGCGATGCTGATGGCGGCGATGGACCAGACCATCGTCGCCACGGCGCTGCCGACGATGGCGAGCCAGTTCGGCGGGCTGGAGATGCTGCCCTGGGTGGTCACCGCCTATCTGCTGACCTCCACCACCACCACGCCGATCTACGGCAAGCTGTCGGACCTCTACGGCCGCAAGCGGGTGCTGCAGACGGCGATCCTGCTGTTCCTGGTCGGCTCCGTCCTGTGCGCGGCGGCGCAGAGCATGACCCAGCTGATCCTGTTCCGCGGCCTCCAGGGGCTGGGCGGCGGCGGGCTGATGTCGCTGGCCTTCACCATCATCGGCGACGTGGTGGCCCCGCGCGAGCGCGGACGCTACCAGGGCATGATCGGCGGCGTCTTCGCGCTGGCCAGCGTCGCCGGGCCGCTGCTGGGCGGCATCTTCACCGAGACCATCGGCTGGCATTGGATTTTCCTGATCAACCTGCCGCTGGGGGTGGCGGCCTTCGCGATGACCCGCAGCACCCTGTCGCGCCTGCCCGCCGGCCGGGCCAAGCCGCGCATCGACGTGGCGGGCGCGGCGCTGCTGACCGGGGCGGTCACCTGCCTGCTGGTCTACGCCACCCGCGGCGAAGCGATGGGCTGGGGCAGCCCGGCGGCCCTCGGCCTGCTGGCGGCGGGCCTCGCCATGCTGGCTGTCTTCCTGTGGCACGAGCACCGGATCGAAGAGCCGATCCTGCCGCTGCACCTGTTCCGCCGCCCGGTGGTCGCGGTGGCGACGCCGGTGGTCGCGGTTTCGGCGATGGTGCTGTTCGCCGGCATCGTCTATCTGCCGCTACATCTCCAACTGGTTCAGGGGGCCAGCGCCACCGTGTCCGGCCTGCTGCTTCTACCGCTGGTGCTGGGCATGACCTTCGGCTCGGTCGGCGGCGGCAGGCTGATCGCGCGGACCGGGCGCTACAAGGCCTTCCCGCTGGTCGGTCTCGCGCTGTCGGGGATGATGTACGCCCTGCTCGGCACCCTGCCGGAACTGGCCGCCAGCGGGTTGTGGTCGACGCTGATCCTGGTGCCGCTGGGCATGGGCCTGGGGCTGGTGATGCCGGTGATGACGGTCGCCGTGCAGAACGCGGTGGAGCAGCGCGACCTGGGGGCGGCAACCGCGTCGGTCGGCTTCTTCCGCTCGCTCGGCGGCTCGGTCGGCGTGGCGGTGTTCGGCGCCGTGTTCAACGCCGTGGTGTCCGAGCGGCTGGAGGGAGCCGGCCTGTCCGGCCGCGCGGTGCTGGATCATGGCGCAGCCGCCCTTGCCGACCTGCCCCCGGCCGTCCGCGGTGGGGTGGTGGCGACACTGGAACATGGTTTCGCCACCCTGTTCCTGCTGGCCGCCGCGCTGGCGGTCGTCTCCTTCGCCATGACCCTGTTCCTGAAGGAACTGCCGCTGCGCTCCTCCCGCACCGACCAGCCCGCCACCGCCCCGGCGGCAGAGGGTTGACGGTGGGCGGACGGGTCAGGAGTCGCTGTTGGGGAAGTGCCTGGGCTGGCCCAGCTTGTCCTCGATGTAGAGCAGGTTGACCAGCACCAGCACGACCACGGCGATCGGCGTTGCCAGGAACATGCCGAGGATGCCGAACAGCACGCCGCCTGCGGCGATGGCGCCGATGGTGATCACCGGCGGCAAATCGACCACCCGCTTCTGCAGCAGCGGGGTGACGAGATTCCCCTCCACCTGCTGGATGATCAGATAGAGCCCGGCGACCCACGCCGCATCCTGCGGCGACTGGGCGAAGGCGATCAACAGCGCCGGAATCGCCGCCAGGAAAGGGCCGATCAGCGGAATGAACTCAAGCAGTCCGGCCACCAGCCCCAGGGCCAGAGCCGACGGAATGCCCAGCAGCCAGAGCCCGACGCCGGTCAGCGTGCCCACCGCGGCCATCGCCACCAGCTGCCCGATCAGCCATTTCCACAGGCTGTCGCCGGCCACGTCCATCACCTCCCAGGCCCGCTCCTGCCCCTGCGGCGGCACCAGCAGCACCACGCCGCGCCGGTAGACGCCGGGCGATGCCGCCAGATAAAGCGCGGCGAACATGACCACCACCGCGTCGCCGATGACATAGGCGACGCCGGAGGCGAAGCCGCTCAACTGGCTCATCCAGGGCCAGTCCTTGCCCTGGTCCATGATGCGTTGCCGCCAAGCATCCGGCAGCATGCCCATGGCCTTGGTCACCTGCTCCTGCAACTGGCCGATCTGCGCCGTCATCGAGGTGCCCATCAGCCAGACGCCGCCGCCGACCAGCAGCACCAGCGCCACCAGCACGATGGCCAGCGCCCAGCCATGGGCCAGCCCCGTCGCCTGCCGCACATAACCGGTCAGGCGCTGCAGCAGGATGGCGAACAGCACGCCGGTGAAGATCAGCAGCAGCGTGCCCGACACCTTCCACAGGAACAGCGCCAGCGCGGCCACCCCGGCGACGATCAGCACCTTCCAGGTGAAGACGGCCAGTTCGCCGCGCTTGGCCCGCGCCGGCGGCTCGTCCTGCGTCGGCCCGCCGCCGGTCCGGCCGGGCGTGACGGCGCCCGGGGAAGCGGCCTGATGGGCGGTTGGGCGGCTGGGTATCGCCATCTCTCGGAACTCCCGCACTTGCGCGGCCGCCGGACGGACGGCCCTGGGGGAGAACGCTCAAGTCCACCCGACGTTGCGGAAAGTCAGCAGGCTAGGCCGTCGGCGGTAGTCCGAAGATGAGTCTGGAAGCCGGTCGGCGACGCCCCATATCAGAAGGGACGCCAAGGAGTCATTCTCGCTGATGTCACTTTGAAAGCCCGCCACATGGCGGGCTTTTTTTTGGAGCGGGCTTTTTTGACGGTGACCGCCTAACGCCGCGCTTCGGGCGGGAATATCAGGCTGACCCGCAGACCCGGCGCATTGTCGTCAAGCTCCAGTCGAGCGCCATGCAGCGTCGCCACCGCGTCGACGAGGCTCAGCCCCAACCCGTTGCCGGGCGACGCACGGGCGGTGTCCAGCCGGACGAAGCGCTGGAGCACCTTGTCGCGCATCTCCGCCGGGATGCCGGGACCGCTGTCGGCCACGGAGATGCAGGCGGCGCGGCCGGGCGCCGGGCCTTCCAGCACCAGCGAGATGGTGCCGCCCTCCGGCGTGTATTTGATGGCGTTGTCCAGCAGGTTCGACACCGCCTGGGCCAGAAGCTGGCCGTTGCCGTGGACGGTCGGCTTGCCGCGGACATCCACGCTCAGCCGCTGACCGCGCTCGTCCGCCACCGGTTCGTAGAGGTCCGCGGCGAGTTCGACCACCTCGGCCAGATCGACCGCCACGAAATCCTGCCGTTTGGCGCCCGATTCGGCCTCGGCGATCGACAGCAGGGCGCTGAAGGTGGCGAGCAGCCGGTCCGCCTCGGCAATCGTGTCCTGCAGGACGGTGCGGTAGACCTCCGGATCCTCGGTCTCGTGCAGCAGAGCCAACTCGATGCGGGAGCGCAGGCGGGTCAGCGGCGTGCGCAGGTCGTGGGCGACGCTGTCGGTCACCTGCCGCATCCCGGTCATCAGCCGCTCGATCCGGTCCAGCATGGCGTTGAGGTTGCCGGCCAGCCGGTCCATCTCGTCGCCGCCGCCGAAGCGCGGCACCCGGTCGCTTAGGTCACCGCTCATGATCTGGCGGGTGGTGCGGTTGATCGCCTCGATCCGTCGCATCGCGCCGCGGCTCATCAGCAGCCCGCCCCCCAGACCCAGCAGGGCGGTGGAGCCCAGGATCCAGCCGAGCGAACGGAACATGCGGGTGCGCAGTTGGTCGATCTCGCTCATGTCGCGGCCGACCAGCAGGCGGAACTGTCCCGGAAGGGTGAATGTCACGGCCTGCGCGGTGGACGGCCGGTTGGTGACCCCGCCATAGTCGGCGACCTTGAAATGGGTCCAGCCGCTGGCATTGGGCACCGCCGCCGGCCAGCCCGACAGGTTGCCGGCCAGGATCACCCCGGCCGAGGTGGTCAGCAGATAGATGGAGTTGTTGTTGGGAACCGCGCTGCGCGCCCGCACCACGTCGACAAGACCGGGCAGGCCGTGGATGCGGTAATGGTCCTGAAGCCCGGCGACCTCCAGCGCGATGGTCTCGCCGATCTCCTGCTCCAGGAAGCCGGCGGTGGTGCGATAGACCACGCCCAGGATCAGCCCGACCGACAGCACGAACATCGCCAGATAGAGCAGCGCCAGCCGGAACGCCGTGGTCCGCACCAGCCGCAGACCGGCGGCGAGGAAGCCGTGCAGGCCGCCGGAATGGGCCTCGCCCTTCAACAAAGGCCGAACTCCATGAAGCCCCGTCACCCCTCCGCCACGCGCAGGCTGTAGCCGGCGCCGCGCACGGTGTGGATCAGGGGGGTAGGGAAATCCTTGTCGATCTTCTGGCGCAGACGGGCGATGTGCACGTCGATGACGTTGGTCTGGGGATCGAAGTGATAGTCCCAGACATTCTCCAGCATCATGGTGCGGGTCACCACGCTGCCGGCGTTGCGCATCAGATATTCGAGCAGCGAGAACTCACGCGGCAGCAGGTCGATGGCCTTGCCGGCGCGCTTGACGCTGCGCGACAGCAGGTCCAGTTCCAGGTCGCCCACCACCAGCCGGGTCTGCGGCTGGGCCGCGCCGCGCCGGCGCACCAGAACCTCGATGCGGGCGAGAAGCTCGGAGAAGGCGAAGGGCTTGGTCAGGTAATCGTCGCCGCCGGCCTTCAAGCCCTTCACCCGGTCGTCGACGCTGCCCAGCGCCGACAGGAACAGGACCGGCGTGTCGTTGCCGGCCGCCCGCAGAACCTGGACCAGCGACAGCCCGTCGCGGCCGGGCAGCATGCGGTCGACGATCATGACGTCGTAGTGCTCGGCACCGGCCAGGAACAGGCCTTCCTTCCCGTCGTTGGCGACGTCCACCACATGGCCCGCCTCCTTCAGCCCCTTGGCGAGATAGCTGGCGGCCTGGCGATCATCTTCAATGACGAGAATCTTCATGAGCACGAGTGTAGCCTCCCAAAACAGCCCGGCCAAGCGCGAGCATGCCGCGCCCGGCCGGGCTTCCGTCACTCAGGCGGCGGACCGCCTCAAGCCTTCAGCTTCAGCGCGACGAAGGACTCGTTGCCCTGACGGTTGATCAGCATCAGCAGCGCCTTCTGTCCGGCCTTCTCTGCTTCGGTCACATGGTGGCGGACATCGGCCGGGCTCTTCACCTCGGCGTCGCCGATCCGTTCGATCACGTCGCCGGGACGGATCGGCACGTCGACGCTGCCCGACAGACCGGTCACCACCACGCCCTGGACATCCTCGCCGATGCCCAGACGCTTGCGCGCCGCCTGGTCGAGCGGGGCAAGCTTCAGCCCCTTCACCGGCGCGACCTCGGCCTGCGGGCCGGCGCCGCTGCCGCCGTCGGTATCGGCCGACGCGACCTGCGGCTGCTCGCTCAGGCGGTCGATGCGGACCTGCACCGCCGTTTCACGGCCGCCGCGCAGGACCTTCAGCTCGACCGTATCGCCGGGCTTGGTGTCGGCCACATTGCGGGTCAGGTCGCGCAGGCTGTTGACCGGCTTGCCGGCATAGCTCAGCACCACGTCGCCCTGGCGCAAGCCGGCGCGCTGGGCCGGGCTGTCGGCGGTGACGTCGGCCACCAGGGCACCCTTGGCGGCGGGCAGGCCGACGCTGTCGGCGATGTCCGGCGTCACCTCCTGGATCTTCACGCCGAGCCAGCCGCGCTCGACCTTGCCGGACTCCTTGAGTTGCGCCACCACGTCCTTGGCCAGGTTGGACGGAATGGCGAAGCCGATGCCGACCGAGCCGCCGTTGGGGGAGTAGATGGCGGTGTTGATGCCGATCACCCGGCCGGCAAGGTCGAAGGTCGGGCCGCCGGAATTGCCGCGGTTGATGGCGGCATCGAGCTGGAAGTAGTCGTCATACGGCCCGCTGTGGATGTCGCGCCCGCGGGCCGACACGATGCCTTTGGTGACGGTGCCGCCCAGACCGAAGGGGTTGCCGACCGCCATCACCCAGTCGCCGACGCGGGTCTTGTCGCTGTCGGCCCAGTCGACCGACGGCAGCGGCTTCTTCGGCTCCACCTTCAGCAGGGCGATGTCGGTCTTGGCGTCGCGGCCGATCACCTTGGCCGGCATGGCGGTTCCGTCCTGCAGGGTGACGGTGATCTCGCTGGCGCCGTCGATGACGTGGTTGTTGGTCACGACGAAGCCGGCCGCGTCGATGATGAAGCCGGAGCCGAGCGCTCCGCTCTTGCCGCCCGGTCCCGGGCTCTGGTCACCCTGATCGCCGTCCGGACCGCCATTCCGGCCCAACTGATCCTGGAATTGACGGAAGAACTCCTCGAAGGGAGAGCCGGGCGGGAAGCCGGGGATGGCCGGGCCGCGCTGCGCCCGCGGTTCGGCCTTGGCCTCCTGCGTCGCGGCGATGTTGACGACGGCGGGGCTGACCTTGGCGGCGAGATCGGCGAAAGTGGAGGGGGTGTCCTGCAGCATCGTCACGGCGGGCGGCGTGGCCGACTGCTGCGCGTGCGATGCCGCCCATCCGGCCAGCGCCGGCCCCGTCAGCACCGTGGAGCCCAGCAGCAGGGCGGCGACGGTGCGGCGCAGGCGGTTCGGACGGTGCGGCGTGGTGGAGGGAATGGTGGTCATGGCGACAACGCTCCAGTGATGCGGTTCCGGCTGTCCGGTGTTGTCCGCAATCTAGGGTGCCGCCGTTGACCGGCGCCTTGCGACCGGATGAAAGATATTTCAGACGGACCGCCCTCTCCGGTTCCCCACGGCCTCAGTCTCCCAGCAGATGCAGCGCGATCTCGCGCCGGTGGGGGCGGTCGCGGTGTTCGAACAGGTAGATGCCTTGCCAGGTGCCCAGGACCGGCTCCCCCTCCGTCACCGGGATCGACAGGCTGACGCCGGTCAGCGCGGAACGGATGTGGGCTGGCATGTCGTCCGGCCCCTCGGTGGTGTGGTCGTAGAGCGACGGGTTCTCCGGCACCAGCCGGCGGAAGAAGCGAAGCAGGTCGGCCTGCACGTCGGGGTCGGCATTCTCCTGGATCGTCAGGGAGGCGGACGTGTGGCGGCAGAAGACCGTCAGCAGGCCGGTGGTCATGCCCTGCTCCGCCACCCATCGCCGCACCGGGGCCGTCACTTCGACCAGTCCGGTGCCGTGGGTGGCGATCGTCAGCGTCGTGGCGGCTTGTCGCATGGGTTCCGTCCTCATGGTGGCGTTCGCCGGCTTGGTTCCGGCCGCGATCAATACCAGATGTGTCTGCCCGGCCGTTGCACCGGGATTGCGAAAGAGCGGGATTGCGAAAGAGGAAGACGGCGCATGGACATCACCGGCACCCACAGCGTCCCCGGGCCGCGCGACCGCGTGTTCGCGGCGCTCTGCGACCCGGTGGTGCTGATGCGCTGCATCCCCGTCCTGGAGGAGATGGAGCGGCTGTCCCCCACCGACTATGCCGCCCGGGTGCGCACCACGCTGGGTCCGATGAAGGCCCGCTTCTCCGGCCGGCTGAAACTGGAGCCGGAGGATGGCCTGCATCGCTACCGGCTGATCGCGCAGGGCAACGGCGGGCTGGCCGGCGCCGTGAAGGGCGAGGCGCTGGTGGTCCTGGCGGAGGATGGCGGCGGACGCACCCTGCTGACCTACAGCCTGACGGTTGCACTGGGCGGGGCCGTCGGCCGGCTGGCGGTGAAGCTGGTGCAGGCAAAGACCGACCGGGTGCTGGCCGCGTTCTTCGAGCGCTTCGCCGAAGAGATCGACGCCCGTCTCGACTGAGGCGATGGCCCGACTGGGGTGATGCCCGGAAGGATGCGGCGCAATGCCGCAGGTCCGTAGCTGGGAGAGCGTCTTTCGCACATGCAGCATCCTGGGTCAGGATAGCAGGCGTCGCGGGTGCTTACAGCCGGTGGAGATGGACATGTCCAAGCTCTCAGCCCATTCGCCTGCCTGCGCTCCGGACTGCACGGACCCGGACGATATCGCCGCCGACCGCATGATCTTCGGCCGCATCCTGGCGCTTGCCGCCGCGGATGGGGCGCGGACGATGACCCAGGCGCTCGCTCTGACCAAGGCCGATCTTGCGGAAATGGCCACCCGCCATGCCCCGCAGTTCGCCGCCGCGGTTGCATCCCTCCCCATTGAGGCGGACGCCGGCGAGGATGCCATCGAGGAGGCCGACCTGCGCGCGTTTCTGACCGACCATGGCGCGCGAGGGGCGGATGAGGAGCGCTGGCTGGCCGCCATCCTGGGCCGCCGGTCGTTGGAGCCGAACCATCTTTGGCAGGATATGGGGTTCCACGACCGGGGCGAACTGAACACGATGTTCCGCCGTCATTTCCCGGCGCTGGTGGCGCTGAATGCCGGCGACATGAAGTGGAAGAAATTCTTCTACCGGCAGCTTTGCGAGCGCGAGGGGTTGATGCTGTGCAAGTCGCCCAACTGCGAGGTGTGCGACGACGTGGAGGTCTGCTTCGGCGAGGAGACCGGCGATCCGCTGGCGACCCTGTCCCGCCTTGCCCGCGGCGGCTGAAGGGCTTCAGCGCGGTTGGGCGCCCAGGTCCTCGAAGGCCAATCCCTTGTCGGTGCGGCGGAAGCGCCCCTTGCCGTTGACGGTCAACGGCGGCTGTCCCCGCTGCGGCACGAAGGTGGCGGCGTAGTAGCAGTCATATTGCCCGCTGCCGCCCTGCCCGTTCTTCAGCTTCGCCTCCACACAGCCCTGCTTGCGGAAATTGTCGAAGGAGCGGAAGGCGGCATTGCCCTGCCGCTCCAGTGTGCGGCGGGTGTGCGTCTCCACCAGATTGCGCATGTCGCCCTCCGACGGCTCTCCGGAGCAGGCCGTCAGCACAAGCGGAAGGACCAGAATGCCCGGACGCAGCCTCACCGTCCCCCCAGCAGCCTGTCCATCCGCTCCTTCAGCGCGGCAAAGGACGGGGGTTTGACCACGAAGCCGTTGACGCCCAGCGCCATCGCCTGCTTCACGATCTCGGATTCGGTGTGGTTGGTCAGGAAGACCACCGGGGCGCGGGGATTGGCGGCCTCGGTGCTGGCGCGCAGATGGGCCAGGAACTGAAGGCCGGAGACCGGCTTCATGTCGATGTCGCAGACGATCAGGTCGGGATTGACGCGGATGCACTCGTACATCGCCGACTCGCCGTTGTCGGCCTCGGCCACGTCGCGGAAGCCGATCTGGCCCAGGATCTGGACGATGGTGCGGCGTACGAAGGGCTGGTCCTCCACGACCAGGATGCGGTGCCGGGAGTAGTCCATCGTCTGCATAGCCATCCCCGATCCTCCAGCCAATTCGCCGCCTTCCACTGATACCGTCCGAACCGGCGACGGGCAACCGAAGGCCGGTTACCGGCAGGTGGAATATGATTTTAAGCCTGTAAATCTCTCGACAATTTGTATCGGGCCAGCATCAGCCGCCCGGCGGAACACGGCCGGGGAACAGGCGCTCCAGCACGGCGCCCAACCGGTCCATGGTCAGCGGCTTGTGCAGGCAGTCGTCCATTCCAGCGGCGCGGCATTGGGCGTCGTCCTCGGCATCCGTGCCGGCGGTGAGCGCCACGATCGGCACGCGGCCCGCCTCGCCCGGCAGCGCACGGATGGCGCGCGATGCCTCATGCCCGTCCATCACCGGCATCTGCACGTCCATCACGATCAGGTCGAACCGCCGTTCGGTCGCCGCGGCCACTCCCTGGGCACCATCCTCCGCCGTCGTCACCGCATGGCCCAGCGCCTTGAAGAAACCGGCGGCGACCAGCCGGCCGATGGGGTTGTCCTCAACCAGCAGGACCGAAAGGGCGGCCGGCGACGCATCGGCTCGGGCCGGCAGCTGCACAGGGATGCGGACGGTCAGCCATTCCCCGGCGCCGCCATCCGCACCCGCGCCAGCCGAGCCGTCCGCAAGCAGGCGTCCCCCCAGCCGCCGGACCTGCGGCGCGGCCACCGCCAGCACCAGCGGGCGCAGCCGCCCCGCCCCCCGCCGGCGGAGGATCAGCTCGGCCGCCTCCCCGGCCGGCTGAAGGGACACCGACAGCCCCGCCCCCGTCTCCGCCGTCAGGAGGACCAGCAGGGAGCGCAACTCGTCAGCATCGCCGGTGAAACGTCGGTCGGCGCCCCCATCCACCGCAATCGTCTTCGCGACGCCCGCCAGATCGCCAAGGGTCAACGTCTCGACCGCCGCGGCCGTCGGCGTCGCCGGACGCAGGGCCGACAGCGTCGCACGCAGGGTGGTGCCCGCGGTCCGGACAGCGGCCAGCCGGTCCTGCTGGCTCGGCAGCAGCGGCGATTCCAGCGCAGCGGCGGTCAGCGCCAGCATGGGGTCGAGCGCAGCCTCCACCGCGGCGGCGGCGGCATCGAACAGTTCCCCCGCCTCGCCCCCGGCCCGCTCCGCACCGGCAAGAGCCGCACGCAATCGGTTTTCCCGCGCCTGACGCCGGCGGGCGGCGGCGATGGCGCGGCGCAGGGCGGCGGCATCGCCGGCCGGCAACGCATCCTGCGCGCCGGCCGCGATGAAGGATGCCCCGGCATCCTGCTGCCCATCCGGCAACAGGACCAGCACGGCGGGCACCGGGTCCAGCCGGACCAGCGCCTCGACCGCGGCATGACCGGGAGCGGCATCGGCGGCGCTGCCGACGACGTCAATCAGCACGACGCGCTCTCCCGCCGCAGCGGCACCGCCGCTCAATCGGTCCAGCGCCGCATCGACCGAATCCACCCGCAGGGGAATGCCACCCAGCGCGATGGCAAGCTGCCGTGCGCGCAACGCGTCGCCGGAGACCAGCAGCACCGCTTCCTGGCCGGAGGTTTCGGACATCATTCCTTCGGTCATTTTTCCTCGGACAGGCCGTCAGCTCGCGATGGAGGTTGGGATGGATGTGGTGGCGAAGGCCGGTCCGGGATAGCCGTCGCTGACGACGACGCGGTTGCGGCCCAGCGATTTCGCCTCGTACAGCGCGCGGTCGGCGCGGCCCAATGCGCGCTCGATGCTGGCGTCCTCATCGCCGCACACGGCGACGCCGATGCTGACCGTCATGCGCAGGAACCTGCCGCCCGGCTGCTGCGCCACGTCGACCATGGCCAGACGGTGACGCAGCCGTTCCGCCACCTCGGTCGCCGATGCCAGCGGGGTTTCGGGCAGGATGATCGCGAACTCCTCCCCGCCCAGCCGGCCGATATGGTCGGTGTCGCGCAATTCGGCACGGCAGACATCCGCCAGCCGGACCAGCGCCCGGTCTCCCACGGCATGGCCGTGGGTGTCGTTGATCGCCTTGAAGCGGTCGATGTCCAGCATCAGCACCGACACCGGGCGGCCGTAGCGGCGCAGCCGCGACATCTCGACCTCCGCCAGTTCCATGAACCGGCGGCGATTGTTCAGCCCGGTCAGCGGATCGGTGGTCGCCATGCGGCGAAGCTCGCTCTCCACCCGCTTTCGCTCCGACACGTCGCGGATGACGGCGGTGAACAGCAGGCCGCGGGCATGGTGCAGCTTGGCGATCGATACCTCGGCCGGGAACTCCCGGCCATCGGAGGTCAGCCCCTGCACCTCGCGCCGGTTGGTCATCACCTGCGCCTGCATCTCCGACGCGGCGAATCCTGCGATGTGGACCTCGTGGTCGGGGCGGAAGCGCTCCGGGATCAGCAGCGACAGCGGCCGGCCAATGATGTCGTCGGCATCGTAGCCGAACAGGTTTTCCGCCGCCCGGTTGAACAGGGTGATGTTCAGGTTCTCGTCGGTGGTCAGGATGGCGTCCTGCGCCAGCCCGATGATGCCCTGCAGCCGCTCCTCCGACAGGCGCAACTCCTCCTCCAGCCGCTTGCGGGCCATGGCGTGCTGGATGGCCCGCCACATCGGCGGCCCGTCGGTCTGGCCCTTCACCAGATAGTCCTGGGCGCCGTGGGCCAGGATCTCCAGCGCGAAATCCTCGTCGTCATAGCCGGTCAGCACCACCAGCGGCAGCGACGGCGCGTCGGCATGCAGGCGGGTCACCGTCTCCAGACCGAAGCTGTCGGGAAGCGACAGGTCGAGCAGCACGACGTCGCAGGCATTGCGGTGCAGCCAGGCCCGCGCCTCCTTCAGCGAGGTGGCGCGCGCCACGGTGGAGCGGCGGGCATAGGGCGTCAGGGATCGGGTGACCAGACGCGCATCGGCATCGTCATCCTCGACCAGCAGGATGGCGGTGCGCCCCTCCTCCGGCTCGGGACCGTGGGACTGGCTGGGATTGGCCGGTAAGGCAATGGACATGTCTTGCCTCCTTCACCGTGGCAGCCGGACGACGCGGAACCAGTATTCCTCGATGCTCTTCACCGCGTCGAAGAAGGCGTCCATATCCATCGGCTTGGTGATGAAGCTGTTGGCTCCCAGCAGATAGCTGGCGTTCACGTCGCGGTCGACATCGGAGGTGGTGAGGATCACCACCGGAATGGTCTTCAACTCTTCGTCCGCCTTCATCTCCTGCAGGACCTCGCGGCCGTCCATGCGCGGCATGTTCAGATCCAGCAGGATCAGGTCGGGCCGGGTGGCGCCGGCGAACGGGCCCTGGCGGCGCAGATACTCCATCGCCTCCACACCGTCGCGGACATGGGCCACGTTGCACAGGATGCGGCCGTCGCGCAGCGCACGCTTGGCGAGGCCGGCATCGGCCGGGTCGTCCTCGACCAGCAGGATCTCGAAGGGAGTCGTCAGGTCCTGCATCAGGGGAATCCTCGGAAGGCGGGATGGGGCAGATGGATGGAAAAGGTGCTGCCGACGCCGGGGCTGGAGACGACGGCGATCCGGCCACCCAGCCGCTCCACCATCTTGCGGGCGATGGCCAGCCCCATGCCGGTCCCGGGATGCTCGTCGCGCGAATGCAAGCGGCGGAACACCTCGAAGATCTGGTCCCGATAGCGCGGCTCGATGCCGATGCCGTTGTCGCGCACGTCGATCACGTCGTAGCCGTCGATCCGCCGGCTGGAGACATGCACCTCCGCCGCGCGGTAGGGGTGACGGTATTCGACCGCATTGGCGATCAGCACCATGAAGATTTCGCGCAGGCGCCGCTCATCCGCCTGCACCGCCGGCAGCTCACCCACGGTGACGGTGGCGCCGGCATCGGCGATGCGCCGCTTCAGCGCTGTCAGCGCCGCCTGCAGCGCGTCCCCGGCCGCGACCGTGCCGCAGCCGAGCGGCACGCGATCCTCCACCAGGAACAGCTGGACGTCGCGCAGCAGCATCTTCAGACGCCCGGCCCCGTCGACGATCTCGCGGATGAAGCCGGCACTCTCCTCGTCCAGCTTGCCCTTCTGCTGCTTCTCCAGAAGCTGGGCATAGCTGGCGATGGCGCGCAACGGCTCCTGCAGATCGTGGGCGGTGGCGTAGGCGAACTGCTCCAGTTCGTTCTTGGCCCGTCCCAATTCGGCGGTGCGCAGGTCGACCTGCCGTTCCAGCGTGTAGCGGCGGCTGACCGCCATGAAGGTCAGCGCCTCGATCAGCAGGGCCAGCAGCAGGAAGGCCGCCTGGAAGCCGCGGAAGGTCGGGTCGGCGTAGGCCAGCCCCTCCCAGCTGGTGCGCGGGGCCAGCGCCAGTTCCCAATGGCCGTCCGGCAGGTCGATCCGCTCCGCCAGCGGGTCGCCCTTCAGCGCCAGCACATCGCCCGCCACCTGCTGGCCGGTGTCGGTCACGATGGCGAAGCCCAGATGCGGCGGCACCCGGTCGAAGCGCACCTCGCCGAGGATGGCCCCGACATCGAACACCAGGCCGACCGCTCCCCAGGGCTTCCCCGGCCCGTGGACGATCTGCCGGGCGATCAGCCCCTGCCCGCCCTGGAGCAGCGTAACGGGACCATGGATTGTCACGTCGCGGCTGATGATGGCGCGCTGCACCGTTTCGGCGAAGCCGGGGCGCGCGTCCTTCAGCAGATCGTTGCCCAGCACCTTCTCGTTGCCCTCGACCGGATAGACGATGCGGACAACGAAGTCGGGAGCGGCGGAGATGTTGCGCACCCCCACCACCGACCGCCGCAGCCCCTCGGCATAGCGCGGAAACTGCTCGGTGAGGCTGCCGGCGGCGGCGGCCACTTCGACGAAGGCGGTCAGGCCGCGGACCAGGGCGAGACGCTCGTTCAGCGCGCTGGACAGGGTACTGGCCATCGACGAGGCGGTGAGCGCCGCGGTCGCCCGGTGCTCGGCAACCAGGACGCGGACATAGACATCGCCCATCCACAGATAGGCCAGCACCAGGACCAGCGTCACCGCGGCCTGGATGGCGGCGGGTTTCCAAATCCGCTGGCCGCCCGCGATCAGGCGGCTCAGGACCGCCGTCACCGGGGGGCGCGGCGTAGTCAGGGGTTCCGCCGTCATCGCCGGTCCCGTGCCTTCCCATTCGCGTCCGCCGGCAGCGCCGGAGATGGCAGGGCAGGCAGGACCATACGGAACAGGCTGCCGCAGGGGCGTCCGTCCGCGTCGCGCAGGTCGTCGTCCGGCGGGCCTTCCACCCACAGCCGGCCGCCGTGATGCTCGACCACCTTCTTGCAGACGGCCAGCCCGACGCCGGTGCCCTCATACTCGTCGCGGCGGTGCAGTCGCTGGAAGATGCCGAAGACGCGGTCGTGGTCCTCCGCGGCGATGCCGATGCCGTTGTCGCGGATGTCGATGCGCACCGCCGGCGCACCGCCCTGCCGGCCCGAAGCCCGGTCCAAAGCCACGGTGACTCGCACCACCGGCGGGCGGCCGGGCTGACGGTATTTCACCGCATTGCCGATCAGGTTCTGGAACAGCCGCATCAGTTCGTTGTCGTCACCGGCCACCGCCGGAAGCGCGGCGCCGTCCGGCCCGCCGAGCGTGACCGTGGCCCCGGCATCCTGGACCGCGACCTCCAAATTCAGCAGCGCCAGCCGCAGCGGCTCGTCCAGCGGCACCGGCCGGAAGGGCTTGGCCTTGCGCCCGACCCGCGAGTACTCCAGCAGGTCGACGATCAGCCGGTCCATGCGCTGGGCGCCGTCACGGGCGAAGTCGATGCACTCCCGGCCCTCATCGTCCAGCGAGGTGCCCAAGCCGCGCTCCAGCAGGGTCAGGTAGCTGGTGATGACGCGCAGCGGCTGGCGCAGGTCATGGGAGGCGACATAGGCGAAAGCCTCCAGTTCCGCGTTGGAACGCTCCAGTTCGCGGGTCTTGCCGCGCAGAGCCTCCTCCGCGATGCAGCGTTCGGTGATGTCGTGGATCAGCGACATCATCAGCGTGCGGCCATGGACGATGATGTTGCTGATATAGACTTCGACGTCGCGGACGTCGCCGGAGGCCAGCCGATGGCGGAACTGGAAATGCTTGCGTTCGCCGTAGTGGGCCTGACGCAGCTCCCGCTCCACCTCCGCCCGCGGCGCCGCGTTGATGTCCTGGATGTGCATGCTGCGCAGCCGGTCGAGCGGATGGCCGTAGAACTCCGCCGCCGCCGGATTGGCATCGACGATCCGCCCGTCGACCGGATCGATCAGCAACTTCACCGCGCAGCTGGCGACGAAGATCTGCTCGAACAGCTGCTGGCGCTCAAGGAGGGCCTGCTCGGCATGCTTGCGCTCGCTGATGTCCATCACCGCGCCGACGATGCCGGCCGGTTTGCCGCCGGTGCGGCAATAGACGGCTTTGGAGAACAGCACGTCGCGCAGCGTTCCATCGGCGCAGCGCAGCTGGGTTTCGTAGCTCTGCGGCTTCCGGTCGGCCAGCAGCGCCTTGTCGACCGCCTCGTCGGCCTCGGCGATGTGCGGCGGGGCGAGGTCGAAGACGGTGCGGCCGAACAGGGCCTGCCGGTCGATCCCCATCCAGCGCTCGAAGGCGTCGTTGGCATCCACATAGTGGCCCATCACGTCCTGGACGAAGATCGGCACCGGGACCGTGTCCAGCAGCACGCGTTGGAACCCGGCGCGGTCGTTCAGTGCCTGTTCGGCGCGCCAGCGCACCGTGACGTCCTCCACCACCCAGACGAAGCCGCGCGCCGGATTCCCCGCCTTCACCGGTTGGCCGATCAGGCGGCAGCGGATGTCGGTGCCGTCGGCCCGGCGCATCGCCACCTCCTCGTCGAACTGGCCGCCCGACTGCATCAGCGGATAGGCGCGCCTGCCCACATCCTCGAATACCACGTCGTCGCCGTAGATGATGCGGGCGCTGCAGCCGAGGATGTCCTCAATCCGGTGCTGGAAGGTGGCGGCCACCGCCTTGTTCACCCGGCGGATCACCCGGTCGCAATCGACCAGCAGCACGCCGACCGGGGCATTGTCGAGGATGGCGTCCAGCTGAAGCCGGCTTTCGGCAAGCTCCTCCTCCACCCGCTTGCGGGCGGTGACGTCGAAATGGGTACCGATCATGCGGCGTGGCCGGCCCTCCGCATCCCAGGACACCACCCGGCCGCGATCGAGGATCCACAGCCAGTCCCCCGATTTGGCGCGGACGCGGTGCTCGCACTCATAGAATGGCCGCTCGCCGGAAAGATGCGCCTGCAGCGCCGCCCGGGCCAGCGGCAGATCTTCGGGATGGACACGGGAGCACCAGCAATCGAGATGCGGCGGCACTTCGTCCGGCGGGAAGCCCAGCATGGTCTGCCAGCCCGGGCTGTACCAGACCGCGTCCGTCGCGAGATCCCAGTCCCAGATTCCGTCGCCGGCGGCGTCGGTCGCCGGACGCCGGCGCGGCACCGCCGTGGCCGGCCTGCCGCGACGCCATTTCAGGCGGGTGCGGATCTTCGGCGCATCGGTGCCGACTGTCGCGCCGACGTCCGAGAGGGGGCGCAGGGTGGTTGTATCGAGTGTGGTTGCATCGACCATGGTTGCGGCCGGGCCTCGCTTCCATTCACGCGGAAGGAGCAGCGGGCAAACGCGCACCTCCCGGCAGTACGGCAAGCATACTCCTTCAACCCCGAAGCAATCCCTTGCGAAATTGTCACAGGGGCGCAATCCTCAACCGGAGGGATGAAGAAGATGCTTAACCATTACCAATGCTGAATGATGGGATTCCGCCGAAGAGTTCAGGCGGCCACATCGACGGGTGCGCGATCCTTGGTGGCGATTTCCACCGCCCGGCTGAAGTCCCGCGGCATGTCATCCGTTTCGAAAGCCAGATGGATGCGGTTGTGTTCCACCGCCTTGACCACGACCGCCGCCTCTGCCCCGTAGCGGTCGAGGCGCAGATGGCCGGTGGTGCCGGCGAGCGAACGGCCGTCGGTCGCGGTCACCGGATCGATCATGGCCCCGCCGATGGACAGGTTGCGGACGGTCACCGCCAGACGGTCGCCGCCGATCAGAAGCGTCCCCGTCTCCTCCACCTGATAGCGAGGCTTGCGCCGGCGATCGGCATCGCCGGTTGAGGTGCGGACGATACGCACCAGAACCTGGCGCAGGGACTCGATGGAGCGGGCGACATCGCCCGAGCCGTTCTTGACCTGGGTAGCCTGTTCGCCGGTGCGGTCGGCTTCCTCCGACACGGCGGCGATGCGGAACGACACCTCCTGCGCGGCGGTGGAGGTCTCCACCACGTTGCGGCTGATCTCCTGGGTGGCGGCCGTCTGTTCCTCCATCGCCGCGGCGATGGACCCGGCGATGTGGTCGATCTCGGCGATGGTGTGGCCGATCTCCTCCACCGCCTGCACGGCCTCGTCGGTCACGGCCTGGATGGCGGTGATCTGGCGGGTGATCTCCTCGGTCGACGACGCGGTCTGGTTGGCGAGGTTCTTCACCTCCTGCGCCACGACGGCGAAACCCTTTCCGGCCTCCCCCGCCCGCGCCGCCTCGATGGTGGCGTTCAGCGCCAGCAGGTTGGTCTGGCCGGCGATGGACTGGATCAGGTTCACCACCTCGCCCACCTTCGCCACCGTCTCCGACAGGGAGCGGATGGTGGCCTGGGTGTTGCGTCCGTTCTCCACCGCCCGGCGGGTCACCGCACTGGAATGGGCGACCTGGGACGAGATCTCGCGGATCGATGCGGCCAGCTGCTCGCTGGCGGCGGCCACGGTCTGGGCGTTGGCCAGCGCTTGGCCCGCCGCAGACGCCACCGTCTGCGCATTGATGCTGACCCGCTCGGCCGAGCCGGACATGCCTTGCGCGTCGTCGGCCATGGAGCCGGTGCGCTGTGCCACTTCCTCCACCGCGCGGCCGGCCTCGCGCTCCACGGTCGAGGCCATGGCCTCCAGCGCGCGGCGCCGTTCCTCGTCCGCATGCCGGGCGCGCTCGACGCGCTCCTGCACGGCATAGCAGAGGCGGGCCTTCAGCCCGCGGAGCTGGCCGGCGACGGGGTGGAACTCCGCAGCCGCCGGCAGGTCGATGATGTGGGTCTGATCGTTGCGGGCGATGGCCTCGAAATCGGCGGCGAAGTCCGCCAACGGCCGGCGCACCGTGCGCAGAAGCAGAAGCCCGCACAGAACCGCCGCCGCCAGCACGGCCAAACCGGCGGCGACGGCAAACACCACATGCCACTGGAAATCCTCCAGCGCCCCCTCATACTCGGCCTTGGCGACGGTCAACTGCAGTTGCAGCAGGTCCTTGTTGGTCTGGAAGGCGGACTGGAACAGCGGCTCGACGCGGTCGCGGACCAGAACTTCCAGCCGCAGCGAATCGCCCTGGCGCGCCAGTTCGACCGCCGGCTTCAACCCTTCGTTCAGGAAGGCGGCGCGCTGCTTGGCGAAACGTTCCGCCAGAGTCTTTTCCTCGGGCGTCAGATAGGTGGTGAGATAGTTCGCCCACAGCCGGTCGACGGTGGCGTTGTTGCCGGCGATCCGCGCCTCGCGCCCCGCCATCACCTTGGCGTCGGTGCCGTCGCGGGTGTCGATGATCAGGCGCTGCAGCGTCTGCACATTGTCACGCATGTGGTCCAGAATCTCGCCGATCTGCACCGCGGGAACCGTCCGGTCCTCGTACACCGTCTTCAGCGACGCGTTGCTGTCGGACATGCCGCGCAGGGTGATGCCGCCCACCGCCAGTATCGCCAGGATCATGAAGGTGAAGATCAGGGTCAGCCGGCCGGTCACGCTCGCCGTCCAGCGTCGGAATCCCGCGCCGGCGCCACGGCCCACCGCCTGCCCGTCGCGCACCGTCAGATGGCGCGCCCGGCCCTCGCGGATGTCGGCATAGAGTTTCTCCGCCGCCGCCACCTGCTCACGCGAGGGCTTGGTCCGGATGGAGATGAAGCCGGTCACCTTGCCGTCCTCGATCACCGGCGTGACGTTGGCCCGCACCCAATAGAAGTCGCCGGTCTTGGTGCGGTTCTTCACCAATCCCTCCCACGGCCGCCCGTCCTTGATCGTCACCCACAGGTCGGCGAAGGCTTCCTTCGGCATGTAGGGGTGGCGGATCAGATTGTGAGGCGAGCCGATCAATTCGTCTTCCGCATAGCCGCTGATGTCGACGAAGGCCTTGTTGACGAAGGTGATGCGCCCGCCCGTGTCGGTGCGCGACACCAGCAGGATGCCGTCTTCCATCACGATTTCGCGGTCGGTGATCGGTTCGTTCACGCGCATGGATGGGCCTCGTCAAACAGGGAGCTGGAGCAGGGGGACTCGGACAGGGCGGCGCGTCACCGCCGGACCGGACGACAGCTGGGTACGGAGAGCGGGCAGCCTGTTCATCTACTCTGGGTGGATGTTGGACCGCACTGACCCAGATCAAAAGAGCAAGAGGCGTGCCATGCACAACAGCCGGCCCGGGAAATGGCCTTCGGGGAAAACCCCTATGAAGTCCAAGGGCCGTGCGGCCATGGGCCATGCGTCCGCAACCGCAGGAAAATGCAGGCGGCTTCGCAATTTGCGAATGGAAACGCGAGAAAACGAAGTCATTTCCAAAATGCGAAAGATCAACCGCACCAAAGGGCGCCGGCTTTCTTTCAATAGAAAATTCTCATAAAAGAAAAATCCCTCTCTCGACTTGAGAGAGGGGTTTCAGGACTGCGACGGATTGCCGCAGCATCTGTCGCTATACAGTTGGAACCAACAGCTGGTCAGGACTTCGCCATCAGCTGCTCGAGCCAATGGATGTCGTAATTGCCGTCGATGAAGGCCTGCTGGGCGATGATGCGGTCGTGCAGCGGCAGCGTGGTCTGGATGCCGCCGATCACATACTCCTCGATGGAGCGGCGCAGGCGCATCAGACACTCGTTCCGGGTGGTGCCGTGGACGACCAACTTGGCGATCAGGCTGTCGTAATGCGACGGCACGCGGTAACCGTCATACAGTGCGGAATCGACGCGAACGCCCAGACCGCCCGGAGCATGATAGCCATCGATCTTGCCCGGCGACGGGATGAAGGTTTCCGGATTCTCGGCATTCACCCGGCATTCGATGGCATGGCCTTCGAAGCGGATGTCCGACTGGCCGTAGCCCAGCGGCGCACCGGCGGCGACACGGATCTGCTCACGGACCAGATCGATGCCGGTGATCATCTCGGTGATGGTGTGCTCGACCTGCAGGCGGGTGTTCATCTCGATGAAATAGAACTGCCCGTCCTCGTACAGGAACTCCATCGTCCCGACGCCGCGGTAACCGATGGCCGCCGCGGTCTTCGCCGCCAGTTCGCCGATGAAGGCGCGCTGTTCGGCGTTCAGCGCCGGGCTCGGCGCCTCTTCGATCACCTTCTGGTGCCGGCGCTGGACCGAGCAGTCGCGCTCGCCGAAATGCACGCAGGTGCCGTGGGTGTCGCCCAGGAGCTGGATCTCGATGTGCCGCGGATGGCCGAGATACTTCTCCAGATAGACCTCGTCGTTGCCGAAGGCGGCGCGCGCCTCGCCACGGGCCAGCTGATAGGCTTCCTTCAGCTGGTCGGGGTTGCGGGCGACCTTCATGCCCTTGCCGCCGCCGCCCGCCGCCGCCTTGATCAGCACCGGATAGCCGGTCTGGTGGGCGACCTCCTCCGCCTCTTCCAGCGAGGTCACCGGACCGTCGGAGCCAGGCACCACCGGCAGCCCCTGCTCCATCACCGTCTTCTTGGCGGTGACCTTGTCGCCCATGATCCGGATATGCTCCGGCGTCGGGCCGATGAAGGTGAAGCCGTGCTCCTCCACCATCTCCGCGAACTGGGCGTTTTCGGACAGGAAGCCGATGCCGGGATGGATGGCGTCGACATTGGTGATCGACGCCGCCGACAGGATGGCCGGGATGTTGAGGTAGCTCTCGCGCGCAGAGGCCGGACCGATGCACACGCTCTCGTCGGCGAGGCGGACGTGCATGGCGTCGGCGTCGGCGGTCGAATGCACCGCCACGGTCTGGATCCCCATCTCGCGGCAGGCGCGGTGGATGCGGAGCGCAATCTCACCACGGTTCGCGATCAGGACCTTTTCGAACATCGCCAAGGGAATGCCCCGCTTACTCGATGATGAGGAGAACTTCGCCGAATTCGACCGGCTGGGCGTCGGACACCAGCACCTCGGCGACCGTGCCGCCGCGCGGGGCCTTGATCGGGTTCATCACCTTCATCGCCTCGATGATCATGATGGTCTGGCCGGCCTTGACCACGTCGCCCGGACGGACGAAGGGCGTGCCGCCCGGCTCGGCCGCCAGATAGGCGGTGCCGACCATCGGCGAGGTCACCGCACCCGGATGGCTCGCCGGCTTGGCCGAGGCCGGAGCGGCCGCGGCGGCGACCGGGGCGGCCGCCAGGACCGGGGCGGCCTGGACGGCGACCGTCTGGGCGGCGGTCGGGCGGGTGACGCGGATGCGCTTTTCGCCTTCGGCGAACTCGATCTCGCTCAAGCCCGTCTCACGCAGGAGGTCCGCCAGCTTGCGGACCAGATCGCCGTCGATGTCGAAGCTCGCCATGATGTCAGTCGTTCCCGTTTCCTTAATCGCGGTCGATGATGTTCGCGATGGCGTCCAGCGCCAGAAGATACCCGTGCGGCCCGAACCCGCAGATCATCCCCCTCGCCACCGGCGAGATGTAGGAGTGATGGCGGACCGGCTCGCGCTTGAAGATGTTCGACAGATGGACCTCGATCACCGGCAGTTCCGACAGGATCAGACTGTCCATGATCGCGACCGAGGTGTGGGTGTAGGCGCCGGCGTTGATGACGATGCCGTCATTCTCCGTGCGGGCCTGCTGAATCCACGAGACCAGTTCGCCTTCGTGGTTGGATTGCCGGAAATCCACGGTCAGACCCAGCGTGTCGGCACGCTCGTGGCAGGCGGCCTCCAGGTCGTCCAGGGTCATCGACCCGTAGATTTGCGGCTCCCGCACGCCCAGCATGTTGAGGTTCGGTCCGTTGAGGACCAGAATCGACGCGTCGATGGCCACGGCCCGCGCCCCTTTTCCCATGATCGAAACCGCGCGTTTATAGCATGAAGCACCGTCCTGTCCATGGCGACGCGGGCCTGCGGCGCGGAAAAGCGTGGCATAGGCCCTCCGCCCCGCTTCGCGCCCATCCTGCCCGCGCCGGAAATCCGCCGGGACTCAGTGGGGTGGCGGAACGGTGTGGCTGGACAGCAGTTCGCGGTATACGCCCTGCGCCTTCAATGCCTTGAGTCCATCGTTGAAGGCGGCGAGCGCCGTTTCGGCTCCCGGCGTGGCGCGCCCGATCACCAGATGGAGGGTGACGACGGCATAGGGGTGGTCCGAAACCCTGATGTCGTCCGCCAGTCCGGATCGGGCAATGGCGGCGGCGGCGCTGTACTCGTCGATGACGAGGGCATCGGCCCGCCCGGTCGCCACCATGCGCACGCAGGCCCCCAGGTCGGACGGGGTCTGCCGCGCCAACTGCCCCTGCCCGACCAGCGCCTCCAACTCCGGCGGCAGGACATAGCCCACCGGCTGGCAGACGGTCCGGCCGCGGAACCCATCCAGGCTGCGGGAACCGCCCACCGTCCGCCCGTCGGCCAAGCGACCATCGAAGGTCATCGCCGTGCGGTTCGACATGTAGACGAACTGCCGCACTTCGATCACCGGGTCGGAGAACAGCACCTCCCGCTCGCGTTCCGGCGTGCGGACATAGGGAAAGGTCGCCAGGAAGCGGCCGGCGACCACCCCGTCATAGCCGCGCTTCCACGGCATGAACCGGACATCGTATCGGCGGCCGGACACCGCGAAGGCACGGCGGGCGAGATCGGTCACCAGCCCGCCGCCCGGCAACTCCTCCCCCGTATAGGGCGCGTAATCGCCGCCGGTCACAAGGTCGAGGCCGGTGTAGGGAGCCGGGGCCGGCTCTGCTTTGGATTCCAGCGCCTGCCCGGCCGGCGCAGCGAGCAGCAGCACGACAGCCGGCACGACGGCCAGCATGGCAGCGCCCGCCCTCACCGCGACGTTTCCGCCCGCCAATCGAACGCCCATTCCTGCCCTCTCCCGCCCCTTCACGGGCCGTTGGCCGTCGCCCGCAAGGTGCAGGGATCTAACGGCCTTTCCGCAACCCTGTAAAGAGCGGCCGGCGATCGCCGGTCACTCCGCGGCGGGGGCGGGGGCGGAGGCGGGGTCCCGCGCGCGGCGGCCGGCTGGATCGGTGTAGAGGTCGTTGATGCGCTGGACATGCACCGCCGTCGCTTCGCGGATGGCAAAGATCGCCTTGCGCGCCCTGCCGCCCCAGCCCGCCGGCTGCTTGGCGAAGATCGACCGGAAGAAGCGGGTGTTGGCGAGGAAGGCCTGCCGCAGGTTCAGGTCGACGTCGCCGAACCGTTCGCTCAAGCCCGCGGCGACGCGGCCGGCGAAGAACTGCCGGATTTTGAAGTGGCCGGCCAGGAACAGCCCGCCCAGCAGCAGGACCGAGCCGACCAGGCGCAGCGGCACACCGCCGTCGGGATTGTCGAACATCCAGCCGAGCAAGGCGCCGAACCCGCCGCCCATCGTCTGCACGACAGTTCCCAGCAGCACCGCAAGGAGGACGCCCCACACCGCATCGCCGATCAGCACCCGCCGGCGCCATGCCGCCATCGCCTCGCGCAGCTTGGGGATCACCTCGCCCTCCAGCTCCTTGGTCAGGCTGTCGATGGAACCGATGATGCGGTAGGCCCGCGCGACCTCGACCTCGTTGATGCGGGTGTGGAGTTCGGCAAGGTCGTGGTCGCGCCGCGCCTCGTAGCGGGCCCGGCGGCCGTCATCCTCGATGGCGACGGCGGAGCGCTGGTCGTAAATGGCATAGAAGCGGCCCGACACCAGCCCGGCCTGGGCGATCGCCCGCTGCCAGGCGCCGAACACCGCCTCCAGATTGTCTTCCTTGGCCGTGGTGTCGACCTGATTCAGGATGTAGCAGACCTTGC
>JBKHVJ010000373.1:0-6642 GCA_046570145.1 Alphaproteobacteria bacterium
CAGGCGTCGGTTTCATCCTGTCGCCGACCTTCCTGTGCGGACAGGCGCTGACACGCGGCGAGCTGGTCAGCGTTCTGCACCGCAACGTCCCGTCGGAGGTCAGCGTCAACGCGGTCTATCCGCAGAACCGCCACTTGTCGCCGAAGGTGCGGGTGTTCGTCGATTTCCTGGTCCAGCGCTTCGGCCCGCGCCCCTATTGGGACTGCGCGCTGCTGGACACGCTGCCGCAGGAAACGAGGCCGCAGGAGGCCGGCTGAAAAGCCCTTAGGACGGCGAGTTCGGCCGGCGGCGGGAGCGCAGGTTCAGCGCGGTGATGAAGTTCGGCTGCTGGCCGACCACCGGGCCCTGGGGAACCGGCTTCTTCGGGGCGGTCGACAGGAAGCCGCCGACCCGGCCGCGCAGCTCGACCGCATGATGCGCCGCCTCGTCCGCGCTTTCCGCCACCTGACGGCGCACCGACGGGTCCAGGGTGTTGAAGGCGCGGGAGGCGAACTCGAAGGCCGGCTGCGACTTGGTGGCGATCACCTGACGCAGAGCCTTGGACACCAGCACGGTGTCGAGACCGCCCGGCCCCTCCACCCCGTCCAGCACGTCGGCGAGAATGCCGATGGCCTGGATCGTGCCGTTGTCGTCCAGGGAAAGGTCGTGAGCGTCCATACGGGTCTTCCGATCGTCTCAAGCGGTACGGGTCTCGCCCCTGCGGACACCGGGTTGCACCTTCGGAATCATAGTGTTTGCGCCCGCGTCTGGCAATGGACGCCCGCAGGGGCCGGCGGTGAAATCGTTAAGACCCGGCTTGACCCGAACCCAGCGAGGCCCGGAATGCGGTCCGCAGCGACGGCCACAGCGCCGCCCAGTCGCCGTCATGCTCCATCCCCGGCACCACCCGCACCGGCGCTCCGACACGGGCCGCGAAACCGCGCACCACGTCCGGCGGCACCACCCGGTCATTGCCGCCGACGATGTGCCATTGCGGCACCGACGCCAGCCGCCCGGTCTCCCGCGCCGGGTCGAGCGATCCGGTCAGCGGCGTCAGCCGCTTCGCCGCCGCCCAGGCCGCAAGGTCGAGCGGCGCCACCACAGTCACCAGCGCCGCCACGTCGCTGCGCCTTGCCGCCAGCAGGGCCGCCGCCACCCCGCCGCCGGAATAGCCGACCAGCACCAGCCGGTCCGCCCCGCTCTCCCGCTTCGCCTCGTCCAGCGCGCGGCCGAGGGCGCCGATCACCTCCGGCGCATAACGGTGGGAGGTCCAGATGCGGGCGGAGCATGCGGCGTCGGTCGCCACCCCGCCATACTGGCAGGGCCGGCCGAGATAGAGCAGCCGCGGCGCCGGGTCGGTCAGCGCCAGCGACAGCGCCACCGGGTTGAAGGGGGTGGGATCGCGCGACGGTTCGGTCGGGCTGCTCCAGGCATGGCCGTCGCCCTCGATATAGACCACCAGCGGTCCCGCCGCGCCGGAACGCAGCCAGCCGGCCAGGGTGAAGGGCGCAGCCGCGAAGCGCCACGGCAGCAGGCCCGCGGTCCCGGCGGCCTCGTCCACCGCCGCCACCTGTTCCCGCGGCACCGTGGCGCAGCCGGCCGGCAACAGAAGCGCGGCGGCAAGGGCGACCTGCAAAAGGGGGGCCCGCAAAAGAGAGATGGCCGTCCTCACGGCCCGGGAAGCCGGGAGGCGAAGGTCGGCGGCAACAGCCGTTCGACGCACGCCCCGGCATCGCCGGTCGACAGCGTCTCGACGAAGCGGGCGGCGGCGTTTCGCCCGCATTGGCTGACGCCCAGCACGTCATGGCCGATGCCGCGGAAGGACATCGGCGTCGCCCGATGCAGACTGCGCCCCATCGCCTCGGCGCGCGCCGGGACGGTGAAGGTGTCGTAGGCGCCGGTCAGGATCAGCGCCGGCACGTCGGATTCGACCGGCCGGTAGAAGGACGCATCGACAGGCGGCAGGTCCAGCACCGGACAGGCGGCGTCGTAATCGGTCTCCACCGCCTCGGCCACCACATAGGGGCGCAGGTCGGCCGCGGCGCGGCGGGCGGCGGCGGCATCGATGCGCGGCCGGTTTTCCCGGCATCCCACCGTCAGGTTCAGCCCATAGGCGAGCTTGTCCAGCACGCCCCAGATGGCCGGCGGCACCACCAGCGCCAGCACCGCCGCATCCTCCAGCCGGTCCGCCCCAACGCCCCCCTTGCCTCCGCTCCGCACAATGGCGCGGTCGAGACGGTCGAGCAGGGCCGGCATCGCCACCATCCCGTCCGCACTGCCCAAACGCAGGGCCAGCACATTCGCCAGCATCGGCCAGGACAGTTGCAGGTCGCTTTCCCGCCCGGTGCCGGGATGGCGCAGGCGAAGCTCCATCGGCTTCCGCCCCAGCACCGCCGACAGCCGCTCCACCGCCTGCCCCAGCTGCGGGAAGGCGCGCGCGCAATCGGGCTGCGCGGCGCAATCCTCCACCATGCGGCGGTGCGCCTGCCGGATGGCGGTCAACCGGTCAAGGTCGAGCCAGGTGGCATCGAGCGCCGCCGGGGAGTTCAGCACCAGGCTGCGCACCGCCGCCTCGTCGGCGCGCAGCAGCGCCTGCGCCAGCACCCCGCCATAGGAGGTCGCGACGACGTTCCAGCGCTCCACCCCCAGCGCGCCGCGCAACGCCCGCAGGTCGGCGGCACTTTGCCGGCTGTCGAAATCCTCCAGCCGGTAGCCGGCGCGGCGCAGCGGATCCAGGCAGGCGACAGCATCCTCCGCCGTCACGCCGCCGAACCAGTAGCGCAGCGGGTCCAGCGCCGGGCAGCGCAAGGACGGCGACGACCGGCCGGTGCCGCGCTGGTCCACCAGGACGATGTCGCGGCCGGCGCGCATCGGCGCCAGCATCGCCGCGGTCCCGCGCGGATCGTCGCTGCCGCCCTGCCCCGGCCCGCCGGCCAGCACCACCACCGGGTCGGCGGCGGGCGCGCCGTTCAGCGCCGGCAACACCATCACGAACAGATCGAGCGGCTGGCTGTCCGGCCGCTGCCAGTCCGACGGCACCCGCAGGCTGTGGCAGCGCGGCGCCGGACCGTCCGGCAAGCCCGCCGGGCATGGCGCTTCGTCGAGCGCCGGTCGCAGGGCGGGCGCCGGGGTGGAGGTTGCGGCCGGAACGGCGCTCGGCATCGGAATGGGCGGCGGCGGCTCCGCGATCACGACCGGCGCCGGCCCCTTGGGCGCCCCCGCCAGCCAGTCGATCCCCACCCCCAGAAATCCGCCAGCCAGCGCACAGAGCGCCAGCGCGCCGCCGATGACGGCAAGGCGCCGACCGCCGCTGTCCATCGGCCGGTCTACTCGGCCACGGTGGTGAAGAAGGCGGACTGGACGACGACATTCCCCTTCGCCTCGGCCTTGGCGATGGCCGCGCGCAGGCTGGCCAGATAGGCGCCGGCAGGCTCCACCTCCTCGCGCTCCGCCGGGAACAGCGGTTCGCGCGTGACCAGAGCCAGGATCATCGCCGGACCATAGGGCGGGGCAATGGTGTAGACGCGGTCGCTGGGCGACTTGGCGACGCCCAACGTGACCGGCCGGCCGGCATCGACGCGGTCGTCGCGGCGCAGGCGCATCGGCACCATGTGGATCGCGTTGCCTTCCATGTCGATGTAGTCGACGGTCAGGTAGCCCGCCATCGCGGGTGTCACCGTGACCTCCAGTTTCTCGCCCTGGCGGTAGACCATCGACGGCCGGTTGAAGCCCAGCCCCAGCGCGTCCGGGCCCTGTGCCTCCGCCCGTGCCGGCAGGCCGGTGGCGCCCAGCGCCTCGCACAGCGGCCAGGGGCGCACGGCGACACGCGCGTCGATGTCGACACCGCCCGGCAGCCCGGTGATCGCCGCCTTCAGCGCGCCGGCATCGGCGTCGCTGCCGACATAGCCGCCGATGCGCAGCCCCTTGCCCGTCTCCTTCGCCCCGACGCCGGCACAGGTAAATCCCGCCGCCGCGGCCTCCACCCTCTTGCGCGCCTCGGCCGGCGTGATCGTCGGCGGAGCGGCAGGAACAGCGGCCGGCACGACCTGGGCCGGAGCGGGAGTTGACGTGGGCATCGCCGGCGCGACGGCCTGAATGGCCGGAGTGACCGGCAGCGGCTGCACCGGAGCGGCAGGAACCTGCGCGACCGCGGGCTTGACCGGATCGGGTGCCGGCGCTTCCGCCTTCACGGGCGCCGCAGGTGTCGGAGAAACGGGCGCGCCTAGCGGCGCGGTGGTCATGGCGGACGGCGTGGCCGGCGGTGCGGCGGGCTGAGTGGCGGGCTGAGTGGCGGGAGCCGCAGGGGCGGACGTCTCCTTCACCGGCGCCTGGACGGGAGCCTGGGTAGGAGCCTGGACGGAAGCTTGGGCGGACGTTTGGGGCGCCGTTTGGGCGGGCGGCTGCGACTGCCCGAACAGCAGGAAGCCGGCGACCCCGGCGGCCACCAGACCGCCGACGCCACCGGCGATCAACCCGACCGGAGCCTTCTTCGTCTGCCCGGCGGCTGCCTCCACGCCCTTCGCCTGAACGCCGGTCTTCGCGGTCTGGACGACCGCCAGCTTCGGCTCCTCCCTCGCCGGGGTCGCGGCCGGGAAGGGGGTGGCGTCGAAGGGGGTGATCTCCGGCGGGCGGCGGGTCAGCGCGCCGACCAGTTCCGTCATGGTCCGGGCGCGGTTCTGCGGATCCGGCTCCAGCATGGAGCACAGGACCCCGCGCAGCGGCTCGGCCAGCGCCGACAGGTCGGGCACCGCCATGCGCCGCTCGATCATCGCCTGCGGCGTGCGGCCCATGTCCAGCGGACGGCCGAGCGCCGCCGCGGCCAGCACCAGACCGGCGCTGTAGATGTCCGACTGCGGTCCGACCTGACCGCCGAACAGCCCGAACTGTTCCGGCGAGGCATAGCCGTACTTGCCGGCGAAGGCATCGCCGATGACGGTCCCCGCCCCGCCGGCGGTCTGCTTGGCGATGCCGAAATCGATGATCTTGGCGTTGGCGATCTCGCGGCCCGGCAGGATGACGTTGTCGGTCGACATGTCCCGATGGACGATGCCGCGCTGGTGCGCCGCCGCCAGCCCCGAGGCGACGCGGTCGAGCAGGATGGCGACGTCATCAGGATCGAGCGGCCCGCCCTGCAGCACCTCCTGCAGCGACGGCCCGTCGAGATACTCCATCGACAGCAGGATCCGGCCATACTCGTCGCGGAAGACGCCATCGTAGGACACCACCGCCTCGTGCCGGATCTCGCGCAGCGCCGCCGCCTCGCGCCGCAGCAGCTCCACCATCTTGGCGTCCTGCGCCAGTTCCGGCCGGATCACCTTCACCGCATGCCAGGTGTTCATGTCGACATGGCGGGCGCGGTGCACCTCGCCCATGCCGCCGCGGGCGATCAGTCCGGCCACCTCATAGGTATGGCTCAGCAGGGTGCCCGGCCCGATCGGCGCCGGTGCCGCCCGTCCTCCGGAGGCGTCCACGCCGGAGACGGACGCCGCAGTGACCGAGGTTGGGGCAACGGACGCCCCAGGCACCGAGGTGGCGGCGGCCGGCGGCGTGGTCAGCCTTGTCGCCTCTGCATCCGCCCCCTGGTTCGCGCCTCCGGTCGCGGCCGGCAGGATGGCGGTGGGCTCGTGGCTGTCGTCGGAAGTCTGGGCCATGGCTGGATGCGGTCCGGTTCGGGAAAGGGCAGGCGGCGTCGAAGGATGGAGCGGCGGCGGATCAGTCCGGCGATCCGCCCTCCGGATCCCGGCCGGTGTCGCCACGCACGAAGCGGTCGTATTCGCGGGCGATGGCGTCGCCGATCACCCGGTCGAAATCCTCTTCCAGCTCGACCACCAGATCCTTGTAGAGCGTCTCGTACTGGTCCCAGTAGCGGGCCTTGCGCGCCGCCGGGACGATGCTGTCGAGAAGCCGCGTCTCCAGCCGCTGGCTGAGCGCGCCGGGATCGAACTTGGCGACCACCTGCTTCAGCGCGGTCTGCAGCGCCGCGGCATAGGCGAGGTGGTGGATCTGCACGTCGCTCGCCGCCTCGCGCACCGCGTCGGCCATCGGCAGGAAGCCGCGCAGGCGGGGGTTGGCCAGCACCGACACCGCCTCGTCCAGCGTCTCGCACCGCTTCAGCGGGTTTTCCCCCGCCGGGCGGAAGCTGGTCTGTTCCAGATGGAACTCGTCCTTGAAGTGGGAACGCGCCCGCAGCGACGCATGCAGCGCCCCCAGGCTGATGCGCAGGGCCTCGCCCAGGCCGCGCATCATCGCAGTCGGGTCCGGCAGGCCGTCCGGCGGCAGCGGCGCGCCGAAGCCTTCATAGAAGGCGGCGACCGCAGCCCCCGCATCGACAGCAGGCGGGGCGGCCGGTGCGGCAGGCGTCACGGGCGGCGGCGGCACGAACTGCGGCACCGCATGGGGAACGATGACGGAATCGTCCGGCAGCGGGACCGGCTCGGCCATCCGGGCGACCGGCGGAGGCGGCGGGGGCGGCTCCGCCGGCGGCGGGTCTGCCGCCGGATCGGGCAGCGTCTCGTCGATGTTCCAGTCTTCCGGCAACGGCTGGGCCGTCTTCGCCGCGGCGGGGAAGGCCGGGTCCGGGAAGGGCGAAGCGCCCGGCTTCGGCGTGCCGAGGAGGTCGTCGTCCCAGTCGTCGGGGATGCCGCCATCCGACGGCTGCGGCGC
>JBKHVJ010000374.1:0-14015 GCA_046570145.1 Alphaproteobacteria bacterium
AGAGTGCCTAACAGAACCATCTCTGGACGAAGCGCCAGCAGATGAGGCTGGCGGCGATGTTGTGGAAGGCTGTGAAGATATCGGCGCGCCGTTCGTAGCGGACGGCGAGGCGACGGAAGCGAGCGAACCAAGCGAGCGTACGCTCGACCACCCATCGGTGTCGGCCGAGGCGCTCACTGCTCTCGATGCCACGCCGGGCGATGCGCGGGATGATCGCCCGCCGGCGCAACGCCTGCCGACAGTGGGCGAAGTCGTATCCCTTGTCGGCGTGTAGCTTGGCCGGGCGGCGCCGTGGCCGGCCCGCACATTGGCGGATCGCCGGCACGGCATCGACCAGCGCCTCCAGAAGTTTGCTGTCGTGCCGGTTGGCCGGCGAGATCCTTAGGGCGAGGGGGATGCCATTGGCATCGACAAGGATGTGGCGCTTGGAGCCCGGCTTGCCGCGGTCCGTCGGGTTCGGGCCGGTCTCCTCGCCCCCCTTTTTGCCGGGACGCTGGCGCTGTCCACTGCCGCGCGATCCCAGTCGATGGCGTTGGCGTAGCCAAGCCGGTCGAGCAGCACATGGTGCAGCCGCTCCCAGACGCCGGCCTGATGCCACTCGTGCAGCCGCCGCCAGCAGGTCATGCCCGAGCCGCACCCCATCTCCACTGGCAGCAGTTCCCAAGGAATGCCGGTGCGCAGCACAAACAGGATGCCGGTCAGCGCCGCGCGGTCGTCCAGCCGAGGCCTGCCGCCTTTCGGCTTGGGCGGCTCCGGCGGGATCAGGGGCTCGATGGTCGCCCATAGGGCGTCGGAAACAAGAGGGGCTGCCATACCCATCCCAACCGCTCCCCCGCTAGTTTTGTTACGCACTCTAAAGCGGATCAACCTGGACTGCTCGCTCGAGGCACATCCGCGCCTGAGCATGTAAAGTGATACTCAATTGACGCCAATATTGGTAGGTGCGCAGCATGCACTCATAGGAGGACAACGCGTTCGGCGCTCGTTCAGCGCTGCCACGTGCCTCCTCTTCATAAATCACACCGAACGGCTGGGCAATTTTGCGAGCCACCTGAGCCGATATCCTTTGCCGTGCTTCGATCAGCGTGGCTGGTGTGAAGTCCCGATGGAAAGCATCAGACCAGATATAGCGCAGGCTTCTTCCATCCATCAATGTGACGGTGACCCGAAGTTGGTTGTCAAACTGCTCCACCGTACCTTTCAGAACATAATCGGCTTTTTCCGTTGTGGTTTTCTCACCGTTGCTCGCCGTGGAGGCGGCAAGGATGGGGATGCCATTGTCGGTTCCAAACACACGCATATTCCGGAACTTGATGAGCGCACCAATCAGTTCTTCGCTGAGGCTGTCGGCGAAGACATTCTGGGCTGGATTGCCAGTGCTGTTGGAGATGGGCAGTACAAGGAGTGACGGACCACGCACCACGGCCGTGGAGACCGCTGGCACCGGGTCCTTGCGTGCGGGAGAAGCGTCCCAGAACGTGGCCAGAATGATCAAGGACAGTATAGAAGCCACAAAAAACAGGAATGTTGGAACCGCTGCCTTCATATGATTGGGTAGAGCCTCGATCCATTGGTGCTTCAATGGAGATGTGTGAAGGTTGGAGTTCGGAGAAGATGGTTGACTTTCCAAATCGGAGATCACTCTCTCCTCGATTCGGAGACTGTCGCCTGCTTTGTTCTCCGAACCGGCATATACGGCTTTCGGTGATGGGAGCATGGTGGAACGATTGGTCACCAACGCAAAATGCGGGACGTAACTGCCCTTCGGAATCGTGATGCGGACCGGGTCGTCTGCTCCATCGGTCAGATAATATTGCTCCAAGCAATGACGGATGCGACCAGCCTGTATGCGGACCACAGGATCGAGCAATGGGTCAAAGTTCGCATCACGGTCAAACACATCCACTGCAATGGTGTAGCCTTTGATGCGGTCGGCGCGACCGGTCAGCGTTTCTTGTACAACAAACTGCAGAAAGCGCTGCTTCCTCGAGGATGCTCGGAACCCCCGGCTGGCAAGAATTCGATCAAGCGCATCGTTGATGAGCTGAGGTGGAACGTCTTTGTCAGTCTCGTTAGGCATCCGAACTCTCCAGGTTGGCGGCTGGTATTCATTGATTGCCTATTATGGCTATCCGTTGGGTGAGGCCGTTCTGAGTGAACCCAGTCGCTCTCTGACCTATTGCTATATTGCAGAAATTAAGTTTTCTCGCGCTGCTCCTCAATATTTGCCCGTTCGACGGCCTTTCTGCCGTTCCTAGGGAGTAAGGTTCGTTAAGATCGACCGCAATACTTGCCGAAGCACTGAGTATACCGTTGAGTTACACTAAAAATTTCCGCGTTTTACAGGTGGTTGACAATCCCATTTAATGTTCCACTAGTAATTATGTTTACTGTCTTAACATTATCGATGGGGCTAGAGTGTGACTTTGGCTATTCTTATATTTTGGTTCTTGGATGTACGAAATCCTAACCGTGGATGTATGTGCTTAAGTATGCTCCGATATTGAAGTGCTTAACCTCTGGATGATTGTTCTGCCTCGTTATAGCATTTTAGAAACTCCTAATGATGTGTCCTTGAATGCGCGATTGGTTGGTCTTCCAACCATAAGCCGTAGCGCGGTCTCCAGAATTGGGGGCGTTTCGATTGGGAGAGACATCCGCATCCATATGGCTCCGCCTTTCGGTGGCGAATTGCAGCCACAGGGCAAGCGGCATTCTCCGTATATGGAGCATGAGATTTTCCGGGTGCGGCCCCACTACGGCATTTCATGAGTCTGACGATCGAGTGATCGCGGACGCGGCTGGTCAGAACGCCCGCAAGCCAAGTTGCGGATCGCTGGCATTTCCCGTGCAACCTCGGCGACGCCATGCCCGCGGCGGACGGTTGCGCTCGGCTAGCCGACTGACACGGTGAAGTCGAAGGGCGAGTCCCAGCCGCCGGCGACAACATGATTGTCGCCGCGGCGCAAGAAAGCTGTGTCCCGCATGAAGTTTTGCCCGATTGCCTGACCGTTGACGACAGTTCCCAAAGTGCTTCCGAGATCGGTCACAAGCAGGCGATCCTGATTGCGGCTGATCATAAAATGATCGCGTGACAAGCGAAAGGGTTGATAATCATGCATGCAAAGGTCGGGTTGCCGCAACGGGGCGGATTCACCTGCAGTCGGAGCTCGGCCAACTACAAATGGCAGCCGCTCGATCGGCAGAAGGGATTCGCCGATTGAGGCCCGCAGAGCGTCGGACCGTGCGATCAACGCGATGGGTGCGTCGCTGGGAACTATCTCGTCGGAAAGAGCGTCATCATGCTCGGCATTTACAGAAATCGGCGTCTCGGGCAGTAGATCACCGGCGATCTTGTCTTCGACCGTCCGCAAGCGAATGCTCAGGCGCTGGATCAGGTCCCGCGCGAGCGTGGCGTCGCGGCTCACCCAGTCCAGAAACTCCTGAGCGCTGAATACCTCCGCCGCGCCGTTCATGGAGGCCCTGGCGGTGGCGCTCCGTCGGCGGTTTTCAATGACGCCCATCTCTCCCAGCCATTCACCGCCTCGAACATGACCAATTAGTATGGACGCGTCGCCATGTTCGCGCAGTACTTCTACCTCTCCATGCTTGATCCAGAGAACACATCCACTGGGAGCTCCTTGCCGGAACAGCACATCGTCAGCATTGAACTTCATAGAGTTTGCCATGACTGGTTATCCTCCACTGGGTATCATTCGCTGTGTCGCGCAGGTCTTTGTGCCAAGCTGATGGCATGGAGCGGTATGGTGGCGAGCCGCGGAGTTTAGAAACCAAGCTCGGCGGCATCCCGCCTATTTGGCGCCGTCTTGACAGTCGTCGTAGGCGGAACCGGTGGTTCCACCTGGGGTGCGGCGTATCCTGGCGGGCTCTTTGCCCAGGGATAGCGTTTTACGGCAAGCTCATAACCGGTTCTGAACAACTCCTGCATGTATTCCTTGTCGAACGGTTCCCGAAGCGGCGTTTTGAAGCTATCGGGAATATAGGCGAGATTGAAGTCAATGCCATCGCGCTGGGCGGCAATGTAGATGCGGTACAGGTCGCCGACGCCCTGGGTTTGAATCAGCGAGGCGATCGCACGGTTGGCGATGCTCAAGGTCTGGCGGTCAACCTGAGCCCAATCCGGATCAAGCCGCGCGTTGCGAATAACGTACAGGTGCCGTTCGCGCGTGATCCCTGCCCGCTGGGTTTCCGTTCTGAGATTGAAGCTGGGAGGATACACGAACACCTGAGCTGTCGCGCCGCCATCCACATGCATCTCCTCAAACCGCTTCCCGTCTGCCTCGACGTCGATCATCACCGGCGGGAATGCGCCCGGAATGGCCGCAGAGGCCACCAACAGGGTCTGGACGAGCTTTAGTGCTTGCGGGTGACGGCTGGCCGCGATTTTGGTGATGTTCCAGATGACCGGGCGGCGGGCGTCGAGATTTGTGGTGCCGATCAGCAGGATCCCACCCTCTTCATGCCTGACTGCGATAGCATCCAACATGCCCTGGTCGAAAATTCGCTGCACCAACTTCTTGAGCGGCGCGGTATCGGCCATGGCATCATCTGTGATGGCCGCCAGGAAGCCGCGTTGTTCGAGAATGTCTTTATTTGTGATGGTCGTATAAACTTCCTTCAATCGGTCGTCATACTCGGATCCGAGAAACGCAAAGGGTGCGATCAACGCTCCGGTGCTGATGCCTGTGACGGCTTTGAAGCGGGGCCTCGTTCCGGAAGCGCTCCAACCCACCAGCAGGCCCGCACCAAAGGCGCCGTCCTCGCCACCACCCGAAATTGCCAGGAAATTGGCCGGAGGCAGCGGACTCCAGCCTTCGGCCCGTTGCAGCAAAGCCTGTTCCCGTTGAACGGATTCCAAGGCATCGGGCAGGAACTCGCTGGTTTGGGAATCGCCCCAGTAACGCACCTTCGGCATTCCGATGACACTCGCTTTGTCTTGGCTGGCGAGCGGTACCGCATCAAGGCGTGTGGGAGAACTGCATCCTGAAACCATGAGCAGGGCAAGCAAGATGCCTGTCAGGGCAAAGATGCCCTTCGACAAGAGACGCAGAGGCCAAAAAGATCGCATGGGTGCCCCCGATGATGAAGCGCTTCATGTGCCGCTGGTTTGTGTATCCAGTATGATTATAGAATTACAAGATATTCGAGGACCGACATCGACTGTGTTGGCAAAAGGGTAATTTCATCGTTCATTATTTAAGTATTTCATTTCCAATAGAATTTCCTGCTCAAGATCTTCCACCAGTTCACGGCACATCCGAACGCTTTCGGATGTCGATGGCTCGTCAAACCGCTCCCAGTGACGTAGAATCTCGATGGCTTCTCCATAATCTTCGCATAGATTGAAGAAGAATCTACTATCTGCGCAATATTGTTTAATTGCTTCAGCAAATTCTGGGAACCGCATTATTGCGTACTGGATCCTTGCTGACATGGATGATCCCACTGAGCATGGATGCTCCATTTGTTCTCGCGCCTTTTTTGCGCAGGCATAGAGAAAAATGGCGAAAGTCGGTGTGGGCCTACCTCGAAATCCATTTGAATGCGTACTGGATCAAAATGAACCTCCTGCGCTCTCCCAAACATATTAGAAATAGATGAAGTGAGTATAGCTACCTTTGATAGGTATTTTTATAAACAACGAAACAGTTTCCCTGTTACTGTAACAAGCCGGCGGATGATTTTTCCTTCTTCAAATATAAATAAGCTTCAATATAGAGAAGATGGGCCGATTGAATTGGGATTGCTATGTATAATGTCAATCTCATGCTCGAAGAACTCATGACTTTTTTGTCCTATTTCTTCAATCCCGTCGCATAGGACGGGCCTGCCACATCGCTCTCGACCCTCTCCATCCGCTCCCTCCCGCCGCTCCATTCGCGAACGAGACCGTACGCGACGGACAGGAGCGTCGGGCCGAGGAAGACACCGATCAAGCCGAAGGCGACCAAACCGCCGATGATGCCCAGGAAGATGACGATGAAGGGAAGCGCACTGCTGCGTCCGATCAGGATCGGGCGGAGGATGTTGTCGAGGCTGCCGACGACCAACCCGACCCAGAAGACCAGGACGATCGCCATCATGGTGTCGCCACGCGACACCAACCACGCGGTTGCCGGCAGCCAGAGGATCGCCGGTCCCATCGGAATCAGCGTCAGGAAGAACGTCACGAAGCCCAGCAGAAAGGCTCCGGGCACGCCGGTGAACCAGTAGCCGGCTGCTGCTGCTATTGCCTGCACCATTGCCGTGCCGAGCACGCCATGGACGACACCGGTCATGGTCTCAGCCGCGACGTCCAGCGACTGTCTCGCCCGTGCGCCGGCGATCTGCCCCATGACATTGTGCAGCCGCCGCACCGCGGCGCGGCCGTCGCGGTAAAGGAAGAATGCAATGAACACGCTGATGGCGATCAGCGAGGTGCCGGACAGAAGGTTGCCTCCGGTGGCCAGCACCCAGTCCTGGATGTGGCCGAGATAGGGTTGAAGCATCGTTCGCAGATTGGCCTCACCGGAGGCAAGCCTGATCCACGCTGCGTTGAGCTGTTCGCCGATCAGGGGCGCCCCGGCCAACCAGGGCGGGAGCGCCGGCAGGCCACGATCTATGGTGCCGTGCAGCGCCTCGAACATCCGGATGACGTTCTCCGACAGCTTCAGCCCCAGAATGACCAGAGGACCGACCAGCAGCAGCATCACCAGCAGCGTCATCAACGTTGCGGCCTGTGTCGCCCGCCCGCCGAGTGTCCGCTCCAGCCGCTTGTAGAGCGGCCAAGTGCTGAAGGTCAGGATGACCGCCCACAGAATTGCGGCGATGAACGGCCGCAAGACGATGAAGCATCCGACAAGGAGGACCAGGATAAGCCCGAGGACGAGTGCCTTGCGGACATAGCTCATCTCGAAGTGTTCGGACGTGTCGAACGGGTCCATCTGGTGGAGCGGCCGATCCGGCGGGACGTTCGCCATGGCCTCGTTCCTTTATGGCAGTGGGTTAGGGTGCAATCACCCATTCGCCTTGTTCGGTCTTGCAGAAGTTCATGCGATAAGGAACTTCGCGCCCGGCTCGCCGGAAGGCAAAGGCAACCTGATGGCAGGGCAGTCCCTCCCTATCGAAGTTGCGCTCGACCTCCATATCGCCATCGAAACCGGTGTTGTCGTTCTTCCAGTCCGCCCGGCTACCGACCGTTCCCTGTTCGAGGATTCGCCGCATTGCACCTTTGAACAGGTCCCAATCCTCCGGTGTGAACTCGCCACGCGCGTGCTCACTGAACAGGAACCTGAACTGGGCCAGGGCGGGAGTGGAAGCCGCCAAGGCAACGGTCAGGCTGGCAGCGAGAATCGTGATGTTTGCAAACATGCGGATGCCGATTGCCATCGGAGCCTCCCAATGTTGTCGCCGCCGGTGCTGGCCGGCAATCAGGCGTGTTGCTTCCGCTGTGGTGCGTGCTGCCGCGTTGCCGGGACCAGCGCCTCCACTCCTTCCTGAAGGAAGGCATCGGCGGTTGTCGTGGCGAAGAGGTGGAGAAAGCGGGCCACAAGGCCGGTCCACCCGGTCTGGTGGCTAGCGCCGATCCCGGCGCCATTGTCGCCGTGGAAATACTCGTAGAACAGGATGTGGTCACGCCAATCGGGGTCGTTCTGGAATTTATCGGCGCCACCATAGACCGGACGGATGCCATCCTCATTCCGCAAGAATATTCCGGATAGGCGCTTGGAGAGCTGTTCGGCCACCTCGTACAGGGTCAGCCTGTTTCCCGATCCGGTCGGGAATTCGACAGTGAAACCATTGCCGAAGTACAGGTAGTACTGAAGGAGAGAGCGGACGATCAGGGCATTGACCGGCATCCAGATCGGGCCTCGCCAATTCGAGTTCCCGCCGAACATGCCGCTGTCCGATTCAGCCGGCAGATAGGAAACCTGGAACTCCTGCCCATCGACCGAGAGACGGTAGGGATCATCCGCGTGGTGACGCGAGAGGGACCGAATGCCGTAGGGGCTGAGGAACTCGTCTTCGTCCAGCAAGCGGGACAGCACGCGGCGCAGACGCTCCTCGGTCAGAATCGACGCCAGCCGACGACCCTGGCATCCGGGAATTCTCGGGTCATGCATGCCCGACATCATTTCCGGGCGACCTGCCAGGAAGTCCCGAAAGCGCTTGCCGATGTCGGGAACTGCGCTCATCAGGCTGCCGTCGAAAACGCAGACCGCGCACAGCGGCAGCAGCCCGACCATGGAGCGGACCTTCAGGCGTTCGGCTCGTCCGTCGGGCCGGCGAAGAACGTCGTAAAAGAAGCCGTCCTCCTCATCCCACATGCCGATGTCGTCGCCCAGACGGGTCATGGTCGATGCAATCCAAAGGAAATGCTCGGCGAACTTCATCGTCATGCCGGTGTAGGCCGGATCGGTTCGGGTCAACTCGATGGCGATCTCCAGCATGTTCAGGCTGAACAGCGCCATCCAGGCTGTCCCATCGGCTTGTTCCAGATGCCCGCCGGTCGGCAGCGGGGCGCTGCGGTCGAACACGCCGATGTTGTCGAGACCGAGGAAACCGCCCTCGAAGACATTCCGTCCCTCGCGGTCCTTCCGATTGAGCCACCAGGTAAAGTTCAGCAACAGCTTCTGGAACATGCGCTCCAGCCACAGCGCATCGTCCGGGTGATTGCGCCCGCTGATCAGGCGGTGAACGAAGATGGTGGCCCAGGCATGGACAGGCGGGTTCACGTCGCCGAAATTCCATTCATAGGCGGGGATCTGCCCATTGGGATGCAGGTAGCGGTCGCTCAGCATCAGTTCCAGCTGCTGCTTGCCGAAATCCGGGTCCACCAGCGACAAGGCAACCACGTGGAAAGCCAGATCCCATGCGGCGTACCAGGGATACTCCCATTTGTCCGGCATCGAAATGATGTCGGCGTTCTCCATATGGTGCCAATGCCCGTTGCGCGTGGTGCCGCCGCGCCGCGACCGGAAGGGGCCGGCTCCATGCTCGTCCAGCCAGGTTCCGACGTCATAGCGGTAGACCTGCTTGCTCCACAGCATGCCGGCCAGCGCCTGCCGCAACACGTCGGCCTCGTCGCTGTTCAGGCGCGGCGGCGTCAAGCTTGCGTAGAATGCGTCGGCCTCCCGCTTTCTGCGGTCGAACAGATCGGTGAAGGCATTTCCGAACATGTCTCCGTTCGCCGCCGCCAGCCCTGTGGCGGAGGCATCGATGGCAAGACGCAGGCGAACGGTCCGACTCTCCCCCGGGGCGAGCGTCAGGGAATAGTGGGCTGCGGCCTTGGTGCCGACCTGTTCGGGGTTTACCGCATCCGGCCGCTTCCTGACGACGGCGTCCTCGATCCCGTCCTTCACGAAGGGCCAGCGGTTCACCTGTCCGTGGAGGCGGGTGAGATTCGTTTCATTCTCGGTGAACAGCAGCGCCGGGTCGCCTTCCCAGACGAGGAGCGCTTGTCCCCCTTCCGGGTCGGCGGCCTCGATGGCGGGCCGGCCGCCGCATCGGACTTCCCGCAAGGTCGGCCGCAACGGCGTGTTCTGCCGGTTGCCCTCGGCCCGTCGATTCCAGGCCCAACGATTGCGCCACCACAGCGTCGGCAGCAGGTGCAGTTCGGCGGGATCGGGGCCGCGATTGCAGGCGGTGATGCGGATGAGGATATGGTCCGGTGCCTCTTTGGCGTAGTCGACGAAAACGTCGAAATAGCGGTTGTCATCGAAGACCCCGGTATCCAGCAGTTCGAACTCCCGGTCCTGCCGGCCGCGCCGACGGTTGGTTTCCACCAGAGCCTGATAAGGAAAGGCAGTCTGCGGATATTTGTATAGGTAGCGCATGTAGGAGTGGGTCGGCGTGCTGTCGAGATAGAAGTAATACTCCTTCACATCCTCGCCATGATTGCCTTCACCATTGGTCAGGCCGAAAAGCCGCTCCTTCAGGATCGGATCGCGCCCGTTCCACAGTGCCAAGGCGAAGCACAGGCGTTGCTGGTCGTCCGATATGCCGGCCAATCCGTCTTCGCCCCAGCGGTAGGCGCAGGATCGGGCGTGATCGTGCGGAAGATAGCTCCAGCTGTCGCCGGACTCGCTGTAATCCTCCCGCACCGTGCCCCATTGCCGCTCGCTCAGATAGGGTCCCCAGGCCTTCCACCGGATGCCCTGTTCGCGGTCCTGGTCCAGCCGGCGCTGTTCCTCGGTCTCGTTGGCGCCGGCCCGCTGGTTTGTTTTTGGCATGGTCGCCTCCCCTTGCATCGTCTTTTGGTCGTTCCGTCACCCGTCAACTGGCTGAGATGTCCATCTTTTGCCGGATCGCCTCCTGTGCAGCGAAGCCGAGCGCGGTCGTTGCAGCCTGCTGGTCCTCCACCCGCACCACCACACCCCGGCCGACGAGGTGGATCCCGTTTTGGTTGAAGGCGTGGATCAGCCGCTGGTAGGCCTCGCGCCGGATCACGAACTGTTCCTGTGGCTTGGCGGTGAATTTTACACCGATGATGAGCGCGTCATCCTCGACCCGGCGCACGCCTTGCGATTTCAATGGCTCGATGACATTCGGGCCAATCTCCGGGTCGCCCGCCAGCTGCTTGCCGATGTCCTTGACCAGCTTCTTGACGAGATCGAGGTCGGTATCCGGCGGAACGCGGAACTCCAGCCGCATCAGCGCCCAGTCCCGGCTGTAGTTGGTCAGGGCCTTGATCTGGCCGAAGGGCAGGGTGTGGACGGCACCCCGGTGGTGCCGCAGCTTGAGGGAACGCAGGGAAATGCCCTCGACCGTCCCGCGCAGCTGTCCGACCTCCACGTAATCGCCCATGTGGAAGGCGTCCTCCAGCAGGAAGAAGACACCGGCAAGGATGTCGGCGATGGTCGACTGGGCGCCCAGTCCGATGGCGATGCCCACCACCCCGGCGCCTGCAAGCAGGGGACCGATCTCGATGCCGAGCGAGGACAGCACGATCATCGTCACGGCCACGACCAGCATCACCTGTAGAACCTTGCGCAGCAGCGGCAGCAGCGTCGCCATGCGCTGGGCACGCGTCGATTGGTTTCCCCGCTGCGACGCGCGGAGCGCGCGGTCGATGACACGGACCATCAGCACCCAGGCGACATAGCCGAGCAGCAGCACCACCGACAGATTGAACAGCAGCCGCATCAGCAACGCGCTCGGTCCGCCGGCACGGTCAAGCCCGAACCCCCAGATCATCGCGGTGCCGGCCACGCCCAGTACGATCATCGCCAGCAGGACGGCGCGCATCAGCCGCGCCACCTGCGGACCGGAATTGTCCGGCGCGGCGGTGTCGCTGCTGTCCCCACGATAGAGGCGGCTGAGCGGCCGCGTCAGGACCAGCGCCACGAGCGGCACGCCGAAGGCCAGCAGCAGGCTTGCCAAAAGCCTTTGCCCGGTCTGCGCTTCCAGCCGTAGCGCCGCACCGGCGGCGACGAACCACAGTCCCAGCAGGTGCAGGGTCGCCAGCGCCGGCCAGATGCCCAGCAAAGGCAGCGAGCGTGCATCCAGATTGAGCGGCTCGACCAGGGTCCGTATGACTGCGAGGCGGTGGCGCCAGACCACCCACAGCAGATAGAGGAAGGGCAGTGTCCCCATCGGCAGCCCGAGCGCCACCGCCGCATCCTGTGGCAAGCCCAGGGCGCGCAGCAGGTCAAGCAAGCCCAGCGGCACGGCGATCAGGGCAACCACGACCATCGCGGTGTTCTGAAGGCCGTGGGCCGCCGGGGTGTCGAGCGGCAGCAGGCGGTGAACCGGATCCTCCGGCGCGGTCAGGATCCGCAGGATGCGGTCGGTCAGCATAAGCGTGGCAGCCAATTTGAGAACCGTCAGCAGGATCGCAGGTGCCGCCGGGTGAGGCGGACGCATCAAAGCGAAGGCCAGCAGCGTGCCCAGGGAGAAGGCTGCGATTTCCGCCAGCCCGGCCATCAGGCGCAGCACGGGTGCTGCGGCTTCCTGCCGGCGGAGCAGCCGCCGGGCCAAGGTCAGGGCGAGTGCTCCGGCGGCAAAGAGCACGGCCAGACCATAGCCGAGCCGCAATGGGGAGATTGCCGGCTGCACGCCGTTGGGATGTGCGAACACGCCGGCGAGGATCGCCGGCAGCCGTGGGTAGGCGTCGACGATGGCTTCCAACCGTCGGGCATAATCCAGCAGCCCGGCGTCGGCAGAGAGCTGCGGCGTCCCTGCGGCCGGGATCGCTTGCGCGGTTGCCGTCGGCGCCCACAGCGGGACAGCCAACATCATCATCAGCAGCAGGAGCGCCGCCGTCAGGGATCCCGCCCTTGGGCCACCCCGAACCGCTGGAAGCTGTCCGTGCCTATACACCGCTCGGCACTCCTCCGCCCGTTGCCCCGCTCCTCGGCGCCCGGTCGTCGGGTCGTGGCGCTCCTTCGGGGCGGGACCGGGCGGCCTCGACCGCTTCAGGCACCGGCTCCTGGATGCGGAACCATGCGACATAGAGCGCCGGCAGGAACAGGAGTGTCAGCAGCGTCGCGACGATCAGGCCGCCGATGATGGCGTAGGCCATCGGTCCCCAGAAGACCTCCGGCGCGATCGGGATCATGCCCAGGCTGGCGGCGGCGGCGGTGAGCAGGATCGGGCGCACGCGGTGCATCGTCGCGTTGATGACGGCGTCCCACGGATGTTCACCCATGGCGAGATGCTCGTCGATCTGCGCGATCATGATGACGGAGTTGCGCACGATCATGCCGATCAGCGCGACGACCCCCAGGATGGCGACGAAGCCAAGCGGCGTGCCCGTCGGCAGCAGCGCGGCGACGACGCCGATCAGGCCCAGCGGTGCGACGCTGATGACCAGGAACAGCTTGCTGAATCCCTGCAACTGGATCATCAGCACCGTCAGCATCACGAAGACCATGATCGGGAAGACGGCGGTGATCGACGTCATGCCTTTGGCGCTGTTCTCGACCGTGCCGCCGACCTCGACGCTGTATCCGGGAGGCAGACTGCGCCGCATCTCGTCCATCGCAGGGGCGAGCTGCTGCACCACCGTTGCAGCCTGCAAAGGCGGAACGAGGTCGGCCTGGACGGTGATGGTCGGCTGCCGCGCCCGCCGCCAGACGACGGGCTGCTCCAATTCGTAGCGCAGGGTCGCGATGTCCCGCAGGGGTACGGTGCGGCCACCGGGGATGGCAATCTGCAGGTTGCGCAGCGTTTCGGTCGAGCTCCGCTCGGCATGGCTGGCCTGAGCCACCACGTCGATCAGGTAGATGTCGTCGCGCAGTTGCGTGAAGGCGAGGCCGGACACCGTGGCGTTCAGCGCCTGCTCAAGTGTCTTGGAGGTGATGCCAAGCAGGCGCGCCTTGTCCTGGTCGACCTCGACCCGGACGACCTTGGACGGCTCGTTCCAGTCGTAGTTGATCAGCCGGGTGTAGGGATTGCCGCCGATCGTGTCGGCGACGCGGTTGGCGAGCGCACGCACCTCGCCCACATCGGGACCGGACACCCGGTATTGCAATGGCCAGCCGACGGGAGGCCCCATCTCCAGCGGGCTGACCCGCGTGTTGAGATCGGAGAAACCTTCATTCAGCACCTTCTCCAACCGGGTCCGCACGGCCTCGCGGACCTCGTAGCCCTTGGTCACCACCACCGCCTGGGCGAAATAATCGTTGGTCAGCTGTACATCGAGCGGCAGATAGAAGCGGATGGCGCCCTGGCCGATGTAGAAGCTCCAATGGTCGATGTCCGGGTCTGCGGCCAGCACCTTTTCCAGCCGGTCGGCGGTGTCCCGCGTCGCCTTGATCGAGGCGGTTTGCGGCAGGGTCAGGTTGACGAGCAGCTCCGGCCGGTCGGAGGCGGGAAAGAACTGCTGCTGGACGAAGCGCAGGCCGAACACCGAGAGAGCGAAGATCGCGAGGGTCAGCCCGATCACCAGGTAGCGCGCCCGCATGGCCATGCGCAGGCTGCTGCGGAACATCCGCATCAACCGACCTTCCTGTGCGACGCCGTGCCCGTGTCCGCCGCCCCGCGGCGGGCGAAGCACGTAGACCCCGATCAAG
>JBKHVJ010000375.1:0-22681 GCA_046570145.1 Alphaproteobacteria bacterium
ATCAGATCGATGACATGGGTGCCGGTGTAGGCCAGCAGCTTCGCCTGCAGCTCCTTCGTCACCATCAGGTCGGGGGCGGCCTCCACCGACAATGCTGCGATATGGGCGGCGGCCAGCCGCTCCTCCAGGTAGCTCATGCGGAAACGGGCGATGGAGGGGGTGTAGATCAGCACCTCCGCCAGCAGCACGAACAGGATGGTCAGCACCAGCAGCTTGGCCGACAGGCTGGTTGCGACGATGGGGCGGGGCATGGGCGGAAGGAGCGGGCCGTGTGTTGCAGGAACGCCATCCTACGACGGTGACAAACGAGCGTCACCCCCGCCAAGGCCCCGATCCACTGGCGTTACCGCTTTGGCGTTGGTAAGACAGGCACCATGAGCGACCTTGCCCGTCACATCGACTCCCTGTCGCGCGCCAACGTGCTGTGCCTTGGCGACGTGATGCTCGACCGTTTCGTCTATGGTTCGGTGGACCGGGTGTCGCCGGAGGCGCCGATCCCTGTCCTGCGCGTGGACCGCGAAGTGCCCAAGCTGGGAGGCGCCGGCAATGTCGCCGCCAACCTCGTGGCGCTGGAGGCGGCCTGCCGCTTCGTCTCGGTGGTCGGGCGCGACGGCATCGGCTCCGACCTGCTGGCCCTGCTGCGGCGCGAAGGCGTCAGCGACGGTGCAATCGTCATCGAGGACGGGCGCCAGACCACGGTGAAGACCCGCTTCATCGCCGGTCAGCAGCAGCTTCTGCGCACGGACATCGAGACGGTGGTGCCGATCACCGTCGCCGACCGCGTTCTGGAACGGGTGCGCGAACTGCTGCCCGATGTGGGCGGCGTCATCCTGTCCGACTACGGCAAGGGCGTGCTGACCGACGATCTGGTGACGGCGGTGATCGCCGCCGCGCGGGAGGCAGGGCGCACGGTGGTGATCGACCCCAAGGGGCGCGACTACCGCCGCTATCGCGGCGCCGACATCGTGACGCCCAACCGCAAGGAGCTGATGGAGGCCACCGGCCTGCCGGCGCGGACGGACGAGGAGGTGATCGCCGCCGCCCGCCACCTGATCGCCACCTGCGGCATCGGCGCCGTCGTCGCCACCCGCAGCGAACAGGGCATGTCGGTGGTCACGGCCGGGGACGCGGTGCATCTGCCGGCCGAGGCGCGCGAGGTGTTCGACGTCTCGGGTGCCGGCGACACGGTGGTGGCGACGCTGACCGCCGCGCTGTCGGTGGGGATCGATCTGGTGGATTCGGCGCGGCTGGCCAATCTGGCGGCCGGCATCGTGGTCGGCAAGGTCGGCACCGCGGTCGTCCGCTCTGCCGAGCTGCTGGCCGGCCTGCACGAGCAGGAATGGCGCCAGGGCGAGGAGAAGGTGGCGACCCGCGACACCGCGGCGGAGCGGGCGGAGCGCTGGCGGCTGCGCGGCAAGCGCGTGGGCTTCACCAACGGCTGCTTCGACCTGCTGCACCCCGGCCATATCTCGCTGCTGAAGCAGGCGCGGGCGGCGTGCGACGTGCTGGTCGTCGGGCTGAACAGCGACGACTCGGTGAAGCGGCTGAAGGGCGAAAGCCGGCCGGTGCAGAACGAGACGGCGCGCGCCACGGTGCTGGCGTCGCTGGGCTGCGTCGATCTCGTGGTGATCTTCGGCGAGGACACGCCGGAAACGCTGATCCGCGCGCTGCGCCCGGACGTGCTGGTCAAGGGCGCCGATTACACCATCGCGACCGTGGTCGGGGCGGATTTCGTCCAGAGCTATGGCGGCAACGTTGTGTTGGCCGAGTTGGTCCAGGGCCAGAGCACGACCAACACCATCAAGCGGATGAAGAGCTGAGGCGGTCGGGCGGGGCATCACCGCCCGGCATCGGCCATCCGAAACTGGCCACTCGATATTGATTGTCACTTGTAAGCTGCCGATTCGTACCCCATCTTTGGGCGGTCGACGTTGCTCTGGGCTTTGTTATTCTGATCCGTCACACGGATCTGGGTCTCTTTCCCGAAGTGAATTGATGCACCTGCGCAACCTCGCGCAGGGCAACGCCAGGAAGGGAACTGACCCATGGCTATCGGTACCGTCAAGTTTTTCAATTCGACCAAGGGCTTCGGCTTCATTCAGCCCGAAGACGGCACGGCCGACGTGTTCGTCCACATCTCCGCGGTGGAGCGCGCCGGGATCAGCAACCTCGGTGAAGGCCAGAAGCTGTCCTTCGACGCCGTTCGCGATCCGCGCCGCGGCAAGGTTGCGGCCGAGAACCTGCGCGCGCTCTGAGCGCAACAGGTTCGTAGAGGAAGGGCGGCTCCGGCCGCCCTTTTTTGTACCGGAAATTGGGAGCGCCGCAGCCGGGACCGCTTATCCCCGGCGCCGCTTCGCCGCCTTTGGTGGCCTTGCCCGATACGAGACTTGCGTGATGGCCTGCCTGCGGGCACGGCCGGAATCACGACCAAATTCACGGAATGGATGGATATGAACGGCTTCAAGAATGCAGGGCTTTCGGAGCGTCTGAGTGCGGCCGCCGGCGCGAAAAAGGCACTGCTGGAAAAGTTCAAGGCGCAGCCCGGTGTGAACGATCCGGTCTTTGCCGAGCGCGAAGAGGCGCGACTGGCCGTCCGCGTCGCCCGTGAGGCCCGCGAGGCCGAACGCAATGCGGCGCGCGAAGCCCGCAAAGCAGCCGAACAGGAAGTGTTGCAGGCCGAACAGGCCGAGCGGGTCGCCCGCGAGGCGCTGGCGGTTCAGGAGCTTGCCGAGCAGGCCAAGCGCCAGGCGGCGACGGCAGCCGAGGCGAAAGCCGCCCGCGACGCCCGCTATGCGGCGCGTAAGGCCAGGAGCCGCTGATTCGGCTCGCGGAAAGTTGGAAATCGATCTGAACCGCGAATCAGATCGTCAAAACAGCCCTGGAGCCGCATGCGTTCGATCCGAACCGCATGAAGCTCCAGGGCTGTTTTGACGTCGGCCTTGGATGGATGGATTTCCAAGGCTGCGCGGACTGCGGCTATAGCCTGTGTGACCGTCACATCTTCTTCTGGACGTTGTCGGCGCCACGCTCGATGGCGCGGCCGCCGGCCTGCACGTCCTGGCCGGCGCCCTCCATGGTGTTGCAGGCCGCCAGCGTGGTGCCCAGCAGCGTGCCCAGGACGGCGAGCAGGGCGAACTTCTTGATGGTGGTCATGATCGGTCTCCATTGCGGTGGCTGTGTGATGTCCACTGGAACGCAAGCGAAGCCGTAAAGGTTTCCCGATCCGATCGGGGAGGGGCCTTGCGCAAAGGTGGTGCCCTTCGCTTGCACGTCGTCCGTAGCCGCAGAGACGAAGTGTCCCGTTGCCACCGGGCGTGAGCGCGGGCATAAATCGCCCCGCGGAACATCCCGCTTGCCCTCCCCGCTGGATGGGACGGCTTTTGGCAACGAGCAAGAATGGCGAAAGGAAAGCCTCTCATGGCTGAAAGCACTTTTGACGTCGTTGTGATCGGCGGCGGCCCCGGCGGGTATGTCTGCGCGATCCGCGCGGCGCAGCTCGGCTTCAAGGTCGCCTGCGTGGAGAAGCGGGGGACGCTGGGCGGCACCTGCCTGAATGTCGGCTGCATCCCGTCCAAGGCTCTGCTGGCGGCGTCGGAGAAGTTCGAGGAAGCGGCCCACGGTCTCGCCAAGTTCGGCATCAAGGTCGGCGGCGTGGAACTGGACCTGCCGGGCATGCTGGCCCACAAGGACAAGGTCGTTAAGGACAATGTCGGCGGCATCGAATTCCTGTTCAAGAAGAACAAGGTCACCTGGCTGAAGGGTGCGGGCAAGATCACCGCCCCGAACACGGTCGAGGTCGAAGGCGTCGGCACCATCACCGCGTCGAAGGCGATCGTCATCGCCACCGGCTCCGACGTGACCCCGCTGCCGGGCATCGCCATCGATGAGAAGCGCGTGGTGTCCTCCACAGGCGCGATCGCCCTGCCGGAGGTGCCGAAGCATCTGGTCGTCATCGGCGGCGGCGTGATCGGCCTGGAACTGGGCTCCGTCTGGGGCCGCCTGGGCGCCAAGGTGACGGTGGTCGAGTATCTCGACCGTGTGCTGCCGACCATGGACAACGAGCTGTCGAAGCAGGCCCAGCGCATCTTCGCCAAGCAGGGCATGGACTTCAAGCTGAGCACCAAGGTGACCGGCGCATCGATGACCGAGACCGGCGTGGCCCTGACGGTCGAGCCCGCCGCCGGCGGCGAGGCGCAGACCATCGAGGCCGATACCGTCCTGGTCGCCATCGGCCGCCGTCCCTACACCGAGGGCCTCGGCCTGGAGGCGGTGGGCGTCGAGCTGGAGCGCGGCCGCGTCAAGATCGACCACCATTTCCAGACCAACGTGCCGGGCATCTATGCCATCGGCGACGTGGTCGAAGGCCCGATGCTGGCCCACAAGGCCGAGGAAGAGGGTGTGGCGCTGGCCGAGCAGCTGGCCGGCCAGAAGAGCCACGTCAACCACGACCTCGTCCCCGGCGTCGTCTACACTTGGCCGGAAGTCGCCGCCGTCGGCAAGACCGAGGAGCAGTTGAAGGCCGCGGGCGTCGCCTACAAGACCGGCAAGTTCCCGTTCACGGCGAACGGCCGCGCGCGCGCCGGCGGTAACACCGACGGCTTCGTGAAGATCCTGTCGGATGCCTCCACCGATCAGGTGCTGGGCGTTCACATGATCGGCCCGAACGTGTCGGAGATGATCGGCGAGCTGGTGCTGGCCATGGAGTTCAGCGCGTCCGCCGAAGACGTCGCCCGCACCTGCCACGCCCACCCGACTTTGTCGGAAGCGGTCAAGGAAGCGGCGCTGGCGGTGGACGGCCGTCCGCTGCACATCTGATCGGCGGTCCGCTAGGCTCGCAAAAAAGCTCCCCCGCCGCTTGGCGGGGGAGCCTTTTTCATTGTGGCATTCAGCCCTTGCGTGCCCGGGGATGGGCGTTGCGGTACACGTTCATCAGCTGCTCATTCTCCACGTCCGTATAACGCTGGGTTGTGGAGAGCGAGGCGTGGCCGAGCAGGTCCTGGATTGCGCGCAGGTCGCCGCCGTCCGCCAAAAGATGGGTCGCGAAACTATGCCGCAGGGCGTGCGGGGTGGCGCTGTCCGGCATGCCCATCAAGGCGCGCAGCTTCTGCATCTGGTGCTGGGCGACGCTGGCGTTCAGCCGGCCGCCGCGGGTGCCGACGAACAGCGGGCCGTCCGGCGCCAGCGTGAAGGGGCAGGCGTCGATATAGCCCCGCACCGCCTCCGTCACCGCAGGCAGGACCGGGATCATGCGATCCTTGCGGCCCTTGCCGGTGACGCGCAGCGTGTCGCCGAGCGGCGCGTCCTTGCGCGACAGTCCCAGCGCCTCGGAAATGCGCAGGCCGCAGCCGTAGAGCAGGGTGAACAGGGCACGGTCGCGCTTGCCGATCCAAGGGTCCTCGCGGTCGCGCTCGGCCTCCTCCAGCAGGCGGTCGGCGTCGATCTCCGTCAACGGACGCGGGGCCGGGCGCTTGACCTTGGGCGTCGCCAGCGTCGCCACCGCCGGGTTGTGCAGGCGGCCGCTGCGGTCCAGCCAGCGGAACAGGTTGCGCACCGCCGCCAACTTCCGCGCCCGGCTGGCCCCGACCAGCCCGTCCATCGCCAGCCTGGACATCCAGGCGCGGAAATCCGCCGCCTTCAGGTCGCCGAGGTCGTTGAGGGAAGGCGGGGAGCCGCCGCGGAATTCGGTGAGAAAGCGCAGGAACTCGCCCACATCGGCGGTGTATGCCGACAGCGTGTGGCGGGAGACCGCCTTCTCGCTCTCCATCCAGCGCCGCCAGTGGGCCAGCACGTCCTGGACATCCGGCTTGGCGGAAAAGCCCAAAACAGGCTCGGTCACGCCGGCAGCTCCAGCCAGCCGCGGATCACCCTCTCGATCACGCGGGCGAGGAAGCCGACCAGTTCGGTGCCCTGGCCGCTGTGGAAGGTGTCGGGTTCGCGGCTGCCGAAGGCGAGCAGGCCGTCGGGCGTCTCGCTGGATACCTGGATGCGGATCAGCGCCTCCGACCGGACGAGGCCGGCGCCGGGGCCGTAGATCTCGGGATCGCCCTGGATGTCGGTGTTCAGCACCACGTCGGCGCGGCCCAGCCGCTCGGCGATGGCGCCCGGCTCCACCACCCGCACGCCGGAGCGGTGGACATGGGGAATGTCGCTGCCGTTGGATTCGATGACCAGACAGGCAACATCGAGGTCGAGCAGGACCGCGAGATCGGTGGTGATGGTCTGGATCAGCTGTTCGAAGCTCTGGGCGTCGAGCAGGAACAGCACCGCGGCATGGATGCGGTTCTGGCTGTTCAGGTTGGCCCGGCTGGTGCCGATCAGCTCGCGCTGCTGGTCCTTGAGGGTGCGGACCTCGGCGCGCAGCCGGTCGACCATGAAGGCCTGGAGGTCCACCACCCCACGCCCGCGGTCGACCGACGGCGGGGTCAGGTGGTGGACCAGATCGGCGTTCTGGGCCAGGAAGTCCGGGTGGTTCCGCAGATAGGCGCGCACATCCTCCGAGGAGAGCGGCGACGTCCGGTGCGGGTTGTGACCCGGTTCGCGGCCCCTGTCGGCCATGATCGCTCCGGCCCGCCTTACAGGATCGACTGGCCGGTCTTCTTCCAGTCCTCGACGAACTGGGAGAGACCCTTGTCGGTCAGCGGGTGGTTGAACAGCTGCTTCAGCACCGACGCCGGCGCGGTCACCACATGGGCGCCCAGGCGGGCGGCCTTGACGATGTGCATCGGGTTGCGGATCGAGGCAACCAGCACCTCGGTCTTGAAGGCGTCGTAATTGTTATAGATCTCGCAGATGTCCTTGATGATGCCCATGCCGTCCTGGCCGATGTCGTCCAGCCGGCCGACGAAGGGCGACACGAAGCTGGCGCCGGCCTTGGCCGCCAGGATCGCCTGGGCGGGGGAGAAGCACAGCGTGACGTTGACCATCGTCCCTTCGGACGAGATGATCTTGCAGACCTTCAGGCCGGCCGGGGTCAGGGGCACCTTCACCGCGACGCGGTGGGAGATCTTGGCGATCTTGTGGGCCTCGGCGAGCATGGTCTCGAAGTCGGTGGACGCCACCTCGGCGCTGACCGGACCGTTGACGACGTCGCAAATCTCGGCCACGAGGTCGAGGAATTGACGGCCGGACTTGGCGATCAGGGAGGGGTTGGTGGTAACACCGTCCAGCAGACCGGTATCGGCCAGATCGCGGATCTCGGCGATGTCGGCGGTGTCGACGAAGAACTTCATGACGAAGGGTCCATGCTTGCTGATGTTGACCGGAACCGGCCGCGCCGGAAAGCTGACCGACGCGCCGTCCCGCCCGGTGCCCGGGACATGAGGCCACTCTAGCCGATGCGTTCGACTTCCGCCAGTTCCGCCCCGGCTTTCCAGGGGGATCTTCTTGGGGACACGCCCGAAACAGGGCAGCCCGAAGGCGAACCCGCGCACGAAACCGGCGAAGTGCCGGCAAAGCCGCAGCTTCGCGGTCCGGACCGCCGCGTCGCCGTTCTGCTGCCGCTGCCGCTGCGCGAGGCCTACGACTACCGTGTGCCGGACGGGATGGAGCTCGTCCCCGGCGATTTCGTCGAGGTGCCGCTGGGTCCCCGGCGGGTGATCGGCGTCGTCTGGGGTCCCGGCGCCGGGACCCTGGAGTCCGGCCGGCTGAAGCCGGTGGTGCGCCGGTTCGACGTGCCGCCGATGACCGAGGTCGGCCGCCGCTTCGTCGACTGGGTCGCCGCCTACACCATGACGCCGCCGGGATTCGTCCTGCGCATGGCGGTCAGCGTGCCGGCGGCGCTGGAGCCGTCCAAGCCGATGCTGGCCTATCTGCGCAAGCAGGGGGCCGAGCCGCCGCCCGGCTTCAAGATGACCGACCCGCGCAGGCGCATCCTGGCGCTGCTGGAGGATGGGCCTCCCCGCACCCCGGCGGAACTCGCCGACGAGGCCGGTTGCGGCGTGACGGTGGTGCGTGGGCTGGCGGAGGCCGGGTTGCTGGAGCCGGTGATGCTGCAGCCGACGAGGCTCGGCCGCCCGGATTGGCAACGTCCCGGACCCACTCTTTCGTCCGACCAGCGGGCGGCGGCGGACGATTTGCGCGCGCGGGTGGCGTCCGGCAGCTATTCCACCGTGCTGCTCGACGGTGTCACCGGGTCGGGCAAGACGGAGGTCTATTACGAGGCGATCTCCGCCGCGCTGGAGCAGGGCAAGCAGGCACTGGTGCTGCTGCCGGAGATCGCGCTGTCGGCGCAGTGGCTCGACCGCTTCGCCCGGCGCTTCGGCGCGCCGCCGGCGGAATGGCATTCGGAGCTGACCGGGGCGCAGCGCCGCGACACCTGGCGCGCGGTGGCCAAGGGCGAGGCGCCGGTGGTGGTCGGCGCGCGCTCGGCGCTGTTCCTGCCCTATCCCGACCTGGGCGTCATCATCGTCGACGAGGAGCACGACTCGGCCTACAAGCAGGAGGAGGGGGCGATCTACCACGCCCGCGACATGGCGGTGGCGCGGGCGCATCTGGGGGGCTTGCCCATCGCCCTGGTCTCGGCCACGCCGTCGCTGGAGACCAAGGTCAACGCCGACAGCCACCGCTATGCCCGCATCGCCCTGCCGGCCCGCCATGGCGGCGCCGTGCTGCCCGATGTCGAACTTGTCGACCTGCGGCGCGACCGCCCGCCCGCCCGGCACTGGCTGGCGCCCAGCCTGCGCAAGGCGCTGGCCGACACGCTGGCGGGGGGCGAGCAGGCGATGCTGTTCCTGAACCGCCGCGGTTATGCCCCGCTGACCCTGTGCCGCGCCTGCGGCCACCGCATGCAATGCCCGAACTGCACGGCATGGCTGGTCGAGCACCGGCTCGCCCGCAAGCTGCAATGCCACCATTGCGGCCTGCAGCAGCCCTTGCCCCATGCCTGCCCGGAATGCGGGGAGGAGGGCACGATGGCCGCCTGCGGCCCCGGGGTGGAGCGCATCGCCGAGGAGGTGGCGGAGCTGTTCCCCGAGGCCCGCGCCGCCATCATGGCGTCCGACACCCTGCACGGCCCGCGCGCCATCCAGGAAATGGTGGAGAGCATCGGCCGGCACGAACTGGACATCATCATCGGCACCCAGGTGATGGCGAAGGGCCACCATTTCCCCATGCTGACCCTGGTGGGGGTGGTCGATGCCGATCTCGGCCTCAACGGCGGCGACCTGCGGGCGGCGGAGCGCACCTATCAGCTGCTGCATCAGGTGGCCGGGCGCGCCGGGCGCGGCGAGCGGCCGGGACGGGTGATGCTGCAGACCTTCATGCCCGAACATCCGGTGATGCAGGCACTGGCCGCCGGCGACCGCGACGGCTTCTACCAGCTGGAGGCCGAGATGCGGCTGGAGGCCGGCATGCCGCCCTTCGGCCGGCTGGCGGCGCTGATCGTGTCGGGCGAGGATCCGACGCTGGTGGAACGGGTGGCGATGGCGCTGGGCCGCGCTGCCCCGCGCAGCGACGACGTCCATGTGCTCGGGCCCGCCCCGGCGCCGCTGGCCCTGCTGCGCGGACGGCATCGCCGCCGCCTGCTGCTGAAGGCGCCGCGCAGCACCCAGGTGCAGCCGCTGATCGCGGAGTGGCTGGACCGGGTGGAGATCCCGCCGGCCATCCGGGTGCAGATCGATGTCGACCCCTACAGCTTCCTTTAGGCGTCCTCAGTGCCGTCCGGCGAAGCTGCGGCGAATTGACCCAATTCGCGCACTGCAACGGTCGGGCATGGCACCTGTGACGTTTGGTCCATTGCGCGGCGGCGGGCATGGTATTACCACGGCTGGGATGGTTCCGAATCCAAACATCCTTTCCGGACCCAAACACTTCAGGCACAGGTTCAGGCTGATGGTCGGCATGATCTCCAAGCTTCGTCTGCGCGTACAGCGTCAAACCCTGCTGACTGTGTTGCCGGTTCTTCTGCTGCTGGTGGTCATCGCCTTCGCCGCCGGCGCCCCGGCCCACACCCGGGGCACCGATGCCGAGGCGCTGACCATGATCGACCGTGCCCAGCATCTGCTGGAGCGGATCGGCCCGGATGCGGCGGCCGAAGCCTTTGTCGGCCATGATAGCGCTTTCATCGACCGCGACCTCTACCCGATGCTGTTGGACGACAAGGGCGTGATGATCGCCCATGGCTGGACCGCGACGCTGAACGGGTCGGACCTGCAGGATTTGCGTGATGTCGACGGCAAGCCCTTCATCCGCGAGGCGCTGGCCGGGGTGGCACGCGACGGGCGCACCGACGTCACCTATCAGTGGATCGATCCGCTGACCGGGCAGATTGCGCGCAAGACGATGCACGCCCGCCGCCTGGTGCTGAACGGCAAGCCTTACATGCTGGCGGTTGGAGTCTATCGATAAGCCGGGACGGATCGGACGAGGCGTCCGGTTCGACAATGAAACCTGTGCGACATCCCGCCGCACGTCACTTTTTTACATGGTGGAATTTATGACCCGCCGTCGAAGGCGGTTGGACTCCGTCCGGCGGTCACGGCGTCCGCGGGCGGCGCGGGCGCCAGATCGACAGGCATTCGGCGGCGCTGTCGCCGGCCCCGATGCCGTACCAGCCGGAACGGTCGTGGAAGGAGAGGCTGTAGCGGCCCTTGGCGTCGCGTTCGAAGCGGAAGACCGGGCGGTCGACCTCGGGCAGAAGCACCAGCAGGCGGTCGTGGTCGCGGCCCGACTCGCGCAGCACGCCGGCCCAATGGCCGTGGCTCAGCTTGGGTTCGGCGACCGCGGAGAAGGCGTCCAGGTCTTCCGGAGTGAAACGGGCACGGCAGAACTGGATGACGTTCGACGGCCGGGATCCGGTGCCGGCATCGGCGATCGCAACGGTGTCGGCACCGGCATCGGCACTGGGATCTGGCGTCGGCATGATGGTCATGGCGGAAGGGCCCCTGGTCTCTCTGGACCGGCCTCAGGCGTGGCGAAACGACCGGAAACGGTGGCGGATCGGCCGGCTGGGCGGTTCGGTCCGACCGTGGATCAGATTGGTTAACCTTGAATTAAGCCGAGATTGGGGCCACATCGAAGTCACAGCCGGTATGACCAGTCGAGGGCGACTCGAGTCATTGGCGAACGCAGTTGCGACCAATGATTCCGCAGTTGCTCAAAACGCCGCAGTCAAATTGTCCAGACCCCGTTGCGTAGGCGCGATTCCTGTGATATTGGACCGCTCGCTTTCGCGGCCGGGGTGTTTGTGCCTCGGGTTGACACCCTATAAGGCCGCCGAATTCACCGTCTACCGAACTCAATTCGAGGGATCAGGTGGCATCCGAAGGAACAGGCGTATCCGAACTCGCCGCGCGTTACTCCATCGCGCTGTTCGAGCTTGCGGACGAAAACCAGGCGTTGGACACGGTCGCGAGCGACCTGACCACGCTGAAGCAGATCCTGGCCGAGAGCGCTGACCTCCGTCGCCTCGTCCGCAGCCCCGTCATCAGCCGCGCCGATCAGGCCAAGGCCATGGCCGCTGTCCTGGACAGCGCCGGCGTGTCCGATCTGACCAAGCGCTTCATCGGGCTGGTGGCGGCCAACCGCCGCCTGTTCTCGATCGATGGGATGATCGAAGGCTTCCTGGCCGAGCTGGCCCGGCGCCGCGGCGAGGTCACGGCGCAGGTCACGACGGCCCAACCGCTGAACGACGCCCAGCGCGCCGCAGTGATCGACGCGCTCAAGGCGTCCATCGGTTCCAAGGTGCTGGTGAACACCTCCGTCGATCCGGAGTTGATCGGCGGCATGATCGTTAAGTTCGGCTCGCGCATGGTCGATACCTCGGTGCGCACGAAGCTGAACAAATTGCAACTCGCCATGAAGGCCTCAGGGGGATCAGTCTGATGGATATCCGCGCCGCAGAAATCTCTGCGATCCTCAAGCAGCAGATCGCGAATTTCGGGACCGAGGCGGATGTCGCCGAGGTTGGTCAGGTCCTGTCGGTGGGTGACGGCGTCGCCCGCGTGCACGGCCTGGACAACGTCCGCGCCGGCGAAATGGTCGAGTTCCCGGGTGGCCTGCAGGGCATGGCGCTGAACCTCGAGACCGACAATGTCGGCATCGTGATCTTCGGCGACGACCGCGGCATCAAGGAAGGCGACACCGTCAAGCGCACCGGCACCATCGTCGACGTTCCGGTCGGCCGTGGCCTGCTGGGCCGCGTCGTGGACGGCCTGGGCAACCCGATCGACGGCAAGGGCCCGCTGGTCGACGTGACCCGCACCCGCGTGGAAGTGAAGGCCCCCGGCATCATCCCGCGCAAGTCGGTGCACGAGCCGATGCAGACCGGCCTGAAGGCCGTCGACAGCCTGGTTCCGATCGGGCGCGGCCAGCGCGAGCTGATCATCGGTGACCGTCAGACCGGCAAGACCGCCGTCGTCATCGACACCTTCCTGAACCAGAAGCCGATCAACCAGGGCGACGACGAGAGCAAGAAGCTCTACTGCATCTACGTCGCCGTCGGCCAGAAGCGTTCGACCGTCGCCCAGATCGTCAAGACCCTGGAAGACGCCGGCGCTATGGAATACTCCATCGTCGTCGCCGCCACCGCGTCGGAGCCGGCTCCGCTGCAGTTCCTGGCGCCGTACACCGGCTGCACGATGGGCGAGTATTTCCGCGACAACGGCATGCATGCCCTGATCGTGTACGACGATCTGTCCAAGCAGGCCGTCGCCTACCGCCAGATGTCGCTGCTGCTCCGCCGTCCGCCGGGCCGCGAAGCCTACCCCGGCGACGTGTTCTACCTCCACAGCCGCCTGCTGGAGCGCGCCGCCAAGATGGGCGATGCCCACGGCAACGGCTCGCTGACCGCCCTGCCGGTCATCGAAACCCAGGCCGGCGACGTGTCCGCCTACATCCCGACCAACGTGATTTCGATCACCGACGGTCAGATCTTCCTGGAAACCGGCCTGTTCTATAAGGGCATCCGCCCCGCCATCAACGTCGGTCTGTCGGTGAGCCGCGTCGGCTCCGCCGCCCAGATCAAGGCGATGAAGCAGGTCGCCGGCACCATCAAGATGGAACTCGCCCAGTACCGCGAGATGGCCGCCTTCGCCCAGTTCGCCTCGGACCTCGACGCCTCGACCCAGCGTCTGCTGGCCCGCGGCGCCCGCCTGACCGAGCTGCTGAAGCAGGGCCAGTTCCAGCCGCTGCCGGTGGAAGAGCAGGTCGTGTCGATCTTCGCCGGCGTGAAGGGCTACCTGGACGCCATCCGCGTCGAGGACGTTAACCGCTTCGAGGCCAAGTTCCTGTCGGAAATCCGCGCCAAGGGCGCCGATATCCTGGCGGCGATCCGCACCGACAAGCAGATCACCTCGGCGACCGAAGAGAAGCTGAAGGCGTTCCTCGACGGCTTCGCCAAGGTCTTCGCCTGACCGACCGCGCGCGGGGGCGGGAAACCGCCCCCCACCGTCTTGTGGAGACGGTCACGGAACGACCTCGAGCGGAATTGAAGGGCCGGCATGCCTAACCTCAAGGACCTAAAGAACCGGATCGCGAGCGTCCAGTCGACGCGCAAGATCACCTCGGCCATGAAGATGGTTGCGGCTTCCAAGCTGCGCCGCGCCCAGGAGCAGGCGGAAGCCAGCGGTCCCTACGCGGAGCGTATGGGCCGGATGCTGTCGTCGCTGGCCGCCAACGTGCAGGACAGCGGCAACGGCCCGAAGCTGATGACCGGGACGGGCGCCGACAAGGTGCATCTGCTGGTCGTCATCAGCTCCGACCGCGGTCTGTGCGGCGCCTTCAACGGCTCCATCGTCCGCGAGGCCAAGCGCCAGATCACGCGCCTGCAGGGCGAGGGCAAGACCGTCAAGCTGCTGACCGTCGGCCGCAAGGGCCGCGACCAGCTGCGTCGCGAGTTCGCCTCGCTGATCGTCGAGAGCTACGAGGATGTCGGCCGCCGCCGGCTCGGCTTCAGCGACGCCGACATGGTGGCGACGAAGGTGCTGGCGATGTTCGACGCCGGCGAGTTCGACGTCTGCTCGGTCGTCTTCAACAAGTTCAAGTCGGCGATCTCCCAGATCGTCACGGTTCAGCAACTCATCCCCTTCGCCGTTGCCACCGAGGCCACCGAGGCCGCCGGTGCCGAGGCGAAAGCGATGTACGAGTTCGAGCCGGACGAGGAGCAGATCCTCGCCGAACTGCTGCCGCGCAACCTGTCCATCCAGATCTACCGCGCCCTCCTGGAGAGCGCCGCGTCCGAACAGGGCGCCCGGATGACCGCGATGGACAATGCGACGCGCAACGCCGGCGACATGATCAACAAGCTGACGATCACCTACAACCGGACGCGCCAGGCCTACATCACCAAGGAGCTGATCGAGATCATCTCCGGTGCCGAAGCCCTGTAACGGCCGCATCCGACACGTAGGGCCCAGCCTATTTGCGCCGGCGACGGCATACCGACACTTACCGAGTTCCTAGGGAGCTTTACTCCATGGCCACCACCAATTCTGTCGGCAAGATCACGCAGGTCACGGGCGCCGTCGTGGACGTGCAGTTCGACGGCGACCTGCCGGCGATCCTGAACGCGCTGCACACCCAGAACGACGGCAAGACCCTCGTTCTGGAAGTGGCGCAGCACCTGGGTGAGAGCACGGTCCGCACCATCGCCATGGACAGCACCGACGGTCTGGTGCGTGGCGCCGAGGTGAGCGACACCGGCGCGCCGATCGCCGTGCCGGTCGGTCCGGAGACGCTCGGCCGCATCATCAACGTCATCGGCGAGCCGATCGACGAGCGCGGCGCGGTCAACGCCGCCCGCTCGCTGCCGATCCACCGTCAGGCCCCGGACTTCGTCGACCAGTCGACGGACGCCGAAGTGCTGATCACCGGCATCAAGGTCATCGACCTGCTGGCTCCCTATGCCAAGGGCGGCAAGATCGGCCTGTTCGGCGGCGCCGGCGTCGGCAAGACCGTGACGATCATGGAGCTGATCAACAACGTCGCCAAGGCGCACGGCGGTGTGTCGGTGTTCGCCGGCGTGGGTGAGCGTACCCGCGAGGGCAACGACCTCTACCACGAGATGATCGAGTCGGGCGTCATCAAGCTCGACGGCCCGGGTTCCAAGGTGGCCCTGGTGTACGGCCAGATGAACGAGCCGCCGGGCGCCCGCGCCCGCGTCGCACTGAGCGGCCTGACGCTCGCGGAATACTTCCGCGACGAGGAAGGCCAGGACGTGCTGTTCTTCGTGGACAACATCTTCCGCTTCACCCAGGCCGGTTCGGAAGTGTCGGCTCTGCTGGGCCGCATCCCGTCGGTGGTGGGTTACCAGCCGACGCTGGGCACCGACATGGGCGCCCTGCAGGAGCGCATCACCTCGACCAAGAAGGGCTCGATCACCTCGGTGCAGGCCATTTACGTGCCCGCCGACGATCTGACCGACCCGGCCCCGGCCGCCTCCTTCGCCCACCTGGACGCCACCACGGTGCTGTCGCGCTCGATCGCCGAAATGGCCATCTTCCCGGCCGTGGACCCGCTCGACTCGACCAGCCGCATCCTCGACCCGCGCGTCGTCGGTGAGGAGCACTACGCGGTCGCCCGCTCGGTGCAGAAGGTTCTGCAGACCTACAAGTCGCTGCAGGACATCATCGCCATCCTGGGCATGGACGAGCTGTCGGAAGAGGACAAGCTGGTCGTCGCCCGCGCCCGCAAGATCCAGCGCTTCCTGTCGCAGCCGTTCCACGTCGCCGAGGTGTTCACCGGCACGCCGGGCGTTCTGGTCAGCCTGGAAGACACCATCAAGGGCTTCAAGGGCATCGTGAACGGCGACTACGATCACCTGCCGGAGGCCGCCTTCTACATGGTCGGCACCATCGACGAGGCGATCGCCAAGGCCAAGAAGCTGGCCGCCGCCTGATCCCGTCCGGGATCGCGGCATCCCGGTCCGGCTCGATCCCGAGAGGGTGGAGCCGGACGGGAATCGACATCAGCATGCCCCCTCCCTCCCGTAACGGGGGAGGGGGTTCCTATGAAGAGGCACCAGGAAACCCATGGCCGATAAAGTCGAATTCGAGCTGGTCTCGCCGGAAAAGCTGCTGAAGTCGCAGCCCGTGGACATGGTCGTGGTGCCGGGTTCGGAAGGCGATTTCGGCGTGCTCGCCGGCCATTCGCCGATGATCTCGACCGTGCGTCCGGGTGTCATCGACGTCTATGAGGGCGACCGCGTGGTCGACCGCGTCTTCGTCGCCGGCGGCTTCGCCGAGGTCACCGAGGCCCGCTGCACCGTGCTGGCCGAGGAAGCGGTGGCGCTGACCGACCTGGACCGCTCCACGGTCGAGAAGCAGATCAAGGACCTGTCCGAGGATCTGGACGACAGCAAGTCGGACGCGGAGCGTGCCGTCGCGGAGTCCAAGCTGGCCGTCGCGCGCGCCAAGCTGGATGCGCTGAGCCAGTCCTCCGCTCACTGAGCGGAAAGTCTGCCGGTCCGAGGTCTTCCAGGGCGGACGGCATTCATCTCTTCGGTCGAACGGGCGGCTTGGACTTCCAGGCCGCCCGTTTCCGTTGCGACTCGGTTGCATCGCCGAAAAGACGAATTACATTCGAAGGCCTGCACCGCAAACCCCGTCGCACCCCGACGGCACTGGTGGGGACACGGGGAGCAGACCTTACCCGATATTGGCCACGGCCGCCGGCAGGGCGGCCCAAGACGAGGCGGTAGAGCGGATCATGGCGCGTGCGCATTGGCGGATTGATGAACTTCCTTGGGACCGTTTCGATGCCGGCCGGGTCGATACCGACCTGGTCCCGCTGATCAAGGCGGCGGCTCTCGTCGAGTTCAACGCCGACGACTACACGGCCTATCTGTGCAACGTCTTCAGTGACGATCCTGAGTTCCAGGAGGTCGCCCGCGGCTGGGCGGTCGAGGAGGTCCAGCATGGCGAGGCGCTGGGCCGCTGGGCCGAACTGGTCGATCCGACCTTCGACTTCCGCGCTGCGGTCGAGCGTTTCCGCGCCGGCTACCGCGTGCCGATCGATCTGGATGCCTCGGTCCGCGGATCGCGCACCGGCGAGATGATCGCCCGCTGCATGGTGGAGACCGGCACCAGTTCCTACTATGCCGCCATCGGCGATTCGACCGACGAGCCGGTGCTGAAGGAGATCTGCCGCAACATCGCCGCCGACGAACTGCGCCACTACAAGATCTTCTACACCTACGCCAAGAAGTATCTGGACCGCGAAGGCCTGAACAAGGTGCAGCGGCTGAAGGTGGCGCTGTCGCGCATCGGCGAGTCCGAGGACGACGAACTGGCCTATGCCTATTACGCCGCCAACGCTCCGGCCGACGCCGCGTACGAGCACAAGCTCTATAACGCCGCCTACAAGCGGCGCGCCTTCGGCCGCTATCGCCGCAAGCATGTCGACCGCGCCATCGCCATGGTGTTCAAGGCTTGTGGCCTGAAGCCGCACTCGCGGTTGTGCAGCGTCGCCTCGCGCGGGGCGTGGTGGTTCATCGACCGTCAGGCCAGGAAGCTGGCGGCCCAGGCGGTCTGATTCCCTCCGCGACGCTGGCGGCGCCGGCCTCTTTGGGGTAGCCATGACGGCCTAAACCACCCAAAGAGGGTTTCGGAGACATGAAGCTCTACTACAAGCCCGGCGCCTGCTCGCTGTCGCCGCACATCGTCCTGCGCGAGGCCGGGCTGCCCTTTGATCTGGTCAAGGTCGATCTGGCGGGCAAGACGCTGCCCGACGGCAGCGATTTCCGTGCGGTGAACCCGAAGGGGCAGGTTCCGGCCCTGGCGCTCGACGAGGGCGGGATCCTGACCGAAGGCGCCGTAATCGTGCAGTACATCGCCGACAAGGTGCCGGGCAGCGATCTGGTGCCGGCGGCCGGCACGATCGAGCGCTACCGCGTGCAGGAACTGCTGAACTTCATCGGGTCGGAACTGCACAAGGGTGTCGTCCCGCTGTTTCCGATGCTGAAGGACGTGGTGTCCGACACCCACCGCGACTTCGCGGCCAAGGTGCTGAGCGGCAAGCTGTCGGTGTTGAACCAGCAGTTGGAGGGCAAGGCCTATCTGACCGGTGACGTCTTCACCGTCGCCGACGCCTATGCCTACACGGTGCTGAGCTGGATGCCGCGTATCGGCTTCGACCTGGCGCCCTGGCCGAACCTGATGGCCTTCGCAGAGCGCGTCGCCGCTCGTCCGGCGGTGCAGGCGGCGCATGCCGCCGAAGCCCAGGGCTGAAGGCCTGCCGGTCGGAATGGAAAAGGCCCCGTCTCGGTGAGGCGGGGCCTTTCTTTTGGGTACCGTCCGGTTCAGGCGGCGCTGGGCTTGCGGCGCATCGGCGTGTTGCCGCCGGGGGTGCCGGCCGCACGGGGTGCCTGCTTGCCGCCCCCATGGTTGTTGCCGTGCGAAACGGCATGCGGAGCCGGGCGGCGGTCATGCCGGTTCTGGTCGTTGCGGGCGGCGTCCGGCCGCGGCGCGCCGGTCGGCTTGCCGGCCTTTTGCGGGGCCTTGGCGGCCGACGCGGCAGGCTTCGGCTGCGCGGCCTTGGCGGCCGCCGGCTTCGGCGCGGCATGCGCCGGGCGGGCCTGCTGCTGGTTGCGGTTGTTCTGGTTGCGGTTGCTGCCCGGCGCCTTGGGGCGGGGCGGCGGCTTGGACGAGGCGTGGATCTGTGCCACGTCGACCGCATGATAGGGGTGGGTAGTATCGGCCGGGATGGGCTGACGGATCGTCTTTTCGATGTCCTTCAGGTAGCCGACCTCTTCATGGTCGCAGAAGGAAACCGCGCTGCCGTCGGTGCCGGCACGGGCGGTCCGGCCGATGCGGTGGACGTAGCTTTCCGGCTCGTTCGGCAGGTCGAAGTTGATGACGTGGCTGATGCCGTCGATGTCGATGCCGCGGGCGGCGATGTCGGTCGCCACCAGCGCCCGCAACTCGCCGGCGCGGAAGCTTTCCAGCGCACGGACTCGGGCCGACTGCGACTTGTCGCCATGGATGGCGTCGGCGGCGATGCCGGCCTTCTTCAGGTGGTCGGCGATGCGGTCGGCGCCGTGCTTGGTGCGGGCGAAGACGATGGTGCGGGCCATCGCCGAATCCTCGAGCAGGTCGGCCAGCAGGCGGCGCTTGTCGCTGCGCTCCACGAACAGGACGCGCTGGTTGATGCGCTCCACCGTGGTCGATTGTGGCGTCACTTCGATGCGTTCGGCATCGGTCAGGATGCTGTTGGCCAGATCGACCACGGCGTCCGGCATGGTGGCGGAGAACAGCAGGGTCTGCCGTTCCTTCGGCAGCACCGCGACCACCTTCCGCACGTCGCGGATGAAGCCCATGTCGAGCATGCGGTCGGCTTCGTCCAGCACGAACACCTCGATCTGGTCGAGGCGGACATGGTTCTGCGCCATCAGGTCGAGCAGGCGGCCGGGGGTGGCGATCAGCACCTCCGTCCCGCGGGCGATGGCGGCGACCTGCGGGCTTTGGCCGACGCCGCCATGGATGACGGTGCGACGGATCGGCAGATGGCGGCCGTAGGTGGTGAAGCTGTCACCGATCTGCAGCGCCAGTTCCCGCGTCGGGGTCAGGATCAGCGTTCGCGGCGACTTGGCCGCCACGCGCTTCTTGTTCTGGAACAGCCGCTGCAGGATGGGCAGCGTGAAGGCTGCGGTCTTGCCGGTGCCGGTCTGGGCGAGACCCAGAACGTCGCGGCCGGCCAGCAGGAGCGGGATGGCGCCGGCCTGGATCGGCGTGGCCGTGGAGTATCCCTCCTCCGCGACGGCGCGCAGAAGAGGCTCGATCAGGCCGAGGCCGGAGAATTCGGTCATGGAAGCGATGGTCCTGGTCACCAAAATGGGGGCCGCGCCAGGAGGGAGCGGCCGGGCTTGCGCGCTCCGCGGCGGGTTGGCGCGGAGCCGTCGGGCGGCGGGCGATCGGGCGCGCGCAAGTCCTGCACGGCGCCGGACGCCGTCCGACCCCGGACAGATAGGGCCGGTGACTTGATTTGGCAAGCAAACTCGGCGCGCGGCAGGGGTGCGCCGGCCAGATCCTGTGGGAGAGGGGCGCGAATCATTGCCGCGATGCCGCGGCAAATGGTCGCGCCCCGGGGCTGTTCAGGAGGCGCTTACGGCTTCTTGATGACGCCGCAGGCGATGCGGTCGCCCGAGTTGCCGGCGGGCTGGCTGAGATAATCGTCGGGCTGGGCATGGACGACGATGGAGGTGCCGCCCTGCTTGAAGAGGCCGTCCGGCCCCTCGGTCAGTGTGACCATGTGGCTGATCGCCTCGAACCCGGCCTTGCCGGCTTCGTTGGCCCAGATGTTGGGAAGCTCGCCGTAATGCATCTTTTCGGCTTCGAGCCCGTGCTTGGAACCCTGGGCGGCGAAATGGCCGCCGGCCGCCTTGAAGTCGGGTGTGCAGGCGCCGTTTTCGTGGATGTGGATGCCGTGCCAGCCCGGCGGCAGTCCTTCGAGCTGGCCGTGCACCAGGATCCCGTGCGGGAAGCGGGTGAAGGTGACGGTCCCCAGTTGCTTGCCTTGGGCATCGGCGACGGCGGCCTGGGCAGCGGGAGCCGGAGCCGGGGCCGACTGCTGGGCCAGGGCCGGGGCGGCGAACAGCGACAGGCCGGCGATCAGCAGGGCCTGGGTCGTCCCGATCCGGGGCGGGTTGGCACGGGTCATGCGGGTGGGTCCTCCATCTTGGCCGGGCCGCGGGCGGCGCCGGCGGGTTCAGCGACTTTCCGTCGCTGCGAAACCGCTCTGGGATTGCGAACGGTTTTCAGTATGATGGGGGTCTCGGGAAGCAAAGACCAGGGTTGGGGTGATGACGTCGCGTCTGGAAGCGTTGTGTATGGAGAAGGGGCTGAAGATGACCGGGCAGCGCCGCGTCATCTCGCAGGTGTTGTCGGATGCCGACGACCATCCCGATGTGGAGGAGGTGCATCGCCGGGCCGTGCAGATCGACCCGCGCATTTCCATCGCCACGGTGTACCGCACCATGCGGCTGCTGGAAGACGCGCAGGTGATCGAGCGCGTCGACCTCGGCGACGGCCGGGCGCGGTACGAGGAGGCGACGGCCGATCACCATCACCACCTGATCGACACCCGCACCGGGCGGATCATCGAGTTCGCCAGCCCGGAGCTGGAGGCGCTGAAGGAACGCATCGCCCGCGAACTCGGCTACAAGATCGTCGGCCACCGGCTGGAGATCTACGGCGTGCCCCTGGATGAGGAGGAGCGTCCATGACCGATCCCCGTTTTCCCGAGGCGGAGCAGCCGATCGTCGACGCCATCGCCTGCCGCGATGCGGTACAGCGCTGTTATTCCGGCCTGTGCCGCTGTGGCCAGCCGGAACGCTATGCGCTGGAGGCGGCGGTCACCGTCTACCGCTATCACCATCCGGAAATCCCGCCGGCACAGGCCGAGACCATCGTCAGCCATTGGGTGGCCGGACCAGTCCGGCATTGAGGGGCTTTGGCCGGTATTCGTCAGCTATCTCCTTATGAAAATATCTCTTGATCTGTTCGGCATAAAATCCTAGAACCGGTCCTGTCAAGGCGATGGGTCCGCCCCCGGACCGCAGCGCCCGACAGCACCAGAGCTCCCCCCTCGCTTCGGTCCGAAAAGGGCCGGCTGGACATTCGAAAGTCCGGCCGGCCCTTTTTGTTTTCGCGTTTCGCCCGCGGCCGGCGCTGCGCCTTGCGCGCACCTCCGACAACCGGGTGGCGGAACGACTCCTCCCGCCACGCCGTCGCGGGATCCGCAGGAACGCGAAAGGAAAATATACTTATGTCGACCACCATCGCCCAGGCGTTCGTCAAGCAGTTCGAACGTGAGGTCCATGAGGCCTACCAGCGTATGGGTTCCAAGCTGCGCAACACGGTGCGCAGCAAGAACAACGTGCAGGGCGCGTCCACCGTCTTCCAGAAGGTCGGCAAGGGCGCCGCCTCCACCAAGTCGCGCCATGGTGCCGTCCCGGTGATGAACCTGGACCACACCCCGGTCGAATGCGCGCTGTATGATTTCTATGCCGGCGACTGGGTCGACCGGCTGGACGAGCTGAAGACCAACATCGACGAGCGGCAGATCATCGCCAATGCCGGCGCCTATGCGTTGGGCCGCAAGACCGACGAACTGCTGATCGCCGAGCTGAACAAGTCCGTGAACTATGCCGGCAATGCTGCCGACGGGCTGACCAAGGCCAAGATCCTGGCCGCCTTCGAGATGATGGGCGAAGCCGATGTGCCGGACGACGGCCAGCGCTTTGCCGTCGTCGGCTGGAAGCAGTGGAGCCAGCTGCTGGGCATCGAGGAGTTCGCCAGCGCCGACTATGTCGGCTCCGACGAGCTGCCCTGGCGCGGCACCCAGGCCAAGCGCTGGCTCGGCACGTTGTGGCTGCCGCATTCCGGCCTGACGCTGAGCGGCAATGTCCGGCTCTGCCACTGGTATCACAAGACGGCGGTCGGCCATGCGGCGGGTGCCGACGTGAAGACCGACATCACCTGGCACGGCGACCGCGCGGCGCATTTCGTCAACAACATGATGAGCCAGGGCGCCGCGCTGATCGACACCACCGGCGTGGTGACCCTGCGCTGCCTGGAGAGCTGAGCGGGGGAGGGCGATCCTCTCCCTTTCTCGCATCCCCACACATTTCGGAGTCTTCGATCCATGGCCTATGCGTCCAAGGATTTGAGCGTGCTCGCCTATGCGAACGGCTTCACGCTCTGGCACTACACCACGGCCGATGTGGCTACCGACGTCGACACCGTCGGCT
>JBKHVJ010000376.1:0-23447 GCA_046570145.1 Alphaproteobacteria bacterium
TGACCAACCTCCTGAAGCTGCGCGACCGCACCGTCGCGGACGTAATGGTGCCGCGCGCAGACATCATTGCGGTCGAGATCGAGACGCCCTTCCCCACCCTGGTCCAGCGCGTCGCCGAGGAGGGCCATTCCCGCCTGCCGGTGTTCCGCGAGACGCTGGACGACGTGGTCGGCATCATCCACATCAAGGACGTGCTGACCCTGCTGGCGAAGCAGGCGATCTCGCCGGAAGGTCTGCGCCACCGGCCGGACCTGACCGGCATCATCCGCGAGGCGAAGATCGTCGCTCCCTCCATGCATGTGCTCGACCTGCTGGTGCAGATGCGCCAGACCCGCCAGCACATGGCGCTGGTGGTGGACGAGTTCGGCGGCATCGACGGCCTCGTCACCATCGAGGATCTGGTGGAGGAGATCGTCGGCGAGATCGAGGACGAGCATGACGAGGCCACAGCGCCGCGGCTGGTCGAACGTCCCGACGGCAGCCTCATCGCCGACGCCCGCCTGCCCATCGAGGATTTCGAGGATCGCGTCGGCCCGGTGCTGACCGAGGAGGAGCGCGAGGACATCGACACGCTCGGCGGCCTGGTCGTCTCCATCGCCGGCCGCGTGCCGGGGCTGGGAGAGCGGCTGGTCCATCCCTCCGGCCTGGAGTTCGAGATCGTCGATGCCGACTCCCGCCGCCTGAAGCGCCTGCGTGTCCACAACGTCCCGGCCAACAGTTCGGAGTTGGCGGAGACGGCGTAACGTCTTCGGCAGTTGCCCCCGTCCTTTCCCTCCCCCGCTCAGCTCTCGCACAGAGCTGCGCTTTGTGCTGACGCGACAGGCGGACCATAGGTCCGCTGGGAGCGGGGGGAGGTTTGGCGGGGCCCCAACTTCTGCCCTTCCACAACCCAGCCCCGCCCACAAGCACCTTGGCGCCCCTGCCCGGCCGCATTACCTATGGCGCCGCCTGACCTTGCCGCTGCCGGAGTTTCCGCATTGACCGCCACCGACACCCTGCCCGTCCCGGCCCGGCTGGGCCGCGTCTCCGCACGGCTGTCCGCGTTGACCGGATGGCGCCGGATGGCGGCTGCGACGGTGCTGGGCGGGCTCGCCACGCTGGCGCTGCCGCCGGCCGATCTGCTGCCGGTGCTGCTGGTGGCCTTTCCCGGGCTGATCTGGCTGCTGGATGGGATCGAGACGAAGAAGGGCGCCTTCGCCGTCGGCTGGTTCTTCGGCTTCGGCCATCACCTGCTGGGGCTCTATTGGGTCAGCGCCGCGCTGTTCACGGACATCGAGCGTTTCTGGTGGGCCTTGCCGCTGTCGGCGGCCGGTCTGCCGATCCTGCTGGCGATGTTCAGCGGCGGCGCCACCTTGTCATTCCACCTGCTGCGCCGCCGCGGCTTCGGCGCCGGGCTGGGGCGGCCGCTGCTGTTCGCCGTGTGCTGGTGCCTGTGGGAATGGTTGCGTGGCCATGTCTTCACCGGCTTCCCGTGGAACCTGATCGGCTATGGCTGGGTCGGGGTGCTGCCGGTGCTGCAGAGCGTGTCGCTGTTCGGCATCTATGGCCTGACGCTGGTGACGGTACTGGTCGCCTCGCTGCCCGCCGCCCTGCCCGACCGCACCACCACGCCGCGCCGCGCCTGGGCCGGTTTCGCCGCCGGGCTGGCGCTGTTGGCCGTGCTCGGCGGCTGGGGAGCGTGGAGGCTGGCCGGTGCGGTGGACGAACCGGTGCCCGGCCTGCGGCTGCGGCTGGTCCAGGCGGCCATCGACCAGCGGCTGAAATGGGCGCCCGGCGAACGGGTGCAGAATTTCCAGAGCCACCTCGCCCTGTCGGCCGCCCCGCCCTCCGATCCCGCCTCCCCACCGCCCAACGTCGTCATCTGGCCGGAGACCGCCGTCCCCTTCTTCATCGAGGACGATGCGCGCGTGCGGCAGGCGATGGCATCCGTTACCCCGCCCGGCGGGCTGCTGATCACCGGAGCGCCCCGCACCACCGTCGGCGAGGACGGCGAGCGGCGTTACTACAACGGCATGGTGGCGGTGGACGGCAGCGGCGCCGCGGTCGCCAGCTACGACAAGTTCCACCTCGTCCCCTTCGGCGAGTACATGCCGCTGCGGCAATGGCTGCCCGTCGGCGCCATCGCCGGGAACGGGGCCGAGTTCTCCGCCGGGCCGGGTCCGCGCACCCTCCATCTCGGAATGGAGGATCCCGGCGGCAATGCGGCCGGCCTGCCGCCCTTCAGCCCGCTGATCTGCTACGAGAGCATCTTCCCCGGCGCCGTGGTCGACGCTGTCGACCGGCCGCAATGGCTGCTGAACCTGACCAACGACGCCTGGTACGGCCGCACCGCCGGACCCCACCAGCATTTCGCCATCAATCGGGTCCGTGCGGTGGAAGAAGGACTGCCGCTGGTCCGGGTGGCGAATACGGGAATATCCGGGGTGGTGGACGCCTACGGACGTGTGCGACACTTGCTCGGACTAGGTGAGCGGGGTTTCATCGATACCACGTTGCCGAAAGCTCCGAACGGCGTCACAGCCTATGCCCGCATGGGAGACTGGATTTTCGGCATAGGGCTTCTGGGCTGTTTTCTGATGGTCGTAGCCTCGCGATATCACCGGTAATGCAGCATTACGGGCAATCCGCCCACCACATGCAGATCAAATTCGTGTAAACGGCACGACCGAACCGGGCTTGACTGCATACGTGGATATGTCGTAACTAGGTTGCACAACCGTTACAGGGATAAACGAGATGCAGACTGAAACTGGGGCGCCGCGCGGGCGCCGTGCGGGTGCTGGCCGTCCGAAGACCGGAAAGCCGAATCCCATCGACGTCCATGTCGGATCCCGCGTCCGTCTTCGCCGCACGCTTCTCGGCATGAGCCAGGAGAAACTGGGCGAGGCCATCGGTCTGACCTTCCAGCAGGTGCAGAAGTACGAGCGCGGTGCCAACCGCATCGGCGCGTCGCGTCTGTTCGATCTCAGCCGCGTTCTGGACGTGCCGGTCTCCTTCTTCTTCGACGACATGCCTGCCGACGCCGCCGCCGCCCGTGTCGAGGATGACGATGAGTCGGGTGCGTCGGAAGAGCGGGCCACCGCTGCCTACGAGCCCGATCCGATGGCCAAGCGCGAGACGCTGGAACTGGTTCGCGCCTATTACAAGATCAGCGACCCGTCGGTTCGCAAGCGCCTGTTCGAGTTGACGAAAGCCGTCGCCAGCGCCGCCGTTGCGGAAGCCGCCGAATAACTCCTGCAGGCTGACGCAGGGCGTGCGATACCCACCGAAAGGGGATGGTGCGGCGCAGCCGCGCTCCCCCTTCGTGTGGCGTGTGCGCTTATTGATACGATGCTTTACCGCCGGTAGTCTTCTTGACCGCGGGTCAATTCCTTGTCAAAACCGGTTTTGGACCGGTGTCTGCGGCCGCTGTACCGGTCTGCCGTTTCGGCTCATGAAATAGCGTGCCGCCGAATGCCGAGGTTTCCCGTGGCAAAGCTCAACTACGTCTTCACCAGCGAGTCCGTGTCGGAAGGTCATCCCGACAAGGTCTGCGACCGCATCTCCGACGCCATCGTCGATCTTTATCTTTCGCACGACCCGCAGGCCCGCGTGGCCGTCGAGACCCTGGCGACCACCAACCAGGTCGTTCTGGCCGGCGAAGTCCGCGGCCCCGACAGCATCAAGGCCGATCAGCTGGTCGAGGTCGCCCGCGCCGCGGTGAAGGACATCGGTTACGAGCAGGACGGCTTCCATTGGGAGAAGATGGACGTCAAGTGCTTCGTCCACTCCCAGTCCGCCGACATCGCCGTCGGTGTCGATGCCGCCGGGAACAAGGACGAGGGTGCCGGCGACCAGGGCATCATGTTCGGCTATGCCTGCCGCGAGACCCCGGCCCTGATGCCGGCGCCGATCTATTACAGCCACGCCATCCTGAAGTCGCTGGCCGAGGCGCGCCATTCCGGCGCCGCCCCGCAGTTGGGCCCGGATGCCAAGAGCCAGGTCACCCTGCAGTACATCGACGGCCGCCCGACCCGCGCCACCGCCATCGTGCTGTCGACCCAGCATGCCGAGGGGCTGGACCAGGACGCCGTGCGCGAGATCGTCCTGCCGCACATCGTCAACTGCCTGCCGGAAGGCTGGATGTGCGAGGCGAAGAACCTGTACGTCAACCCGACCGGCCGTTTCGTCATCGGCGGCCCGGACGGTGACGCCGGCCTGACCGGTCGCAAGATCATCGTCGACACCTACGGCGGTGCCGCTCCGCACGGCGGCGGCGCCTTCTCCGGCAAGGACCCGACGAAGGTCGACCGCTCGGCGGCCTATGCCGCCCGCTATCTCGCCAAGAACGTCGTCGCGGCGGAACTGGCGGAGAAGTGCACGATCCAGGTCTCCTACGCCATCGGCGTGTCGAAGCCGCTGTCGGTCTATGTCGACACCCACGGCACCGGCAACGTCGACGAGGACCGTCTGTCCGACGTGCTGCAGCAGCTTGTGGACCTGTCCCCGCGCGGCATCCGCACCCATCTGGGCCTGAACAAGCCGATCTACGCCCGCACCGCCGCCTACGGCCATTTCGGCCGCGAGCCGGAGGTGGACGGCGGCTTCTCGTGGGAGAAGACCGATCTGGTCGGCGACCTGCGGAACGCCTTCCTCTAAGGCGCCTCCGCGGCATAGTATCCGCAGCCGATGCGGAAAGGACGGCAGGGGCTGGAAACGGCCCCTGCTTTCTTTTGCGCTTTCCTCATTTCCATGCAGCGTTCCGACATGACCGACGACAGCACCTCCGGATCCCTTTCCGAAAGCTCCAACCGCCTGTTCGGGCGCCGCAAGGGCCGGCCGCTGCGCAAACGCCGGACGGAACTGATCGACACCCTGCTGCCGCAGCTTCAGATCGCGCTGCCCAAGTCCGGCGACCGGCTGGACCCGGCCACCCTGTTCGACAGCCCGAAACGGGAGGTCTGGCTGGAGATCGGGTTCGGCATGGGCCATCACCTCGCTTGGCAGGCCGGACACAATCCGGATGTCGGCATCATCGGCGCCGAACCCTTCCTCAACGGCATCGCCGGCCTGCTGGGCATGGTCGAGGACGAGACCCTGAGCAACGTCCGCATCCAGCCCGACGACGCCCGGCCGCTGCTGGACGCCCTGCCCGACGCCTCCATCGGCCGCGCCTTCGTTCTGTTCGCCGACCCCTGGCCGAAGAAGCGCCATGCCGACCGCCGCTTCATCGGACCGGAGAATCTGCCGCGGCTGGCGCGCGTGCTGAAGGACGGGGCCGAGTTGCGGCTCGCCAGCGACGACATGGGACTGGTGCGCTGGATGCTTGAACACACGGTGAAGCATCCCGATTTCGAATGGACGGCGCGCCGTCCGTCGGACTGGCGCATCCGTCCCGACGACTGGCCGGCGACCCGCTATGAGGAGAAGGCCATCGCCGCCGGCCGCAAGCCGGTCTTCATGCGCTTCGTCCGCCGCCCGCGGCGCTGACGCATACCCGCTCCGCTTGAGAATCCGGCCGGTCACGACGATCGGTCCGGAAAAGGCTTGCGGCATCGGATGGAATGGCTATATTCACCCTCTGAGAACCCATACGGATCGGCGGCCCGGGCAACCGGGCCGGCGAGACGCTTTGCGGGTGGGCTTTTGCCCACTTATTTTTTTATGAGCGTGTGGAAGCACGCGCTTGTTGAACCTTCTGTTGTGGAAACCTCGTCCGGTTCGATCCCGGCCGCAGGCTTTGGGTCAGGTGGAATGGACGCTACAGGTCGCATCGAACAGATCATCACGCCGTCGGTCGAAGCCATGGGCTATGAGGTCGTGCGCGTTCAGATCTCAGGCGGCCAGCGGTCGGTTCTCCAGATCATGGCGGAGCGCGCCGACGGCGCGCCCATGACTGTCGAGGATTGCGCCGACATCAGCCGCTCCGTCTCGGCCCTGCTGGACGTGGAAGACCCGATCCGCGAAGCCTACACGCTGGAGGTCAGCTCGCCCGGGATCGACCGGCCGTTGACCCGCCTCAAGGATTTCGAGCGCTTCGCCGGCTTCGAAGCCCGGCTGGAGAGCCGCATGGCCATCGATGGCCGCAAGCGTTTCAAGGGCATGCTGAAGGGCGTCGAGGACGGCCTTGTATGCGTCGACACCGAACAGGGACCGGCCCGGCTGGAGTTCGACAACATCCTGCGCGCCAAGCTGGTGCTGACGGACGAGTTGATCCGCGCCAGCCAGGAGCAGCAGGAGGGTCCGCACAACTGACGGTACGGGTCCGTCAAGGACACGCCGACAGGATGCCCGCCCCCGAAAGCCGAACCGACATCCCGCCGAACCGACCGGACATCACGCAAGACCGGCATCACACAAGACCGAGCCAGGAAGTGTAACGGATGGAATTGCTGCAAGTCGCTGACGCGGTCGCCCGCGAAAAGAACATCGACCGGGACGAAGTCCTGGAGGCGATGGAGCAGGCGATTCAGAAGGCCGGCCGCTCCAAGTACGGCCACGAGCACGACATCCGCGCCCGGATCGACCGCAAGACCGGCGACATCCATCTGACCCGCCACCTGGAGGTGGTCGAGGCGGTGGAGAACGAGGCGACGCAGGTCACCCTGCCCTACGCTCAACGCCGCAAGCCCGGCGCCAAGATCGGCGATTTCCTGGTCGACCCGCTGCCGCCGATCGATTTCGGCCGCATCGCCGCCCAGACCGCCAAGCAGGTGATCGTGCAGAAGGTGCGCGACGCCGAGCGCAAGCGCCAGTTCAACGAGTACAAGGACCGCAACGGCGAGATCGTCAACGGTCTGGTCAAGCGCGTGGAATACGGCAACGTCACCGTCGACCTGGGCCGCGCCGAAGCGATCCTGCGCCGCGACGAACTGCTGCCGCGCGAGCATTTCAAGAACGGCGACCGTGTGCGCGCCTATATCTACGACGTCCGCGAGGAACCGCGCGGGCCGCAGATCTTCCTGTCGCGCACGCATCCCATGTTCATGGCGAAGCTGTTCGCCCAGGAAGTGCCGGAAATCTACGACGGCATCATCGAGATCCGGGCGGTCGCCCGTGATCCGGGCAGCCGTGCCAAGATCGCCGTCCACAGCAACGACAGCTCCATCGACCCGGTCGGCGCCTGCGTCGGCATGCGCGGCAGCCGCGTCCAGGCGGTGGTCGGCGAACTGCAGGGCGAGAAGATCGACATCATCCCGTGGTCGGGCGAGGCGGCGACCTTCGTCGTCAACGCGCTCGCTCCGGCCGAGGTCGCCAAGGTCGTGCTCGACGACGAGAACCGCCGCATCGAGGTGGTGGTGCCGGACGACCAGCTGTCGCTGGCCATCGGCCGCCGCGGCCAGAATGTGCGCCTCGCCTCGATGCTGACCGGCTGGGACATCGACATCCTCACCGAGCAGGAGGAGTCGGAGCGCCGGTCGGAGGAAATCCACAGCCGTTCGGCCCTGTTCATGCAGGCGCTGGACGTCGACGACGTGATCGCCCACCTGCTGGTCGCCGAAGGCTTCACCTCGGTCGAGGAGATCGCCTTCGTCGAGACCGAGGAACTGGCCGAGATCGAAGGCTTCGACGAGTCGGTCGCCGACGAGCTGAAGCAGCGCGCCCTCGCCTTCCTGGAAGTGCAGGACGAGCAGGCGAACGAGCGCCGTCTGGAGCTGGGTGTCGAGGACATCGTCGCCGAGCTGACCGGTTTCACCGCCACGCAGCTGGTGAAGCTGGGCGAGAACGGCGTGAAGACGCTGGACGATCTGGCCGATCTGGCCGGTGACGAGCTGGTCGAGATCCTGACCAAGGACGGCGCCAAGGACGCCCCCTCCGAGGAGGAGGCGAACGCGATCATCATGGCCGCGCGTGCCCACTGGTTCGAGGGCGAGGAACAGGACGGCGCCGCCGCGGCCCCTGCGGCAGATGGCAGCGCCGGTGGTCAGGGCGCGCAGGCCTGACCGGCAGCAATGCCGGTTGGAACTGCGCCCGACAGGAACGATTATTCGGGACCGCGCGAGCGGATGACGATCGGATGACCGAACGGAACGACGAACGGACACCGACCGCCACCGCGGATGCGGTGCCGGATCAGGAATTGGCACAGGACGAAGGTGCCGGGACGGAACGCCTGCCGGCCGACGACGAGAAGGGGCCTCTGCGCCGCTGCATCGCGTCGGGCACGGTCGGGCCGAAGGAGAGCATGATCCGCTTCGTGATCGGCCCCGACGGCGAGGTTGTTCCCGACCTGGAGGAACGTCTGCCCGGCCGCGGCCTTTGGGTCACGGCCGACCGGGACGCCCTGGCGAAGGCCATGGGTAAATCCGTTTTCGCCAAGGCGGCCCGTCGAGCGGTGAAAGTACCGCCCGATCTGGCCGAGAGGCTGGAACGGCTGCTGGAACGGCGTTGTCTGCACGCGTTGGGCCTTGCCCGCCGTGCCGGCCACGTTCTGGCGGGGTACGAGAAGGTGCGCGAGGCGTTGAGGGCCAACCAGGTCGGCCGTGCGGGTCCCCCGCCGGCCCTGCTGGTCGAAGCCGCGGACGGCTCGCTGGACCAGCGCGGCAAGGTGACGGCGCTCGCGCCGTCGCTGCCGGTGATCGATCTGTTCCAGTCCTCGGCCTTGGCCGCGGCGCTGGGACGCGATCACGCGGTGCACGCCGTGGTGGCGCGAGGCAGGCTGGCCGCAGGGCTGGCCCGCGATGCGGCACGCCTGAGGGGGCTGAAAGGTCCCCGAGGGGAACTGGACCTGAAGGGTCCCCAAGGGGACCGGAACGCGCACCAGGAATCTGATAAGGGCTTGGGAGTCGGCGATACGGCCGGCCGGCCTGCGATGTAACGTCTGACCATTCGGGAACCGATGACCGACAGCAACGACCAGGACCAGAAGAAAGTCTTGCACCTAACCGGCGCCAGCAAAGGAAAGCTGGAGTCGAAGAAGCCGGTCGAGACCCAGGTCCGGCAGAGCTTCTCCCATGGCCGGTCAAAAGCGGTGACCGTAGAGGTCAAGCGCAAGCGTCATGTTGAAAAGGGCGCCGTGCCCGGCGTAGCCGACGGCGGCGCCGCCGCGCGTCAAGCTGCCCAGGGCCTGCCCATCCGCGGTGCGGCGGGCCAGCGGCCCCGCGGCGGCGGTGCCCCTGCCGGGCGCCAGCTGACCCGTGAGGAGCTGGAATCGCGCCTGCGGGCGCTTCGTGGCGCCGCGGCGTTCGAAGAGCAGCGCCGGATCGAGGCCGAGGAAGAAGCGGCCCGCGCCGAAGCCCGTGCCGCCGAGGCCGCCACACGCGCCGCCGAAGAGGCAGCCGCTCCGGCCGATACGGCCGCCGCAGCCCCTGCCCCCGCCGATGCTCCGGCTGCGGCCCAGCCGGAAATGCCGCCGATCATCCTGGACGCCGAGACCTTGCGCCAGCGCGAGCTGGACGAGATGCGCGCCATCCAGGAGGAAGAGCGCAAGATAGCCGAAGAGGCCGAACGCCGCCGCAAGGAGGAAGAGGCCAAGCGCAAGGAAGCCGAGGAGGCCAAGCGCCGCGACGCCGAGCCGGCGGTCCGCCGTGACGGCGGCCGCGACGGTGGCCGCGAAGGCGCCGCCCGCGACGGTGCCCGTCCCGCCGGCGCCCGTCCGGCTGGCGATCAGCGCCCCGGCGGTGCTTCCGCGCGTCCTGCCGGCGACGCCGCTCCCGGCCGCACCCTGCCGGGCGCCGGTGCCCCGCCGGCCCGCGCCGTCGAGGAGGAGGAGGACAACCGCCGCAAGGGTGGCCGTGGTGGCGCCCCGGCCAAGGCCGCTCCTGCCCGTCCGGCCGCCAAGGCTCCTGCCGGCGCCGACCGCCGCAAGGGCACCAAGCTGACCGTCTCGCAGGCGCTCAGCGACGACGGCAGCGACCGCACCCGGTCGCTGGCTGCCGTCCGCCGTGCCCGCGAACGTGAACGCCTGCGTCAGATGAGCCGCCAGGAGACGGCGAAGGTCACCCGCGACGTCGTGCTGCCGGAAGTCATCACCGTCCAGGAACTCGCCAACCGCATGGCCGAGCGCGGTGCGGACGTCATCAAGGCGCTGATGCGCATGGGCGTCATGGCGACGATCAACCAGACCATCGACGCCGACACCGCCGAGCTGCTGATCACCGAGTTCGGCCACCGCGTCCGCCGCGTGTCGGAGTCCGACGTCGAGATCGGTCTGCGTGCCACCGAGGAAGAGGGTGCCATCCTGGTGCCGCGTCCCCCGGTCGTCACGATCATGGGCCACGTCGACCACGGCAAGACCTCGCTGCTCGATGCGCTGCGCCAGACCGACGTGGTGTCGGGCGAAGCCGGCGGCATCACCCAGCACATCGGCGCCTATCAGGTGCAGCTGGAGTCGGGTGCGAAGATCACCTTCATCGACACGCCGGGTCACGCCGCCTTCACCGAGATGCGTGCCCGCGGCGCCAACGTCACCGACGTGGTCGTGCTGGTGGTCGCCGCCAACGACGGCGTCATGCCGCAGACGATCGAAGCCATCCGCCACGCCAAGGCGGCCAAGGTTCCGATCATCGTCGCCATCAACAAGTGCGACCTCCCCGATGCCAAGCCGGAGCGCGTCCGTCAGGAACTGCTCCAGCACGAGCTGGTGGTCGAGGAGATGGGCGGCGACGTTCTCGACGTCGAAGTGTCGGCCAAGGCCAAGCGGAACCTGAACAAGCTGGAAGAGGCCATCCTCCTCCAGGCCGAAATCCTGGAGCTGCGGGCCAACCCCGAACGCGCCGCCGAAGGCGTCGTCATCGAGGCGAAGCTGGAGCGTGGCCGCGGTTCGGTCGCCACCGTGCTGGTCCAGCGCGGCACGCTGAAGGTCGGTGACGTGTTCGTGACCGGTGCCGAATGGGGCCGCGTCCGTGCACTGATCAACGACCGCGGCCAGAACGTCAACGAGGCGGCTCCCGCCGTTCCCGTCGAGGTCCTGGGCCTGAACGGCACGCCGATGGCCGGCGACGACTTCACCGTCGTCGAGTCCGAGGCCCGTGCCCGCGAGATCGCCGAGTTCCGCCAGCGCAAGAAGCGCGAAGCGGTGGTGGCTGCCTCCGCCCGCGGTTCGCTGCAGGACATGTTCAGCCGCATCCAGGCCGGCGAGGCCAAGGAACTGCCGGTCGTCATCAAGGGCGACGTGCAGGGCTCGATCGAAGCCATCGCCAGCTCGCTGGAGAAGCTCACGGCCGAGAACACCGAGGTCAAGGTCCGCGTCCTGCACAACTCGGTCGGTGCGATCAACGAGTCCGACATCACGCTGGCGAATGCGTCCAACGCGATGATCATCGGCTTCAACGTCCGCGCCAACCCCCAGGCCCGCGACCTCGCCAAGCGCGACGGCGTCGAAATCCGCTACTACTCGATCATCTACAACGTGATCGACGACGTGAAGGCGGCGCTGACCGGTCTGTTGTCTCCGACGCTGCGGGAACGCTTCATCGGCTACGCGACCATCCGCGAGGTGTTCAACATCACGAAGGTCGGCAAGGTCGCCGGTTGTATGGTCACGCAGGGTGTCGTCAAGCGCGGCGCCGGCGTCCGCCTGCTGCGCGACAACGTCGTCATTCACGAAGGCACGCTCAAGACGCTCAAGCGCTTCAAGGACGAAGTCAAGGAAGTGCGCGAGGGTTACGAGTGCGGCATGGCCTTCGAGAACTACGACAACATCCAGGCCGGCGATCAGATCGAAGCCTTCGAGATCGAGGAAATCGCTCGCGAGCTGTGACCTGTTCGGTTCGCCCGATCCTTTCCGGTTTCCCGCCGGGACGGGTCGGGTGGCCTTTTTGGACTTGCAGGGCGCGGGATCGATCCTGCGCCCTGTTCCTATATTGGGGCGATCGCCACCGCCCTGCGCCTGCCCGGCGGGCGGCGGTCAGGGTGGGAGACCGACGGCTCCCATATCTGTGTGATCGGCCGGAGAGCTCTATCGGCCCCGGCAAGAGACATCGACGAAAGACACGTACCATGGCCAGCAAGAAGCGCGGCGCGTTCATCGCCGGCAAGCCCCCCTCCCAACGGCAACTGCGCGTCGGCGAGGAGGTGCGCCACGCCCTCGCCGACCTGTTCCGCCGCGGAGACTTCCACGATCCGGAGCTGGCCTCGCTGAACGTCACGGTCACCGAGGTGCGGATCAGCCCCGATCTGTCCAATGCGACCGTCTTCTATTCGACGCTGGGCGGCGAGCGGATGGAGGAGGCCCAGGTCGCCCTGCGCCGGGCCGCCGCCTTCCTGCGCGGTCAGGTCGCGCGCATGGTCAACCTGCGCCACGCCCCGACGCTGAGCTTCGAGGGCGATACCTCCTTCGACTACGCCCACCGCATCGACAGCATCCTGCACAGCCCGGAGGTCGCCCGCGACCTGAGCGGCCATCCCCTGAGCCGCGTCAACGGCGACGACGACCATGACGAGGATGAGGACGATTCCTGGGACGAGGATGACGATCTCGGCCCCGACGAGATGGACCCCGATGAGTCTGGAGAGGACGACGACCTCGACGACGACCAGGCCATGCTCGACGACGAAGATAAGGGCGAAGGCAACGACGAGAGCCGGGGCGGCCGTCGTGGCTCGTAAGCGCAAGGGTACGCCGATCCATGGCTGGATCGTGCTGGACAAGCCCGAAGGCATGACTTCCACCCAGGCGCTGTCGAAGGTGCGCCGCCTGCTGAACGCCGAAAAGGCCGGGCATGGCGGCACGCTGGACCCGCTGGCGACCGGCATCCTGCCCATCGCATTGGGCGAGGCGACCAAGACCGTCTCCTACGCCATGGATGGGGCCAAGACCTACCGCTTCTCTATCCGCTGGGGCGAGCGCACCACCACCGACGACCGCGAGGGCGCGGTGATCGACCGCTCCGACCACCGGCCGACGACCGAAGCGATCCGCGCCGCCCTGCCCGCCTTCCTGGGCGAGATCCAGCAGGTTCCGCCGCAGTTCTGCGCCATCAAGATCGACGGCGAACGTGCCTACGACATCGCGCGCGAAGGCGACGCGGTCGATCTGGCCGCCCGCACCGTGCGCATCGACCGCTTCGAACTGGTTGAGGAACCCGACGCCGACCATGCGGTGTTCGAGGTGGATTGCGGCAAGGGCACCTATGTCCGCTCGCTGGCCCGCGACCTGGCGGAAGCGCTGGGCACGGTCGGCCATGTCGGGCTTCTGCGCCGCCTGCGCGTGGGCTCCTTCACGCTGGACCGCGCGATTTCCCTGGACGAACTGGCCGTCATGGAGCAAGGTGCGGCCGTCGAACGACTTCTGTTGCCGATCGAGACCGCGCTGGACGACATCCCGGCGCTGGCCCTGACGGAAGCGGAAGCGCACCGACTGAGGCACGGCCAGACGGTGGCTCTCCTCACCCGGCAGGATCGTGACCGCCTGATGGCGGTTCAGGGTGCTGACGGTGGGGATGGCACCGTTATTGCGCTTTTCGGCGGAACGCCGGTGGCGTTGGCCCGTGTCGAGGGGGCGGAGGTCCGTCCGGTGCGCGTACTCAACCTCACGTGATTTAGGAGACCCCGATGTCGATTACGCCCGAGCGCAAGCAGGAGCTGATCAAGGAATATTCCCGCGGCGAGGCCGACACCGGTTCGCCCGAAGTCCAGGTGTCGATCCTGACGGAGCGCATCAGCAACCTGACCGAACACCTGAAGAGCCACAAGAAGGACTTCCACTCCCGCCGTGGTCTGCTGGTGATGGTCGGCCAGCGCCGCCGTCTGCTCGACTATCTGAAGAAGAAGGATCAGTCGCGTTACGCCGCTCTGATCGAGCGTCTGGGCCTGCGTCGCTGATCGGCACGCCGTTTCCCTGACGGGTTTGGGATCTCCGGCCGGCCACCGGCCGGGGATTTCCTCACCAGCCTGACGGGAAAATTGAAGTCGCCGTCCACCTGTACCGTTTCGGAACACCTCATTGGTTATTGGCAATAGAAACTCGATCTTGAGCGTTTCGTGATGGACAGGCCGGCCCGTTTATTCGGGGACCGGCCTTTTTTGCATCCACGGCACCTCTATCTTGATTCGTTCATTCCTGTTGTCGAACACCATATCTCCAGTTTTCTCGCGGGGTCCTACGACCGATGGCCCCGGCCTTGGGCGGCAATCCGGCCGTTGCAGGGTGTCGGATGGAAGGAAAGAATCGATGTTTACTGTTCATCGCAAGGAAATCGAATGGGGCGGGCGCAAGCTGGTCCTGGAAACGGGCAAGATCGCCCGTCAGGCCAACGGCGCGGTTCTGGTCACCTATGGTGACACCACCGTCCTGTGCACCGCCGTCGCCGCCAAGGCGCCGAAGCCGGGCGTCGATTTCTTCCCGCTGACCGTCAATTATCAGGAAAAGGCGTTCGCAGCCGGCAAGATCCCCGGCGGCTTCTTCAAGCGCGAAGGCCGTCCGACCGAGAAGGAAACGCTGGTCAGCCGCCTGATCGACCGTCCGATCCGTCCGCTGTTCGCCGATGGCTTCCGCAACGAGACGCAGGTCGTCTGCACCGTGCTGAGCCATGACCTGGAGAACGATCCGGACATCGTGGCGATGGTCGGCGCCTCGGCCGCCCTGACGATTTCCGGCATTCCGTTCCTGGGTCCGATCGGCGCCGCCCGCGTCGGTTACAAGAACGGCCAGTATGTTCTGAACCCGACCATGGACGAGGTCGAGGACAGCGACCTGGATCTGGTCGTCGCCGGCACCGTCGAAGGCGTGCTGATGGTCGAATCGGAAGCCAAGGAGCTGACCGAAGAGGTCATGCTGGGCGCCGTCATGTTCGGCCACACCAACTTCCAGCCGGTGATCGAGATGATCATCGATCTGGCCGAGGAAGCCGCCAAGGAGCCGTGGGATCTGCCGGAGCCGGCCTATGACCGCAAGGCCCTGAAGGCCCGCCTGCGCGAGACCGTCGGCGCCGCCGTCGAGGCCGCCTACACCGAGACGGTCAAGCAGTCGCGTTACGAGAAGGTCGGCGCCGCCAAGGCCAAGGCCCTGGAGACCCTGGCCGAGGAATTCGACGCCCAGTCGATCGGGTTCGAGTTCAAGGAACTGGAGGCCGACATCCTGCGTGGCGCCGTCCTGAAGACCGGCCGCCGCATCGACGGCCGCGACACCAAGACCGTGCGCCTGATCGTGTCGGAAGTCGGCGTGCTGCCGCGCGCCCACGGTTCGGCCCTGTTCACCCGCGGCGAGACCCAGGCGCTGGTCGTGACCACGCTCGGCACCAGCCAGGACGAGCAGATCATCGACGCGCTCGAAGGCGAGTACCGCGAGCACTTCATGCTGCACTACAACTTCCCCCCGTACTCGGTGGGTGAAGCCGGCCGCATGGGCAGCCCGGGCCGCCGCGAGATCGGCCACGGCAAGCTGGCGTGGCGCGCGATTCACCCGCTGCTGCCGAAGAAGGAGGACTTCCCCTACACGCTGCGCGTCGTGTCGGAAGTCACGGAGTCCAACGGCTCCTCCTCGATGGCCACCGTCTGCGGCACCTCGCTGTCGCTGATGGACGCCGGCGCGCCGCTGGCCCGTCCGGTCGCCGGCATCGCCATGGGCCTGATCAAGGAAGACCACGGCTTCGCCGTCCTGTCGGACATTCTGGGTGACGAAGACCACCTGGGCGACATGGACTTCAAGGTCGCCGGCACCGAGGTCGGCGTCACCGCCCTGCAGATGGACATCAAGATCACCTCGATCACCGAGGAGATCATGAAGATCGCGCTGGGCCAGGCCAAGGACGGCCGCCTGCACATCCTGGGCGAGATGTCCAAGGCGCTGACCGGCGCCCGCGAAGGCGTCAACGAGAACGCCCCGCGCATCACCGTGATCAACATCCCGAAGGAGAAGATCCGCGACGTGATCGGCTCCGGCGGCAAGGTGATCCGCGAGATCGTGGAGCAGACCGGCGCCAAGATCGACATCGACGACGACGGCACCGTCAAGGTCTCGGCCGTCGACCAGAAGAAGTCGGATGCCGCCATCGAGTGGATCAAGGGCATCGTCGCCGAGCCGGAGATGAACGTCGTCTATACCGGCAAGGTGGTGAAGGTCGTCGATTTCGGCGCCTTCGTGAACTTCCTGGGTTCGCGCGACGGCCTCGTCCACATCTCGGAGCTGGCGCAGCAGCGTGTCGGCAAGGTGTCGGACGTCGTGTCGCAGGGTGACTCGGTGAAGGTCAAGGTCATCGGCTTCGACGACCGCGGCAAGGTCAAGCTGTCGATGAAGCAGGTCGACCAGGCCACCGGCGAAGACCTGACCAAGAAGGCGGAGTGATCCGTCCCACCCGGTTCGGGTAGCGGAAAAGCCCCGGTTCTCAGGAACCGGGGCTTTTTCCATGCCGCCCGTGGAAGCTTCAGCGCCCGCCGGACACGTCGAGGATCGCCCCGGTCGTGTAAGACGCCGCATCGCTCAACAGCCAGACGATGGCCTCGGCCACCTCTTCCGCCCGGCCGGCCCGGCCGAGCGGGGCGTTGACGCCCAGACGCTGGGCGCGGCCGGGCTGGCCGCCGCTGGCATGGATGTCGGTATCGATCAGGCCGGGACGGACCGCGTTGACCCGGACGCCCTGCGGTCCCAATTCCTTCGACAGCCCGATCGCCAGCGTGTCGAGCGCCGCCTTCGAGCCGGCATAGTCGACATATTCAAAGGGTGAACCGAGCCGGGCCGCGGCCGAGGACACCAGGACGATCGATCCGGCCCTACGCGGTGCCAGCCGGCGCGCACTCTCCCGCGCGCACAGATAGGCGCCGAAGACGTTCACCTCGAAGACGCGGCGCATGCGCTCGGCCTCCATCTCCGCCAGGGTACGGGACGGGGCGACGATGCCGGCATTGACCACCACGCCGTCGAGCGGCCCAAGCTGCTCTTCCGCCGCCTGGAACATGCCAATGACGTCGGCTTCGACCGCCACGTCGCCGTGCAGTGTCACCGCCCTGCCCCCGGCCGCCCGCACCGCATCGGCCGTTTCACGGGCGGCTGCTTCGTTGCCGACATAGTTGACGCCGACCGACCAGCCCCGCGCGCCGGCCAGCAGCGCGGCGGACCGCCCGATGCCGCGCCCGCCGCCGGTGATAAGGATGGTCTTCATGAGGTCCTCCCTTGGTTGAGCCGCGATCATCGGACACTATGCCCGACCGGCCGGGTCGGACAACGCGAACCGGTCGTCCCGGCCGTTGCGTTCCGCTTCGGCCCGGTCACGATCGGCGCGGGCGGCTGCGGGCGGATCGCCGGGAAAGCAAGGCTGCGACAATGGAAACCACAAAAAAGTGACACCGGCGATGGGATGAAAACGCCCGCCGCCGTCGTCCACACTGCGGGAACGGCGAGCGTTCCCCTGGATCCCGGCCGTCTCATACCTTGGTGTCAGAGTACGAACGAAAGGCGGATTCTCCTGACCGAGATCAAGGCGAAACCCCTCGCAGTCCGCCATACATGCGCTTATATCGTCCGCAAGCCTGACCAAGGTCACCTGTACCGGGGCCATCGTTCTATGCATCGCTTCGCCAATCCCGCCCGCTTCCTGCGCCTGTCGGCCGTGCTTCTGCCGTGGTGCGCCGGGGCGACCGTGATCCTGACGATCCTCGGGCTGTGGCTCAGCCTGTTTGGCTCGCCGCCCGACTATCAGCAGGGCGAGACGGTGCGGATCATGTACATCCATGTGCCCGCCGCCTGGATGAGCCTGTTCGTCTACACCAACATGGCCATCGCCGCGGCGGTGGGTCTGGTGTGGAAGCACCCGCTTGCCGACCTGTTCGCCAAGGCCGCCGCCCCCATCGGCGCCGGCTTCACCTTCGTGTGCCTGGTGACCGGATCGCTGTGGGGAGCGCCGATGTGGGGCACCTGGTGGGTGTGGGACGCGCGGCTGACCAGCGTGCTGATCCTGTTCTTCCTGTATCTGGGCTACATGGCCCTGGTGAACGCCTTCGACGATCCGCAGCGCGGCATGAAGGCCGGCAACGTCCTGCTGCTGGTCGGCATCGTCAACGTGCCGATCATCAAGTTCTCGGTCGACTGGTGGAACACGCTGCACCAGCCCGCCAGCGTCGTGCGCATGGGCGGCCCCAGCATCGACCCCAGCATGCTGACGCCGCTTCTGGTGATGGCCGGTGCCTTCACCGCCTATTTCCTGTCGGTGGTCCTGCTGCGCGTGCGCACGGAGATCGCCCAGCGCAAGATCCAGACGCTGAGGCTTTCGGTTGCCGGCGACGGCGCCGTGACGGACGGAATGCAGGGATAAGGGACGCAGGGATAAGGGACGCAGGGAAAGACGATGAACGAATTTCTTCACATGGGCGGGTACGCCGCCTACGTCTGGCCGGCCTACGGCATCGCCACCCTCGTCCTGCTGGGCCTGCTGGTTGCCACCTGGAAGGGGCTGCGCAACGCAGAGGCGACGCTGAAGGCGCTGGAAAGCGCCCGCCCGGCCCGCCGCCGCACCCGCAACGCCGGCCGCAAGGCGGCCGATCAGAACGCCGGAACGCCGGCGGAAGCGAGCGAAGGATGACCCGCAAGAAACGCCGCCTCTACATGCTGGGCCTCGCCCTCCTGGGGTTAGGCTCGGCGACCGCCCTGGCGCTGACCGCCTTCCAGGACAACATCGTCTTCTTCTACAGCCCGACCCAGCTGCAAACGCAGCAGGTGGGCGACCGCAATTTCCGCCTGGGCGGGCTGGTCGAGGAAGGCAGCGTGCAGAAGACGCCGGACGGCCTCACCACCTCCTTCCGCGTCACCGACACCGCCCACACCATCGACGTCCGCTACCGCGGCCAGCTGCCCGACCTGTTCCGCGAGGGCCAGGGCGTGGTGGCCGAGGGAAAGCTGACCGGCGGCGTCTTCGTCGCCCGCGAGGTGCTGGCCAAGCATGACGAGAACTACATGCCGCCCGAGGTGTCGGAAGCGCTGAAGCAGGCCGGCGTCTACAAGAACCCGGCTGAGTCCGAGACGAAGACCGCGAAGAAGGAGTAGCGGGACCGTGATCCCCGAACTCGGCCATTACGCGCTGGTGCTGGCGCTGTTCGTCGCGCTGGTGCAGTCGGTGCCGCCGCTGGTCGGCGCCGCCACCCGCAACGGTGCCTGGATGAGCGTCGCGGTGCCCGCGGCCATCGCCCAGATGCTGCTGGTGCTGGTCGCCTATGCCGCCCTGACCTGGGCGCATGTGGTGTCAGACTTCAGCGTGCTGAACGTGGTGCAGAACAGCCACTCGGCCAAGCCGATGCTCTACAAGGTGTCGGGCGTCTGGGGCAACCACGAGGGCTCGATGATGCTGTGGATCGTCATGCTGACGGTCTTCGGCGCCGCCGTGGCCATGTTCGGGCGCAACCTGCCGCCGACGCTGAAGGCGCGGGTTCTGGCGGTGCAGGGGCTGATCGGGGTCGGCTTCCTGCTGTTCATCCTGGCGACGTCCAACCCCTTCATCCGCGTGGTCCCGGCGCCGATCGACGGCAACGACCTGAACCCGCTGCTGCAGGATCCCGGCCTCGCCTTCCATCCGCCCTTCCTCTATGCGGGCTATGTCGGCTTCTCCATGGCCTTCTCCTTCGCCGTGGCCGCCCTGATCGAGGGGCGGGTCGATCCCGCCTGGGCGCGCTGGGTGCGGCCCTGGACGCTGGCGGCCTGGTCGACCCTGACCATGGGCATCGCCATGGGATCCTGGTGGGCCTATTACGAGCTGGGCTGGGGCGGCTGGTGGTATTGGGATCCGGTGGAGAACGCATCCTTCATGCCCTGGCTGGCCGGCACCGCGCTGCTGCACTCCGCCATCGTGGTGGAGAAGCGCGACGCGCTGAAGAGCTGGACCATCCTGCTGTCCATCGTCACCTTCTCGCTCTCGCTGATGGGCACCTTCCTGGTGCGCTCGGGCATCCTGACCTCGGTCCATGCCTTCGCAGTCGATCCCAAGCGCGGCGTCTTCATCCTGGTGCTGCTGGCGATCGCCACCGGCGGCTCGCTGCTGCTCTACAGCCTGCGCGCGCCGTCGCTGAAGGCCGGCGGCCTGTTCGCGCCGATCAGCCGCGAGGGCGCGCTGGTGATGAACAACCTGCTGCTGTCGACCGCGACGGCAACGGTGTTCATCGGCACGCTCTATCCGCTGTTCCTCGACATCCTGAACCTGGGCAAGGTGTCGGTCGGCGCCCCCTTCTTCAACGCCACCTTCATACCCGTCGCGATCCCGATGATCGTCGCCATGGTGGTCGGCCCCTTCCTGTCATGGAAACGGGCGGACCTGGGAGCGGCGCTGAGCCGCCTGTGGATCGCCGGCGTCGCCGTGGCGGTCGCCGTCGCCATCACCGCCTACGTCAAGGCGGGCGGCGGGCCGCTGCTGGCGCTGGTGGGCATCGCGCTCGCCGCCTGGGCCTTCGTCGGCTCGCTGGTGGAGTTCGCCGACCGCATCGCCCTGTTCCGCACCTCCTTCCGCAACAGCTGGCACCGCGCGGTGCATCTGCCGCGCAGCGCCTGGGGAATGACCATCGCGCACGCCTGCGTCGGCCTGTCGATCCTCGGTATGACCGGCACGTCGGCCTGGCAGACGGAATCGATCACGGCGATGAAGCCGGGCGACCGCGCCAGCGTCGCCGGGTACGAGTTCCATTTCGACAGCGTCGGGCTGGTCGACGGCCCGAACTTCAAGGCGGAGCGCGGCGTCTTCACCGTCACCGAGGACGGCCGGCCCATCGCCACCCTGACGCCGGAACGCCGCAGCTACAGCACCACCCGGATGACGACCACGGAATCGGCCATCCACACCACGATCTTCTCCGACCTGTATGTGGCGCTGGGCGACCCGACGCAGAACGGCACCGCCTGGATCGTCCGCATCTACCACCACCCGCTGGTGCCGTGGATCTGGATCGGCGGGGTCGGCATGATGCTGGGCGGGCTGGTGAGCCTGACCGACCGCCGCTTCCGCATCGGTGCGCCGGAACGCCGCCGTACGGCCGGCAAGTCGGCCCCGCTTCCGGCCGAATGAGGACCAAGACACGATGCGCCGCCTTCTGTACCTGCTGCCCTTCCTGCTGTTCATCGGGGTGGGTGTCGCCTTCTACCTGGGGTTCCAGCGCGACCCGCGCGACATCCCGTCGGCCCTGATCGACAAGCCGGCGCCGACCTTCGAGCTGCCGGCCATCTCGGGCCAGCCCGCCACCGGCGGCTTGTCCTCGGCCAGGCTGAAGGGCGACGTGACGCTGGTGAACGTCTTCGCCTCCTGGTGCATCCCCTGCAAGGCGGAGCATCCCGTCATCACCCGCCTGTCGCGCGAGCAGGGGGTGACGGTCTTCGGCATCAACTACAAGGACAAGCCGGAGGACGCGCTGACCTGGCTGGCGCGCAACGGCAATCCCTATGCCGCCATCGGCGCCGATCAGGACGGCCGGGTATCGATCGACTGGGGCGTCTATGGCGTGCCGGAAAGTTACCTGATCGACCGCCAGGGCCGAATCCGCTTCAAGCATGTCGGCCCGCTGACCCCGCAGGTGGTGGAGGAGCAGCTTCTCCCCATGGTCAAGCATCTGAGGCAGGGATGATGACCCGCACCCTTCCCGCCGCCCTGCTGGCGCTGTCGGTCATCGTGTCGGCGCTGACACCGGCCCTGGCCGTCCAGCCCGAAGAGGTTCTGCCGGACCCGGCGCTGGAATCGCGCGCCCGCGCCATCAGCCAGGAGCTGCGCTGTCTGGTCTGCCAGAACCAGTCCATCGACGACAGCAACGCGCCGCTGGCCCGAGACCTGCGTGTTCTGGTGCGCGACCGCCTGCAGGCCGGCGACAGCGACGCCAAGGTGATGGAGTACGTCACCGACCGCTACGGCGACTATGTGCTGCTGCGCCCGCCCTTCAAGGCGACCACGCTGGTGCTGTGGATCGGCCCCTTCGCCGTGCTGCTGGTGGGGGCGATCGGCACCTTCCTGTTCCTGCGCGGGCGGCGCGGCGTGGCCGCCGGCACCGACACCGCTCCCCTGAGCGCGGATGAGCGGCGGCGGCTGGATGCCCTGCTGCGGAAAGACGACTGATGCTGTTCTGGATTCTCGCCGCCGTCCTGACCGCGGCCGTGCTGCTGCTGATCGTGCCGCCGCTGTTGCGGTCCGGTGCCGCCGCTCCCGATCGCGATGCCTTCGACCGCGAGGTCTACCGCGACCAGCTGGACGAGCTGGAGCGCGACCGGGCGCGCGGCCTGATCAACGACGCCCAGGCCGAGGCCGCCAAGGCGGAGATCGCGCGGCGCATGCTGGCGACCGCCGAGAAAAGCGGTTCCGCCGCGACGCCGGCGCCCCCGCGCAGCGCGCGTGTGCTGGCCGTGCTGCTGGCGCTGGTGTTGCCGCTCGGCGCGCTCAGCGTCTATGGCCTCTATGGCCGCCCGGATCTGCCGGCGCAGCCGCTGGCGTCACGCAATCTGGAGCAGGAACGCGGCGGCCCGCCCAAGACCGTGCTGGCGGCGATGGACAAGCTGAAGGCGCAGCTGGCGGAGAATCCGAGCGACCTGCAGGGTTGGCTGATCCTGGGCCAGGCCTATGCCAAGATGGGCCGCAACGCCGACGCGGCGGATGCGCTGCGCCACGCCGTCGCCCTCAACAAGGACGATGTGGAGCTGCAGGGCCTGTTCGGCGAGACGCTGGTGTCGGCCAACGACGGCATGGTCGGGGAAGAGGCGGTGAAGGCCTTCGACGCCGTGCTGGCGAAGGAGCCGAAGGACCCGCGCGCCCGCTTCTTCGCGGCACTCGCCCGCTATCAGTCCGGCGACCGCCAGGACGCGCTGGACCGCTGGAGCGCGCTGATGGCGGAATCGCCGGCCGACGCGCCGTGGGTTCCGGTCCTGCGCGACCAGATTCGCGAGGCGGCGATTGCGTTGGACCTCGACCCCGCCAAGGTGACGCCGCAGCCGCTGCCGGCGGAGCAGAAGCCCGCCGGCCCGGTGGCCCAGGGGCAGAACGGACAGGCGACCGAGGGCCAGAGCCAGGACGAGATGATCCGCGGCATGGTCGCCAGCCTCGCCGCCCGGCTGGACGCCGACCCGTCGGACGTCGAAGGCTGGCTGAAGCTCGCCCGCTCCTACGGCGTGCTGGGTGAGCCGGAAAAGGCGTTGGAAGCAGCCCGCAAGGCGCGCGAACGGGCTCCGGACCGCGCCGACGTGCAGGTGGTCTACGCCAACGCCGTGCTGCAGACCCAGCCGCGCAACGAAACGCCCAAGCCCCTGCCGGAGGAGGCGACCTCCGCCCTGCGTCTGGCGCTGAAGGCGGAGCCGGAGAACAAGGACGCGCTGTGGCTGCTGGGCCTCGACGCCATGATGTCGGGCCGCAAGGACGAGGCCGCCGCCCATTGGGGCAAGCTGATCGCCCAGTTCAAGCCGAGCGATCCGGAATACACCCTGCTGAAGGGGCGTTTGGACGCGTTGAAGGCGGGCGGCTGAGGCGTTCCGCTTGCGCCCTTTCAATTCCTCCGGCGCCTTTTCTTTCGCGTTGCGGCAACACACATTGACAGGGGCGGGCCGACGGGCTTTATCCGTTGGCACCGCCCTTTTCGTTTCCGTA
>JBKHVJ010000377.1:0-7877 GCA_046570145.1 Alphaproteobacteria bacterium
CCCCCCCCCCCGGCGCCGGTGGGCGGTAGCCGAGCGCGCTGTGCGGACGCACGGTGTTGTAGGCGATGCGCCAGCGCTCGATGAGCACCTGCGCCTCGGGCAGCGTGTAGAAGATCTCACGGGCGAGCAACTCGTCGCGCAACTTACCATTGAAGCTCTCGTTGTAGCCGTTCTCCCATGGGCTGCCCGGCTCGATGAACAGCGTCTTCACCCCGACCCGCGCCAGCCACTCGCGCACCGCCGTGGCGGCGAATTCCGGCCCATTGTCGAAGCGGATGAAGTCGGGTGGACCACGGTCGACGAACAGCTCGGCCAGCCGATGCAGGAGGTCGTCTGAGGTGAGCTGGCGGGCGACGTCGATGGCCAGGCACTCGCGGGTGAACTCGTCGATGATGGTGAGCATGCGAATGATCTTTCCCTGCTTCGGTGGACACGGGTTCACGCAGATTTTAGCTCGGCCTGTTCGGGGGTGATGTATCCGATGGCCGAGTGAGCGCGTTGGCGATTGTAGTAGGTTTCGATGTAGGCGAACACCTCCCGGCGGGCCTGGTCGCGGGTTTCGAACCGAGTACGATGGACCAACTCGACCTTGAGAGTGTGGAAGAAGCTCTCCACCTCCCGGCCCTGGAACCTCTGAAGCGCCATTTTGGTTGAGCGATTCACCCCGGGTGGGGCCAGCGGCCTTGCTGGCCCTGGTCCGCTGGGTTGGCGAGCATCGTCATGAGCCCCGACGCGCAACCGCCCCCGATGATCTGGCGCCGCTTGCCGATGGAGCGGCGGCGCAAACTGGCCGTGCTGATCGGCCGCTTGGCCCGCCGACACCTGGAGGCCAGTCCGGGAACGGAGGAGGACAGCGATGACCGGCCCCATCCCAGCCCCGAGCGAGAAGATCCAGGGCGCCCACCGTGACCGTTTGGCCGTCGTCTACGTCCGCCAATCCACGCTTCAGCAGGTCGAGCATCATCAGGAATCGACCCGTCTTCAATACGCTCTGGTCGAGCGCGCCCTCGCCCTCGGCTGGCCACGGGAGCGGATCGTGATCATCGACGAGGATCTCGGCCGCTCCGCCGCCTCGGCCACCGGGCGCCCCGGCTTTCAACGGCTGGTCGCCGACGTCGGTCTGGGCCGTGTGGGGTTGGTCCTCGGGGTGGAGATGTCGCGTTTGGCCCGCTCGTGCTGCGACTGGTACCAGTTGCTGGAGATCTGCGGCGTGCGGCGGACGCTTCTGGCTGATCGTGATGGCGTCTACGACCCGGGTATCTTCAACGACCGCCTCCTGCTCGGCCTGAAGGGCACCATGTCGGAGGCCGAGTTGCATCTGCTCAAGAGCCGCATGCTGGCCGGGCGTTTGGCCAAGGCGCAACGGGGCGAAATCGTCACCAACCTGCCGCGCGGCTACCTCCGCCGGCCCTCGGGAGAGATCGTCTTCGATCCCGATGAGCAGGTTCAGACGACCGTTCGCCTGGTCTTCGACCTCTTCGACCGACACGGCTCGGTCCACCGGGTGCTTGGTTATTTCGTTGCTCACGATCTCACGCTGCCGCGCCGCCTGCGCGCCGGCCCGGGCAAGGGCGAGTTGGAATGGAGGCGGCCCAGCCGCACCACCTTGCAGGACATGCTGCACAACCCAGTCTACGCGGGCGCCTATATCTATGGCCGCCATCCTCACCAAGCCGGAGCGGGGGTTCCCGAGCGCTGGACGGTGCTGATCAAAGACCATTGGCCAGCCTATATCACCTGGGAAACCTTCGAGAGGAACCAGACGCAGATGGCGGCGAATCGCAAGGTCACGTCCGTCAAGGTGGTGGAAATTGGGAGGTGGTCAGGTGCGTCGTCGGTCAGGCCGCCTTTGCTGAGGGAAGTGGCTTGATGGCGGGTTCGTCGGGGGCAGCGATACCGGCCATGGTCTCGAGCGTCAGGTAACGATGCTGGAGCTGCCAATCATCATTTTGCTCCAGCAAGATCGCGCCGACGAGCCTTCGAACACTTTCCTCGTTCGGGAATATACCCACAACATCAGTGCGGCGTTTGACCTCCTTGTTGAGACGTTCAAGAGGATTCGTCGAGTGTAGTTTAGTGCGGTGCGCCTCGGGATAATCCATATAGGCGAGCACGTCATGCTCGGCGTCATCGAGCAGTGCCGCCACCTTGGGAAAGCGCGCCCGCAGCTGATCGGCGACATGGCGCCAGACCTCTCCGGCGGTCTTGCGGTCGGGCTGCACGAAGACTTGGCGCACAGCGGCCGACACCACGGTTTGCTGGCCCTTGGGCACGTGGCAGAGCAGCGAGCGAAGGAAATGAACACGGCACCGTTGCCAGGTGGCGCTCAGCACCTGGCTGATCGCCGCCTTCAGCCCCTCATGGGCATCGGAGATCACCAGCTTCACGCCTGTCAGCCCGCGCCGCACGAGACCGCGCAGAAACTCGATCCAGAAGATCGCCGCCTCCGATTGCCCGAGCCCGAGGCCGAGGATCTCGCGCCGCCCATCCTGATTGACGCCGGTGGCGATTATCGCGGCGATCGACACGATGCGGCCGTCCTGGCGAACCTTCAGGTAGGTGGCATCCAGCCAGAGGTACGGCCAGTCCCCTTCCAGCGGACGCTCCAGGAAGGACCGCACACGCTCGTCAATGTCCTGGCACAGCGCCGAGACCTGGGACTTGGAGATGCCGGTCATGCCGAGCGCCTGGACGAGGTCGTCGACCTTGCGGGTCGAGACGCCCTGAATCCACGCTTCCTGGATGACGGCGGTGAGCGCCTTCTCGGCCGTCTTGCGCGGCTCCAGGAAAGCCGGGAAGTAGGAGCCATGGCGCAGCTTGGGGATCTTCAGCTCCAGCGTGCCGAGCCGGGTGTCGAGCTGGCGCGGGCGCGAGCCGTTGCGGTAGGTGGTGCGCGTGTCGGTGCGTTCATGGCGAGCGGCGCCGATCAGCGCCTCGACCTCGAAGTCCATCAGCCGGTGCAACGTGTGTTCGGCGATGGTACGCAGCAAGTCGCCGTCCGTGCTCTTCTGGATTTGCTCGATCAGTGCCATTCTGTCGTCGGTCATCGTCGTGTCCTTGGTCGTGGTCGCGTGTTGCAACTTGACCTTACCGAAGATGCGCGATGACCACCTCCTGCCGCCGAACACACCGCCTGCGAGGCGGAGGATCGGGCTGGGGCCGGGCTACGCTGTGTGGGAGCTTCGCCCGGCCCCAGCCCGATCCTTCATGGGCGTTTTTCCACCACGCCCATGGACGTTACCAATCGCAATCCGGCGGCGGGCGTCGCCCGTGGTGGCCCGGCGTTGCTGGCCGGGCTGGTGTTTTGTGGGCGATGCGGCCAGCGGATGGCCACCGAATATCATGATCAGGGCCGCTTCCGCCGCTATCGCTGCAGCCAGGGAGCGATCCGCTTCGCCGCCCCTTCCTGCCAATCGCTGGGCGGGCGTGAATTGGAGGCGCTGGTTGGCGCGTTGATCTTGCGGACTCTCGAACCGGCGGCGCTGGAGGTCAGCCTGCAATGGGCGGAGGACCTGGACCTGGAACGCCAACACCTCCATCGCCAATGGCGTCAGCGCGTGGAGCGCGCCCATTACGAAGCGGATCGGGCGCGGCGTGAGTATCGCGCGGTCGAGCCCGAGAACCGCTTGGTCGCCCGCGCTTTGGAACGCGCATGGGAGGAGGCCCTGGCGGCGGAAATCCGGGTCCAGGCGGATCACGACCGCTTCCTCGCCCAGCAGCCGATGCCGCTGAGCGCGGCGGAGCGCGAGGCGATCCGGCGCTTGGCCGACGACATTCCCACCCTGTGGCGGGCCGCCACGACGACGGATGCCGACCGCCAGACCATCGCCCGCCTCCTGTTGGACAAGGTCGTGGTGACCGTGGCCGGCGCGACGGAGGCGGTCACGGTGGACTGCCACTGGGCCGGTGGTGTTCATACTCAGCACCCCTTGCGGCGCGCCGTCCGGCGCCGCGACCAACTCAGCACCTTTCCGGCCCTGATGGAGCGCATCCAGGCGCTGAACGCCGACGGCCACAAGGCTCCGGCCATCGCGGCGATGCTCAACACCGAAGGCTGGCACCCGCCCAAGCGGCGCGAAACCTTCACCGACGTCATGGTGCGCGACCTGCTGCATCGCCAAGGCGTGCCGGTGGGGGCCTATCCCCGACCGTCCGCTCGGGTCGAGCGACTGGGACCGGATGAGCGGACGTTGCCGGAACTGGCGGCCCGCCTGGAGATCCCGGCCAACACCTTGTACCACTGGCTGCGCCGAGGCTGGTTGCAGGCCCGACGGGCCTCCGCCGGCGGTCATGCGGTATGGCTGGTCGAGGCCGATGAACAGGAGATCGCCCGGCTGCACGCTTTGCGCGAGAGGAAATCGCTTGCTCTCAATGCTGCAACGAACAATCCAACTTGAGAGGCATCATGCCTGCCAGATGTCCATGGGAGCATTGTCGTAGCAGCAGCCCTTGCGCGACATGGACTGCCGCATCCCGGCCGCCTGCAACAGGTCTCGGTAGTCCCGAGAGGCATACTGACTGCCGCGATCGGAATGCTGGATGAGACCCACAGACGGCCGTTGGCGCTGGATGGCCATCACCAGAGCCGAGGTGGTGAGTTCGGCGCGCATATGATCGCGCATCGCCCAGCCAACGATCTTCCGGGTCGCCAGATCGAGCACCGCCGCCAGATACAGCCAGCCTTCAGCAGTGGGCAAATAGGTGATGTCGGCAAGCCAGACCCGGTTGGGCTCGGCCACCTGGAAGACCTGACCCAGCAGATCGGGAGCGACCGGAAGGCCATGGCGGCTATCGGTCGTTACGGGCCGGAACCGGCGTGCGGCTGCACCCCGGATGCCGTGGCGGCGCATCAGACGCGCCACCCGGCCCCGGCTGGCGGCGACGCCCTCCGCGCGGAGGGATGCATGCACGCGCGGGCTGCCATAGCGGCCATAGTGGCGACCATGAACGCGTCGGATCTCGACCAGAAGCTGTCGGTTGGCGACGGCCCGCTGGCTTTCCGGCCGCCCACGCCACGCGTAGTAACCGCTGGCGGACACCCCGAGTACCGAGCACATGAGCCGGGCCGGGAACTCGTCCCGGTGGTCCTCGATGAAGCGGAACCTCATCTCGGCGGTTCCGAGAAGATGCTGATGGCCTTTTTTAAAATGTCGCGTTCCTGCCGGGTGCGCTCCAACTCGCGTCGCAGCCGCGCGATCTCCGCCGTCTGCTCGTCCGGCTTGGCCGGAATGGCGGTGCCGGATACGGCAGGGGCGCCAGACCGTGAGCGCGGCGGGTGCCCTTGGGCTACCCGCCGCCAGTTCCGCAGCACCGAGGCCTGGAGGCCCAACTCCCGCGCCACATGCTCCAGTGGCCGGCCGCTCCCTTCCAGAAGGGCAACGGCCTCACGCTTGAACTCGTCCGTGAAGGATCGCCTCGTCTTCGTCATCAGACACCTTCCCGCTCCACTCGGAGCTTAGCTGTGGTGTCCACCGAAGCAGGGCAAGATCAGCTCTGCGCCGCTGGCGAAAGCGGACATAATATCGTCTAGAGAAGCGGTGTCCTCACCCAGGCGCCCGCCAGTTGCATCATCGAGCAACTCAAATTGCGCCGGCGTATCGAGGAGGGTCAGAGCCGAACGGCGCCGCCGCTTGGTTAGGCGGAGGTGGAAGACATCTGAAACTGGGTCATAAAATGAGCGTCGCAGGCCGTTGCGCATACAGGCTGCTTGATGGAGATTAGTTTCTTCCATGACCTGCCGAGCGAACAGTCGCCGGACCTCTTCGTCCGGGCGTAGAGGCTCCTCGAAGGAGGGTTGCACCTCAGAATCGACGTAGCCTGCTAAACACGCAGCTAGTGCCTTGAAGTTCATAGCATGGGAGAAGTCATAGCAGTCGTCACGGTCGCGCTCGATCTCACCGGTGTGATGGGCCGCGAGCTTGGCGAACATAAGTATGGCCTGAGGGTGCGTAGAAGGACGCATCTCTTTGCGATGGTTCTCCAGCATTGTGGCGATCGACGACTCGTCGAGATGCTGCAATATCTCATCCGTAACTTCATGCATATGGCGATCCATAAAGCTGCTTTTAAATCCCTAGTATAGCCGACATAGCTAGTATAGCCGACATAGAAAGATCGTGGGGTGCCGCGCCAACGTGGCGCCCGCGCGGGCAAGCCCGCGCGCCGGGCTCTCGTGAATCGAGCCACCTGCGGTGTCTCGAGCCTGACGGCCGTCGATCCCTGGCGCAACTCCGGAGCCAGCCTTACTGCTCCAAGAGGGGAGACGGCCGAATCGGGTTCCCGCAACAACGTCGGGGACATCAGGCGTGCCTGACAATACTCAGTCACCGTCGGCCTCTGACGCCTTCCTGTGGCGATCACCCACCACCGGTAGTTCCCTATATCCAAAGGTCTCAACTCCCGTTCGCCGCGGGTGTCCGTGGTGCTTCGTCGCCGTCCGTGCGGATCCCCGCGGCTTCGAAGGCCCGCCGGAGGCTGCCCGGCACGTAGCCTCGCGACGTGCCCCTGCCGAGTTCGAAGGCGCGCACCGCCGACACCGACAGCGTCGCCTTCTCGGCGAGGGCTTCCTGCGACCATCCCAGTTGACGCCGGAAGAACCGGCACCGCTCCGGGGTCATGCATCCATCTCCGCCGTATCGCTCCATCGGAAGACGCTACCACGGCGGGTGGGAGCCGTTCATGGTCCTTCTCCCGGACCGAGGCCATGTGACCGGGGAACCGCCCGTTTCCGGCACGGTTGCATCCGGGGTTGCGCTGCGGCGCCGTGAGCGGTGTTGTCTCCGGCGGAACGGCTTGCGGCTCCACCACGGCGGCCTTTCCTGCTGGCGACCCTGACGCCGGGTGCGGCTGCGGGGCAGCCCGACCTCGATCCCGCAACGGCCGGGGGCCGGCGTTCTTCCCCGCCGTGCTCGGCTGCGCCTGTGCGCGGCTTCCTCGCGAGGCAAGAAGCCCAGCCCCCGGCCTTCCTCCGCTGCGCTGCGGCCCTTGCGCGTGCGGGCGGGTCGCCCGGCGCTCTTGTGATCGCCATCAAGGCCGCGGTGGTCGCGGCCGTAACCCGCCACGGAGGCGACTGTGGCTCAGATCGGCACCTTCACCGTAAGCGGTGTTCTGGCCCCACCTTCCAGCGGAAACAGGGTGGAGCGAGTCTCCCGGATCGAATGATCGGGAGAACGGTTGATCGTGCCCCGAGGCGTGGTGTCTGAGGGGGGCTCTGTGCTCTTCGGCGGGTTGAGGCCGCCGGTCTACTCCGCGGCAATGTGCAGCGGGTCAGGCGAGTGAGGTTGGCACAGCTCGTTTAGGCTTTCCATGGTCATGTAGCGCCGGGCCACCGCCCATTCATCGTGCTGTTCCAGCAGCAAGGCTCCAACCAGGCGCTCAACCGCTGCTTGCCCCGGAAAGATACCAACGACGTTGGTGCGCCGTTTGATCTCGCCATTCAGCCGCTCCAGAGGATTGGTGCTGTGCAATTTGGTGCGCAGCTCCTTGGGGGACTTCATGTAGGCCAGCACGTCGAACTCCGCCTCGTCCATCAGCGCCGCCAGCTTGGAGAACCGTGGCCGCAGGCTGTCGGCAACCCGGCGCCACTGCTCATGCGCTGCCTGCGCGGTGTCCTGGGCAAAGGCGGTGCGGATGGTCGCCGCGACCATCGTCTGGTGCGCCTTGCCGACACAGGCCAGCAGATTCCTCATGCAATGAACTCGGCAGCGTTGGAGTGTCGCGCCCAGCACCTTGGAAGCGGCGGCCTTCAGCCCGAGATGCGCGTCGGCGATCACCAGTTTCACCCCGCGTAGGCCTCGGCGGGTGAGCGAGCGCAGGAACTCGGTCCAGAAGGTCTCGGCTTCCGACAGCCCGAGCCCCAGCCCCAGCACCTCACGCCG
>JBKHVJ010000378.1:0-13509 GCA_046570145.1 Alphaproteobacteria bacterium
GACCTGACGCCCGCCGATGTGGACACCGCGCAGCTTTACGACGGCTTCAGCATCCTGACCCTGATGTGGTTGGAAGGGCTGGGGTTCTGTCCGCGCGGCGAGGGCGGGCGCTTCATCGAGAACGGAACCTGCATCGGTCTGGACGGCGACTTGCCGCTCAACACCAATGGCGGCCAGCTGTCGGGCGGGCGCACCCATGGCCTGGGTTATGTCCACGAAGCCTGTGCGCAGCTGTGGGGCCGGGCGGGTGGTCGCCAGTTGGCCGATCCCCGCGTCGCCGTCGCGGCGGCGGGCGGGGGTCCGCTGGGCGGAAGCCTGCTGCTGGTGCGGGACTGAGTCGCGCGGCGGATCCGGCGGCGATTGCTGGGGTCTAATATTGTACGTTATGCGGAAAAGTGTTGATTTTTTCGCGGCGGACTGACGTCATTCAAGAAAGATTTCCTGGGAGGACGTGGTGGCTGAAACCATGCGGCAGAGCGGCGGTTCCCTTCTCAACGGCAAGGTCGCCTTGGTCACCGGGGCGGGTGGCGGCATCGGCCGCGGTGTGGCGCGGCGCCTCGTGCGCGAAGGCGCCGTCGTCGTGGTGGCCGAGATCGACGAGGCCAGCGGCGCCCGCACCGCCGGGGAATTGCGCGCGGAGTTGGGTGGCGACGCGGTCTTTATCCGCACCGACGTCACCCGAAAAGAGGATGTGCTGGCGGCGGTGCAGACGGCGGTCGACCGCTTCGGCGGTCTCGACGTGCTGGTCAACAACGCCTTCGCTCCGACACCGGAAGTCCTGTTCGAGCAGAAAACCGACGAGATGCTGCAAAGCTGCCTGAATTCGGGCATCTGGGCGGCGTGGTGGGCGATGCGCGCGGCCCTGCCGCATTTCAAGGCGCGCGGCGGCGGGCAGGTGGTCAACTTCTATTCGATCGACGCCCAGGTCGGCGCCTGGATGCACGCGGACTACAACATCGTCAAATCCGCGCTGCTCGGCCTGACCCGCAGCGCCGCCGCCGAATGGGGGCGCTTCAACATCCGCGTCAATGCCATCGCGCCGACCGCCGCCGGGGCGGTGTTCGAACGGATGTGCCGGGAAATCCCCGGCTTCCGCGAGGCTTCGGCCGCGCGCAAACCCCTGGGGCGGCCCGGCGATCCCGAGGACGACATCGGCCCCGTCGTCGTCTTCCTGGCGTCGGAGATGTCGCGCTACGTCACCGGCGAACTCATCAACGTCGATGGCGGTCTTCATCTTCCCGGCTACCAGTCGCGGCCGGGCAACCTCGCCGAACTCGAACAGCAGCAACGCTAACGGCCGAGCGGCCTGGATGCCGGGAATCCGCCGCACCTTGCGGCGGAGACGCCCGGATTTTACCCGGGTTCCGCCGACCTATCCGCGCCGGCCCAGTGGAGAGCACGCATGCGCACGATCTTCCGCGACGACCACGAGATCTTCCGCGATCAGGTCCGCCGCTTCATCGACAAGGAAGTCGTCCCCCATCACGCCGCGTGGGAAGCCGATGGCATCGTTCCCAAGGATCTGTGGCGCAAGGCCGGGGCCGAGGGCCTGCTCTGCGTAACGATCCCGGAGGAGTATGGTGGTCCGGGCGGCGATTTCGGCCACTCCGCCGTTCTCATCGAGGAGTTGGCGCGGGCGAACGCCACCGCAGTCGGCTTCACCACCCATTCCGACATCACCGCCCCCTACATCCTGGCCTACGGCACCGAGGAGCAGAAACGGCGCTGGCTGCCGCGCATGGCGAGCGGCGACTTGATCGCCGCCATCGGCATGTCCGAACCGGGCACCGGCAGCGACCTGCGCGCGATGCGCACCAGCGCGGCCCGGTCCGGCGACGACTACATCGTCAACGGCCAGAAGACCTTCATCACCAACGGAATGAACGCCGGGCTCGTGGTGACGGCGGCCAAGCTGTCGTCTAACAGCAAGGATCTGACCCTGCTGTGCGTCGAGGAGGGCATGGTCGGCTTTGCCAAGGGGCGGAAGCTGGAAAAGATCGGCCTGCGCGGTCAGGACACCTGCGAGCTGTTCTACGACGGGGTCAGGGTTCCGGCGGCGAACCGGCTGGGTGAGGACAATCAGGGCTTCACATACCTGACCCACCAGCTTGCCAAGGAGCGGCTGATCATCGCCATCCGCGCGGCGGCCTCGGTGGAGGCGCTGCTGGAGGAGACCGTCGCCTACACCCGTGACCGCAAGGCGTTCGGCAAAACGGTGTTCGATTTCCAGAACACGCGCTTCAAGCTGGCCGAGGTCAAGGCCAACGCCACCATGCTGCGGGTCTTCGTCGATCATTGCCTGGGCCTGCTGCTGAACGGCGACTTGACTGCCGACCTGGCGGCGATGGCGAAGCTGCTGGGCGCCGAGATGCAGAACCGCCTGCTGGACGAGATGCTCCAGCTGCACGGCGGCTACGGCTTCATGAGCGAGTACAAGGTCAGCCGCGCCTGGGTCGATGCCCGCGTCGCCCGCATCTACGGCGGCACGTCCGAAATCATGAAGGAAATCATCGCGCGCACGCTGTGAGGCGGGCCAAGCGCGCGGTGGCGACGGAGGGGATGAAAAGATGACGACTGGCAAGCTTGACGGCAGGGTGGCGATCGTCACCGGCTCGGGCGGCGGCTTGGGCGCGGAATGCGCGCGGGTCCTGGCCGGCCACGGCGCCCGCGTCGCCGTCGCGGACATCAACGCGGACGCGGCCGAGCGGGTCGCCGGAGAAATCGTGCAAGCGGGCGGGCAGGCGATGGCCGTGCGTGTCGACGTGTCGTTGGAAGACGACGTGTCGGCGATGGCCGCTACAGTCATCGATCGGTTCGGCCGTATCGACATCCTGCACAACAACGCGGCCGCGCTCGATGTCCAACAGCGCCAGCGCGACCGCGACATCTGCAACCTGGACATGGCCGCCTTCGACCGGGCCATCGCCGTCAATCTGCGCGGCGCCGTGCTGTGCAGCAAGCACTGCATCCCGGACATGCTGACGCGGAGCCGCGGCTCCGTAATATTCGCGACCTCCGGGCTGGGAGTGCAGGGCGATCTGTCACTGACCGGCTACGCCGCGTCGAAGGCGGCGCTCATCATGCTGCCGCGCGTCATCGCGGCCCAATACGGCAAGCAGGGGATCCGCGCCAACGCCGTGCAGATCGGTCTTGCTCCGGCGGAGAACGCCCATGGGTCGATGCCGGCCGAGCTGCTCGACATCCTGCGCGACAACCATATGACGCCGGAGTTGGGAACGCCACGGCAGATCGCTGACGTCGTCGCCTTCCTGGCGTCGGATGAGTCCTCTTTCGTCACCGGCACCACGCTGGTCGCCGACGGTGGCTTCGGTTGCCACACGCCGTCGCTGGTCGCCATGCGCTCCTTCTTTCAGAAGGCTGGCAAGACCGGCATGTGATCGGACCGGATTCGGGCGGTCGGCCGAACAGTTCATCTCGGACGGACGCATCCTCCCGCGACCGTCTTCCTTGGGCGGCCCGGTCCTGCGGGCCGGTCCGCCCATTTTTCGAGACCATCACGCCATGACCCAAGATTCCCTGTCGCTGCCCTCCCTGACGTTGGAAGACAAATACGCCGTGGAAAGCGGCCGGGTGTACCTGACCGGCACCCAGGCCCCGGTGCGCCTGCCGATGATGCAGCGCCAGCGCGACACGGCATCCGGTCTGGACACCGCCTGTTTCATCTCAGGCTATCGCGGGTCGCCGCTGGGCGGTCTCGACCAGAATTTGTGGAGCGCCCGCAAGTTTCTGGACAAGAACCACATTCACTTCCAGCCGGGTGTCAACGAGGAACTCGGTGCCACGGCCGTCTGGGGCAGCCAGCAGGTCGGGCTGTTCGAGGGGGCCAGGCACGACGGCGTCTTTGCGATGTGGTACGGCAAGGGGCCGGGGGTTGATCGTTCCGGCGACGCGTTGCGCCACGGCAATTTCGCCGGCTCGTCTCGCCATGGCGGGGTGCTGGTGCTGGCCGGCGACGATCACGCCTGCAAATCCTCCTCGGTGCCGCACCAGTCCGAGCACGCTTTCGTCCACGCGATGATTCCCGTGCTGAATCCCGCCGGCGTGCAGGAGATCCTGGATTACGGCCTGATCGGCTGGGCGATGAGCCGCTGGTCCGGCTGCTGGGTCGCCATGAAGACCATCGCCGAGACGGTGGACAGCTCGGCGTCCGTGCATGTCGATCCGCATCGGATCGACCCGGTCATCCCCACCGATTTTCCGCTTCCGCCCGGCGGGTTGAACATCCGTTGGCCCGATCCGCCGCTGGAGCAGGAACACCGGCTGATGAAGCACAAGCTGTACGCCGCCCTGGCGTTCGCCCGTGCCAACAATCTGGATCGTGTCGTGATCGACAGCCCGCGCCCGCGATTCGGCATCGTCACCACCGGGAAAAGCTATCTCGACGTTCGCCAGGCTCTTGATGAGCTGGGCATCTCGGAGGCGATGGCCGCCGACTGGGGCATCACCGTCTACAAGGTGGGCATGCCCTGGCCGCTGGAGCGCGAGGGCGTGCGCCGCTTCGCCGAAGGGCTAGAGGAGATCGTTGTCGTCGAGGAAAAGCGTGCGCTGATCGAGAACCAGCTGAAGGAACAGCTCTACAACTGGAACCCCGACGTCCGTCCGCGCGTGGTCGGCAAGTTCGACGAAGGCGCCGACTGGATTCTTCCCTCGGCCGGTGAACTCTCACCCGCGCGGATCGCCGTGGTGATCGGACGCCGTCTGCTGCGTTTCCTGGACCATGACGGGATCCGACAGCGTGTCGATTTCCTCGACGCCCGCGAAACGCAAGGGGTGCAACGGGCACGCGTCGATCGCAAGCCGACCTTCTGCTCCGGCTGTCCGCACAACAGCTCCACCGTGGTACCTGAGGGCAGCCGGGCGCTGGCCGGCATCGGTTGCCATTATCTGGCAATGGGGCTGGACCGCAAGACGGACACCTTCACCCAGATGGGGGGCGAGGGGGTGCCGTGGGTGGGCCAAGCCCCCTTCACCGAGGAAACGCATGTCTTCGCCAACCTCGGTGACGGCACCTATTACCACTCCGGCAGCCTGGCGGTGCGGCAGGCCATCGCCGCCGGAGTCAACATCACCTACAAGATCCTGTTCAACGACGCCGTCGCCATGACCGGCGGGCAGCCGATCGACGGCACGCTGACCGTGTCGATGATCGCCAGGGAGCTTGCGGCGGAGGGTGCCGCGCGCATCGTGGTGGTCTCCGACGAGCCGGAAAAATACGGCAACGGCGGTGATCTGCCTCCCTTCACCGGGGTGCGGCATCGTGACGATCTCGACGCGGTGCAGCGCGAGCTGCGGGGGGTGCCCGGCGTCTCCATCCTGATCTACGACCAGACCTGCGCCACGGAGAAACGCCGCCGGCGCAAGCGTGGCACGATGGCCGACCCGCCCAAGCGCGTCGTCATCAACGAACTGGTTTGCGAAGCGTGCGGCGACTGCTCGGTGCAATCGAACTGCATGTCGGTGGTGCCGGTGGAGACCGAGTTCGGCCGCAAGCGCCAGATCGACCAATCCACCTGCAACAAGGATTTCTCCTGCGTGAAGGGATTCTGCCCCAGCTTCGTTACAATCCATGGGGGCACGCTGCGCAAGCCCCAACCGCTGGCGAAGGATGCGGTCGATATCTCCGCCTTGCCCGAACCGGTCCTGCCCTCCGTTGATCGGCCCTGGGGGATCTACGTCACCGGCGTCGGCGGCACCGGGGTGGTGACGCTGGGCGCGCTGCTGGGCCTGGCCGCCCACATCGAGGGCAAGGGCGTCAGCGTTCTCGACATCACCGGCATGGCGCAGAAGGGCGGGGCAGTCACCAGTCACATTCGCATCGGCCACACGCCGGAAGATTTGCACGCCGTCCGCATCGCCGCCGGTGGCGCCGACGCGATCATCGGCTGCGACATCGTGGTGGCCGCCGCCGGGGATTGCCTATCGAAGATTCGGCCGGGACGGACCCGCGCGGTCATCAACAGCCACGAGGCCGTCACCGCCGAGTTCGCGCGGCAGCGCGATTTCAAGGTTCCGGTGCAGGACCTCGTCGGTGACATCGATATGGCGATGGCGGGCGGCTCGCTCGCCCTGGTCGATGCGACGCGGCTCGCCACCGCCCTGCTGGGCGACAGCATCGCCGCCAACCCGTTCATGCTCGGCTTCGCGTGGCAGAGTGGGCTGGTTCCGCTGTCGGCCGCGGCGCTTCTGAAGGCCATCGCGGTCAACGGCGTCGCCGTGTCGATGAACACCACCGCCTTTCACCTGGGCCGGTTCGCCGCGCATGACCCGGCGGCGGTGGAGGCTCTCGCCCATCGGCCGCAAGCGGTCGGAACGCCGACGGCCATTGCCGATCTGCGCCGCCGCTCGGGCGGGTTGGAAGAGGTGATCCAGCGGCGCGCCCGTTTCCTCACCGATTATCAAGACGCCGCCTACGCCGCGCGATATTCCGCGTTCGTCGACCGGGTCCGCGACGCCGAACGCCGCGCCGCACCGGGAAAAACCAGCCTGACCGAGGCGGTCGCGCGCAACCTCGTCACGCTGCTCGCCTACAAGGACGAGTACGAGGTGGCGCGCCTTTACGCCCACTCCGGGTTCGTCGAGCGCATCGCCGAGATGTTCGAAGGCGACTACCGGCTGGAGTTCAACCTCGCGCCGCCGTTCCTCGATCATGGCGTGCCGGCGGGCGAGAGACCGAGGAAGCGGACCTATGGACCGTGGATGCTGAGCGTCTTCAAACTGCTGGCGCGGATGAAGGGGCTGCGTGGCACGCCCTTCGACCCGTTCGGCTGGACGCCGGAGCGGCGGATGGAGCGCCGGTTGATCGCCGAATACGAGACGACGATCCGCGACGTGCTGCGCACCCTAACCCGTGACAACCACGCGATTGCGGTGGAGATCGCCTCCCTGCCGTCGGACATGCGCGGCTATGGCCCGGTCAAGGACGCGAGCGTTGCCAAGGCCAGGGAACGCCTGTCCGAACTGATCCAGTCCTACCGGGACGGCGACGTCAGCGTCATTGCGGCGGAATAAGAGAGCGTTGGAGATCGCATCATGAAGATCCTCGTGCCCGTGAAGCGGGTGATCGACTATAACGTCAAGATCCTTTTGAAGGCGGATGGAACGGGCGTCGAGACCGCCAACGTGAAGATGAGCATGAACCCCTTCGACGAGATCGCCGTCGAGGAAGCGGTTCGTCTCAAGGAAGCCGGCAAGGCGACCGAGATCGTCGCCGTGTCGGTCGGCCCGTCCGGGTGCCAGGAAACGCTGCGTACCGCTCTGGCGATGGGCGCCGACCGCGCCATCCTGGTGCAGACCGACACCGAAACCCAGCCGTTGGCGGTTGCCAAGATTCTCAAGGCGCTGGTCGATAAGGAAGGCCCGACGCTGGTCATCCTGGGCAAGCAGGCGATCGATGACGACTGCAACCAGACCGGCCAGATGCTGGCGGCGTTGCTGGGCTGGGGCCAGGGCACCTTCGCCTCCGACGTTGCATTGGGCGATGGCTCGGTCACCGTGATCCGCGAGATCGACGGCGGGTTGGAGACGGTGGAGCTGAAACTGCCGGCCATCGTCACCGCCGACCTGCGGCTGAACGAGCCGCGCTACGCCTCGCTGCCCAACATCATGAAGGCGAAGAAGAAGCCGCTGGAGACCGTCACTCCGGCCGCGCTCGGCGTCGACGTGGCACCGCGGCTGACGACGCTGAAGGTGGTCGAACCGGCCAAGCGCAAGGCCGGCGTCAAGGTGCCGGATGTCGCCACACTGGTGGACAAGCTGAAAAACGAAGCGCGGGTGATCTGACCATGACGATCCTCATTCTGGCCGAACATGACAACGCCATACTGAAGCCGGCGACGTTGAACACCGTCACCGCCGCCGCCAAGATCGGTGGCGACATCCATGTGCTGGTCGCCGGCAAGGGCGCGCAGGGCGTCGCGGAGGCCGCATCGAAAATCGTCGGTGTGTCGAAGGTGCTGCTGGTCGACGATGCGGCCTACGAGCATGCGCTGGCCGAACCGCTGGCGGCCTTTCTGGTCGAGATCGGCCGGAATTACAGCCATATCCTCGCTCCGGCGACCTCGGTCGGCAAGAATGTGCTGCCACGCGTCGCGGCCCTGCTGGACGTGGCGGCGGTCTCGGACATCACCGGCGTGGTCTCGGAGGATATCTTCGAGCGGCCGATCTACGCCGACAACGCCATCGCTACCGTCCAGTCGCGGGACGGGGTCAAGGTTGTCACCGTCCGCACTACCGCCTTCGAAGCGGCGGGTCCGGGTGGCTCCGCCCCGGTGGAGACGGTGAGTGCGACGGGGAACCCCGGCCTGTCCTCCTTCGTTTCGGCCGAGCTGTCCAAGTCGGAACGTCCGGAACTGACCTCGGCCCGCATTGTCATTTCCGGCGGGCGTGGCATGCAGTCGGGCGACAACTTCCACCTGCTGGAAGCCATCGCCGACAAGCTGGGCGCCGCCGTCGGAGCGAGTCGAGCGGCGGTAGACGCCGGTTTCGTGCCGAACGACTACCAGGTCGGCCAGACCGGCAAGATCGTCGCGCCGGAGCTGTATATCGCCGTCGGCATCTCCGGTGCCATCCAGCATCTGGCGGGCATGAAGGACAGCAAGGTCATCGTCGCGATCAACAAGGACGAGGAGGCAGCGATCTTTCAGGTCGCGGATTACGGCCTCGTCACCGACCTGTTCAAAGCCCTGCCGGAGTTGGCGGAGGCGCTGTAAGGCACGTCTGCGTAAGGCACGTCTGCCGCTCCGGCGCTTCCCGGCCGGCGCGGACCCTGGGCCGGGCGATCGTGATGGCGCCCGGCCCTTTTTCGACCAAGGATGATGTTTGTCATGCTGACCTTCGACGATTGCGTGGCCCTTGCCGACGGCGATTTCGCTTCCACCCCCGCGTTGCGCGAGATCGGGACCATTCCCGCCCTGCGCCTTATCGCGCGCGCCGACGTCGACGCCGGCGCACGGCCGTTCCGCGCATCGGGGCCGAGCCGTTGGGCGGATGACGAGACCTGATGCCGTGATGCCGCCGATGGTTCCGTTCCTTTCGGCCGGCTTTGCGCGCCTCACGCCAAACCTTCGGGGGGCGGTGTGGATGATCGCGTCGGCCGTCTGCTTCACGGTCATGACGGTTCTGGTGAAGCGGCTGGCCGGCTATTCGCCGCCGCTCCAGCTGTTCTTCAGCCAGCTTGCCGTCGTGATCGGGTTGACGCCGACGTTGATCCGTAAGCCGGGAGTCCTGGGATCAGGGCAATTTATGCTGCTGTTCGGGCGGGCGATGACGGCGGTCGCCGGGGTTCTGCTCTCCTACTATTCCTTTCAGGAATTGCCGCTCGCCGACGCCAACGCATTGTCCTTCACCCGCGCCTTGTGGATGGCGCCGCTCGGCGTCGTCCTGCTGGGGGAGCGGGTCGGGCCGGGGCGGGCCGCCGCCTTGATCGCCGGATTCATCGGGGTTCTGGTGGTCGTCAACCCGTCCGCCCAGACTGAGGTCGGTTGGCCCCACGCCGCCGCCATCGGGTCGGCCCTGCTCTTCGCGTTGACGGTCGTCAGCATCAAGCTGCTGGCCAAGCAGCACGGCACCTTCAGCCTTCTGTGCTGGTCGTCGATCCTCGGTTTCCTGCTGTCGATCCCGCCGGCCATCCTGGTCTGGACATGGCCGACGCCGGGCGACGCGGCTCTCTTCGTCGTCATGGGCGCGGCCAGCGTCGGGGCGCAGGCCTGTTACATCAAGGGGATGACCTGCGGCAACTCCGTGGCCCTGGCGCCGCTCGACTATCTGCGCCTGATCTTCGCGGTGATCATCGGCGTCTGCTTCTTCAACGAGGTGCCGACCCTGTCGATGGTGGCGGGTGGCGCTCTCATCATCGTGTCGACCGTCTCCATCACGCTGTGGGAAGCGCGGACGCGCTCCGGCCATCCTTAAGGGACGGTCAAGGAATGCCGAGACGCCCGTTCCGCCGCTGAGGCAGCAGGATGCGCTGCGGCCCCACGCTGTTCCGCAGGACGCCGATCCCCTCGATCTCGGCCTCGATGCAATCGCCCGGCCGCAGGAAGCGCCCGTCCTCCAGCCCCACGCCGCAGGTCGAACCGGTAAACAGCAGATCGCCGGAGCGCAACGCGACCCTGGCGTCCACGAAGTTCAGCAGTTCCGCCAACGGAAAGATCATGTTGCGGGTGTTGTCGCGCTGCCGGGTTTCCCCGTTGATGCGCAGGGTCATGTCGCGCTCCGGCTGGCCTGGGCCGCCGAACGTGTCGAGCGTCGCGATCCAGGGGCCGATCGGCGCGGTGCGGTCGAGCGCCTTCTGGGTGAACAGATCCAGGCTGCCGAGCGCCTTTCCGGCATCCCGCGCGCTGACGTCATTCCCGATGGTGTAGCCGAGCAGGCATTCCGTCGCGTCCTCCTCGTCGGCGAGGCGGCGGGCGACCACCGCGACCAGTTCGATCTCATAATCGAGCTGACGGGTGACCGCCGGATACTGGATGACGCCGCCGGGATCCACCAGCGCGGAGTCCGGCTTGAGATAGGCGATGGTGTGGGGTGGAGCCTCCTTGCGGCCAAGGCGGGTCAGATGGGTCAGGTAGTTCAGCCCGACGCCGAACACGCGGGCCGAGGGATCGACCGGAGCCAGCAACTGCACGTCGGCTAGATCGATGCCTGCGGTGTCGAGGTCGAGAGCGTCGATGCCGTCGCTGGTCAGCCTGGGCGCCCAGCGTGAGAATGGAGCGCGGATGCGCCGGACCCGACCTTCGTCGGCATCGACCAACGCCCAGCCACAGCGCTCGTCGGCCTCGCGAATGCGTGCGATCTTCATGCATTGCCTCTGGTCCGGGGGGAGGTCCAAGCTCGTGGACGGTCCGGCAAAGGGCTTCGACTACCGGTCAAAGGGATGCGGACGCCATAATTTAGCAAAGCGAAGACATGTCCGTCAGCAGTCGATGCGCTGGAAAGCGTCCCTTCGTTTGACTCCAGGTCAAACGAAGGGACGCGCCAGAATTTGCGGGGTTGTGCGACAGTCGGTGGGTTCCAGGATTCGGCGGTGATCGCGGAAAACCGATCCTTCACCGTGCCGGTTCCGGTGATCCGGGGCCGCCGCCACCCGCTTGCACAACCATCCCCGCAGGGCTTTCTTGGGAGGAGCCGGTTCGATGAAACGGTTCGATGCCGCGCCGGAGCGCGGTGATTTCGCTTTCCAGCAACTGGTCGGGCCACAAAAGGTGACGGGGGCCTCGCTGAACGGCCTGCGTGGCTTCTTCGGCCTCGCTCTCAGCAAGAGCATGCCGTTCGGATCGGTCCGCGACGCCGACGGCACGATCTTCTCCTTCGTCCGCTCGGTCATGGCGCCGACCGGGACGCCGAACCCGACCCGTTTCTTCTACCTTTCGACCGAGATCGACGGGCGGAACATCCGCCTCGATCGCGAGCGGATGGCCCGGCAGGCGCTGACCCCGACGCCGGTGCAGTCCTTCGACGGCGAGACCGTGACCTGGACCAGCCAGCCGGGCGAGGCCGGCAACCCATGGACGCTCAACGCGTCCGGCACCGAATTGTCCTGGCGCGAGGAGGGGCTGTTCGACCTGCGCGGGCCGCTGCTCGGCACCGGGATGCAATGGTATCTGCCCGGCGTCGATTGGGGAACCTTCTACGCCTCGCAGCTCTACGACCTCGCCGGGACCTGCCAGGGGCGGCCGGTCAAGGGGATCGTGGCGCTCGATCAGGTCTACATGGCCGAGGGCGGCGCCATCCACCTCCAAAAGGATTTGATCGTCAACAACAAGAAGCACGTCCTCTGGTGGACCTTCGCGACGGTCTACAAGGACGGCAGCTTCGACGCCGGGTCGCTGATGGTCGGCCATGACCACCTCGGCTACGCCATTCTGATGGACCAGACGGGCAGGGTTCGCTGCACCACGGACATCGAGGGGTCGGTCACCCACAGGCCCGGCAGCTACTTCGCCGAAACGGTGCGCGTCACCGTCGACGGGTCGGAGGAGTGGGAATTCCTGCCCGACCCGAAGGGCGAGATGATCGATTTCGTCGGTGGCTTCCCGATCACGGCCCAGCAGGAGGGGCGCTGGCGCCGGGTCGGCGACACCCGCGAGCCCGACCGCTGGGTCGCCTGGGGCGAGTCCGATCGGCGCAACGGCAGCGCCCGCAACGTGCCGGGCCTGGATCTGTAAAAACAAGACGAGCGACGAAGGGATTGGAACGGTTATGGATGCCGACGAACGCGATGTCATCGCGCATTTCCTGCATGGGCAGATCGCTTGCTGGAACGCCAAGGACCGGGATGGCTTCTTCGCGCATTACCGCGCGGTGGCGCCGAACGGCCTGACCATTGAGTATGCCGGCCAGCCGCCGCGCGACGATGCGTGGCAAGCGCTCGACGCGATGTGGACCAGCCAGAGCGCCCGGATCGACATCGAGGTCGTGGCCACCATCGTCAACGGCCGCGAAGCGGCGTGCCATCACCGCAACCGGGTGATCGGCGGCGATGTCGCGATTCCGACGATCGAACTGTACCGGTTCGGCAGCGGAACGCTGTCCATCCGCTATTTCATCGGGGTCTGACGGAATGTTTTCTTTCATGGAATTGTGCGACGGGTGGAAGCGATGACGGCTTACGGTGCAGGTATCGATTACGACGTGATCATCGTCGGTGGGGGGCACAACGGTCTTTCGGCGGGGTGCTACCTGGCGGCGGACGGCAAGAGGGTGCTGGTGGTGGAGGCGCTGCCCAACATCGGCGGCATGGCCTCGTCCTCCTACGCCATTCCCGAGGCGCCGAACCATCTGGTGCACCCTTGCGCTCTGGATTTGCTGTCCTGGCGGGCGCACACGGTCGGCGACGAACTGGAGCTGGAGCGTTACGGCTTCAAGCAGAAGGAGCTGTCACCCTCCTACGTCTATCTGCATCCGGACGGCCAGTCCCTGGTGCTGTGGCGCGACTACAAGAAGACGGTGGAGGAAATCCGCCGCTATTCGCCGCACGACGCGGACGTCTATCTGGAGTTCATGGAGGTCGTCAACGCCCTGCTCGACATCGTGCATCCGATGATGCGGGTCGATCCGGCGCAACCGAACCTGCTGACCAAGCTGGGCGCCCTCCGGGCGCTGCGCCGCCATCGCAGGCTGAAGCCGGACATCGTGGCGCTGGCGACCGGCTCGGCCTATCAGGTGGCCAGGGAGCGTTTCGAGCATCCGGTGACCATCTCGGCGCTGACCTGCCTGACCGGCGCCGCCGGGCCGGTGCTGGCGGACGGCAGCGGGCTGTATTATTCGATTCTGGGGTTCCTGCACCGTTTCGGCATCGGCCGCTCGATGGGCGGCATGCAGATGCTGACCAACGCCATGCTGGCCCGCTTCAAGGATTTTAAGGGTGAGGTGATGACCAGCGCGCCCGTCGAGGAGATCATCGTCCGCGACGGGCGCGCCACGGGCGTTCGCCTGAAGGATGGCCGGACCGTCACCGCCCGCGCGGTGGTGTCCACCTGCCATCCGAAG
>JBKHVJ010000379.1:0-4580 GCA_046570145.1 Alphaproteobacteria bacterium
GCAGGATACGAAGTTCTTCGCCACGCTGCTGATCCTGTTCGTCACCGGACCGGCGATCTATCTGGCGCTGCGCGACTACACCGGCGTGATCTTCGAACGCATCGCCATGCTGCAGTGACGGGAGCGGCCGGATGCAGGCACCTGCCCCCTTGGCCGGCACCCTGGCAAGATTGGGCCGCACCGCCGCCGGCGGCGCCGCCCGACTGTTGGACGCGCTGTTGCCGCCACGCTGCCTCAGTTGCGGCGAGGCGGTGGACCGGCAGGGGGGCCTGTGTGCGCGCTGCTGGACCGGCCTGACCTTCATCGCCCCACCGCTGTGCGCCTGCTGCGGCCTGCCCTTCGAGTATGAGGCGCAGGAGGGCGCCCTGTGCGGTGCCTGCATGGCCGCCCGCCCCCCCTTCGCCCGCGCCCGCGCCGTGCTGGTCTATGACGACGGCAGCCGGCCGCTGGTGCTGGGCTTCAAGCATGGCGACCGCATCCATGCCGCCAAGGCCTACGGCGTCTGGCTGGCCCGCGCCGGGCGGGAGTTGCTGGAAGACGCCGACCGGCTGGTGCCGGTGCCGCTGCACCGCGCCCGCCTGTTCCACCGCCGCTACAACCAGGCCGCCCTGCTGGCGCAGGCGCTGTCGCGGCACAGCGGCGTGCCGGCCATCCCCGACCTGCTGCAGCGGCGGCGCGCCACCCCGACCCAGGGCGGGCTGGACCGCCAGGGCCGCCACCGCAACGTCAAGGGCGCCTTCCGCCTGCGGCCGGGGCAATCGGTGACGGGTCAGCGGCTGATTCTGGTCGACGACGTGCTGACCACCGGGGCGACGCTGGCCGAATGCACGCGGGTCCTGCTGCGTGCCGGGGCGGCCAGGGTGGACGTGCTGACGCTGGCCCGCGTGGTGCACCGCTGACCCTTGAAAAGGGCCGGGATCGGCGATGCTGACCGGCGTTGCGCGCGGGTTGCAACCTCTGGCGCCTCTCGTGGGTTGACCTTATAGTTTCTCCACGTCCAAAAGGAGCCCCGCGGCATGGCCGACGTCGTCATCTACACCACGCCCTTCTGCCCCTACTGCATGCGGGCCAAGAGCCTGCTCGACGGCAAGGGCGTGAAATACGAGGAAATCGACCTCTACGCCCAGCCGGGCCGCCGCAGCGAGATGATCGAGCGGTCGGAAGGCCGGACCACCGTCCCGCAGATCTTCATCGACGGGAAGCCCTATGGCGGCAGCGACGACATCCACGCGCTGGACCGCGCCGGCAAGCTCGATCCGCTGCTCGGTATCGCCGCATGAGCGAAGGCATCGTCGGCAGCGGCATGCTGAAGGCCGCCTGCGTCCAGGTGAATGCGGGCACCGAGCTTGAGCCGAACCTGCGGGCGGCGGGCGACCTCGTCCGTCGCGCCCGCGACGCCGGGGCGGCCTTCATCGCCCTGCCTGAGAATGTCGGCTGGATCGTCCAGGGCCGCGACAAGACCATGCAGCGCGTCCGCACCGAGGCGGAGCATCCCGGCATCCCCTTCTTCGCCGATCTGGCGCGGGAGACCGGGGCGTGGATCCTGGGCGGAACCCTGCATGTCCTGCTCGACGACGGGCGGGCCGCCAACCGCAGCTACCTGTTCGACGCCGGCGGGCGGATCGTCGCCTCCTACGACAAGATCCACATGTTCGATGTCACGCTGAAGAACGGCGAATCCTATCGCGAATCGGCCAGCTTCCGGCCGGGCGAGCGGGCCGTGGTGGCGTCCAGCCCGTGGGGCGGCATCGGCATGACCGTCTGCTACGACGTGCGCTTCGCCTATCTGTACCGGGCGCTGGCCAAGGCGGGGGCATCCATCCTGACCGTGCCGGCCGCCTTCACCGTGCCGACCGGCCGCGCCCACTGGCACACGCTTCTGCGCGCCCGTGCCATCGAGACCGGCTGTTTCGTGATCGCCCCGGCCCAGACCGGCAGCCACGACCAGGGCCGCCAGACCTATGGCCACTCCCTGCTGATCGCGCCTTGGGGCGAGGTTCTGGCCGATGCGGGCACCGACGTCGGCTTCATCACCGCCGACCTCGACCTGGACCGGGTGGCGGAGGCCCGCGGCATGGTCCCGTCGCTGACCCACGACCGTGCCTTCGAGGTGGAGCGGGTGGGGTTCTGAGGCGTCGGTTCCATCGCTCAGCGCCCCTCCTGGGTCAGCCGCAGCCACGCCATGGCCACGGCCAGCGCGGTGACGAGAGCGCCCTCGGCGCGGACCGGCAGGTCGAGATCGCGGATCATGCTGTCCAGCCGCAGATCGACCGCATGCTTCACCGCGTTGCGGATCTTGCGATCGTAATAGAGGCCCGACACCTCCACCCGCTCCTGCATCAGCGGACGGCCGGTCAGCCGTTCCGCCATGGCGACGGAGAAGTCCAGGTAATAGCCGACCAGCGGCCGGTCGCCGATGAAGGCATGCAGCCGGTCGCCGGCCTCCCCCAGCCCGCTGTCGCTGCCGGGATGGAGCAGCAGGGCGCTGCCGGTCAGGATGCGCTGCCCACGGATGCGGATGGCGGCGAAGGCCAGCGGCCTTGCGGCCTCCAGGTCGAAGCTGGTCGCCTCGCAATGGATCGCCACGCGTTCCCGGCGGTCGCCATGGCGGTCGGCGTCGGTGTGTGCTGACTGGACCATCGCCGCCTCAGTGGTTCAGGCGGAAATGGTGGGCGATCAGCTCCTTGAAGCTCTTCACCAGCGCCAGACAGTCCTTGAACTGGTCGTGGTCGAGCTTGCCCAGACGGTCGGGATAAACGAGGTTGTCGATCGCCAGTTCGCCCCCCTCCTCCGCCCCTTCATTGTCCTGTGGCAGATCGACGCGCGCCTTCAGCCGGATGGTCGACAGGATGGTGAAGGCCTCCACCAGATCCCCGGCCATCTTGCGGTCCAGCGCCCCCAGTTCGGCCAGAACCTGGATGCGCTCCACCGTGTTGGTCTCCGCCCGGTGCTTTTCCAGCGCCAGCGCCCGCACGCCATGGACGATGGGAAAGATGCCGGCCTTCTTGATGTCCACCGGCTCCCCCCGCCGCCGGTCGAACAGGGCGGCGAACAGGCCGCTCGGCGTGTCGAAGGACAGGGTCGGGCGGGCGAACTGGGTGAAGAACATCTGGTTGTCCTGCAGCCGGCCCAGCAGATAGTCCTTCGCGTCCTGCAGCAGCGTGGCGTCGCCGGCCACCGGGGCGGCGTCGTAGAAGATGGCGAGGTTCATCTGCGCCGCCTCGTCCGGGCGGTGGATCCAGCTGAAGATCGCGTCCTTGTAGCCGGCGAGCGGCCGTGTCCACTCCGGATTGGACAGCATGATGTTGCCCGGACAGGGCGGATAGCCGAACTCGACCAGATGGCGGGTGAACTCGGCGGCGATGCGCGGCAGATCGGGGCAGTCGAAGCCGTCGCGCAGGATCAGGCCGTTGTCCTGGTCGGTCTTCAGCAGCTGCTCGCCGCGCCCCTCGCTGCCCATCACGATCAGGCAGCTGTTCGCCAGCAGCTCCGGCGGAGCCAGCAGTTCGAACAGCTTGCGGAAGATGCGGCGGTTCAGCTCCGTCACCAGATCGGCGATGAAGGACACCCTGACCCCGGTGGCGTGCAGGGTGCGGATCAGTTCGACGATGGAGCGGCTGGCCCGGCGCAGGTCGTCGGGTCCGGTCGCATGCTCCACCTGCACGCCGATGACCTGGGAATGGTTGGACAGCACCGCCAGCAGGTCGCTCTGCCCCAACAGCCCGACGATGGCCCCGTTTTCCGTCACCACGACGCGGCGCACCGCATGCTTGGTCATGAGAACCAGCGCGTTGAACAGCAGGTCGTCGCGGTCCAGCGTCAGCAGGCCATAGCGGGCGAGCGGCCCGACCGGGTCGGACACCGGCCGGCCGTCCAGCACCACCAGATCGCGCAGGTCGGTGCCGGTCAGGATGCCGATGCGCCCGTCCGCCCCGCGCACCAGGACGCTGCTGGCGCGGTTGCGCTTCATCGTCTCGGCCGCGTCGCGCAGGCTGGCGGCGGCCTCCACGAACAGCGGCGGGTGCAGGTAGGCCTGCCGGATGCGGGCCATGGTCAGCGCCGCCATCTCGCGGTTGGAGCGCTCGGCCGCCAGATCGCGCATGCGCAGGGCGAAATCGCCGAGGATCGCCGCGCCGAAATCCGGATTCTCGTCGGCCGACGCCTCCAGCGCCGCGCGCGGGATCAGGTGGCAGACGCAGTCCTCCGCTGCGACGAAGCGGCGGGCGCCGGTGCCGTCCCCTCCCGCCACACCATACAGCGCCTGCAGGCCGAAGCGGTCGCCGGGTCCGTGGACCGCCGCCACCTCGCCGCCGCGGCGCTCCTGCACCGTTCCGCGCAGGACGACGAACAGCGAGTCGGTCGGCTCCTCCCGGCAGAGGATCACGGCCTCGCGCGGATAAAGGGCGATGTCCAGCGCGCCGGCCAGCGCCGCGCGCTGGTCCGCCGTCAGCAGATCGAAGGGGGGCCGGCCGAAATCGAAGTCCGGGGAGGCGGTCGGCGTCGCGTGCTGCACGGGCGGGCTCCGTCACAGGAGGGCGGGGCATAAAAAAGCGCCCCCGGATCGGATCCGGAGGCGCTTT
>JBKHVJ010000380.1:0-8615 GCA_046570145.1 Alphaproteobacteria bacterium
CTGGAGCTGAATGCGCTGATGGCTCGGCAGACGCAAATGGCCGCCGCCCTCGCGATTCGGGCTTCTGAGAGGGCAGCGCCCGACTGAGGCGCTGTTTCCATCCGAGTCAGCCGACCGGCGCGACACGCCGATAAACAACGTTTTCGGAAATCCGGATGTCCGCCATTGCGGATTTCCGGATCGGCCGGCTTCCGGCCGGGCACTATTGGTGGCGCCAACCGTTCAGATCCGAAGCGATGATGGTCCGGATGCGAAGGCATACCCATGTATGCTAAGGCTTGATATCATCATCGGGGCGCGGGATTGCGGCCAGTTCGGAGAGGTACGGGTGACCGGAAGGCAATGTCAGCAGATCGCCCGGCAGGACCGCCAGCGCCTTGGCCACCTTGCCGAGCGTGACCACCGTCGCCTTGTGCTCGGCTCGTTCGATCTGGCCGAGATAGCTGCGGTCGATGCCCGAACGGTGTGCGAGCTCCTCCTGCGAAAAGCCGCGTTCCCGCCGCAGGCGCCGGATGTTCGCGGCCAGTATGTCGGGCAGATCCTCCATCGCCAGGATGGAGCCTTATTGCGGGAAAGGTCTCCACGGGGTAGATCTCCCATTCGACCGCGCTCCCGTCTGCAGTCCGCAGCCGGTGCCGGACGCAGTGCTGGAGGAGCAGCATGAGCAAGCCGCGCATCGACGCGCCGGTGTTCGACGAGGCGCCGACCGGGGCGGACCTCACCGACTATGACCGCCTCCATCTGGTCACTTATCTGCGCCTGCTCGACGCGGCCGCCGACGGCGCCGATCCGGATGAAGTCGCCCGGATCGTGCTGCGCATCGACCCCGACGAGGAGCCCGAGCGCGCCCGGCGCGCCTATGACAGCCATCTCGACCGCGCCCGTTGGATGACCGAAAACGGCTACCGCCACTTGCTTGGTCCGAGTTAACCCGTCTTTGCCGTTCGGCCCGGTTGGGCTACAACGTCGTCTGCAACGTGCGGTTTCGCCAAAAAGATCAGCCATTTAAACACTCCAGCCGATCGGGGTGGTCTGGTGCCGCTTATCCCCTGATCGGCGCCACCAGCCTAGCGTTGGCGGGAACGATCCGCAACGTTGGCGCGTGGATGTGCATCCGTCCCTTCCCCTGTGATGAGACGGTTCGATGACGAACATGCGAGATTGGCGATCCGCTGCCGACTATGCCGATACGGTGAGGCTGTCGGCGTCGGGCTGGGCCTGGGAGTTCCTGCGCCGCAACCCGGAGTACCGCGGCGAGGTGGGCAAGCCGTCCCCCAAGCCGAAGGACCGGGCCTCGCGCGGCCGGCGCTGGGGGTTGTTTTGTTGCCGAGGAGCCCGACCGGGAGGCCCATGAGGCCGCCTTGTTCTGGCTGCCCGACCTGCTGCCGGGCCTGGTGCGGCTGATTCCGGCTCCGTCCGGCTATCTGTCAGCACCCCAGGACGCCGACCCGATGGCCGGGCCGGGGCGCCGGTCGATGTTGCCGACGCCGGACGGCCTCTATGTGGTGATCGCCGACGGGCCGCGGGAGCGCCGGTTCCTGGTGCTGGCACCGGACCTGCCGGCGCCGGGCGTGCCGCTGTTGGCCACCGTCGCCTTCGACGCGCCGCTGGCGCCGCAGGTCGCCGGCATCGAGCGGCTGGGCCGAGCCTTGTCCGGTCCCGAGCCGCCGGCCGATCTCACCGCCTATCAGGCCGCCATGCTGCGCCAGGTTCTGCAGGGGCTCGACGCCGCGCTGGCCGGCGCCAGCCTGCGCGACACGGCGGCCGCCCTGTTTGGTGAGCGGCGGATGAGCGAGGACTGGTTCCGCTCCAGTCCGCTGCGCGATCGGGTCCGCTACCTGATCCGCCGCGGCCGGCAGCTGATGACCGGCGGTTACCGGGACCTGCTGGCCGGCCGGATCGGCCGTCTGCCGGGCGTGCCACCGCCAAGGGAAGGGCCGGGGGAATAACCGCACCCCGGCCTTTCCCCTCCTTGGCCCCGTCTTTCTTTCGCGAGCCTTCCGCCATCCTGCGCCGCCGTTCCCGGCGATGCGCTTGCGATCACGGAGGCCCGCCCATGTCCGATTCCGCCGGCGCTCTGCCGCCCCGCTTTCTGCGCACGCCCGAGGCCGGGCGGTTCCTTGGCCTGTCCGGCCGGACGCTGGAAAAGCACCGCGTCTACGGCACCGGGCCGCGCTACCGCAAGATCGGCGGACGCGTCGTCTATGCGCTGGACGATCTGAAGGCCTGGGCCGACCAGGGCCTGCGCACCTCGACCTCCGATCCCGGCGCCGGCACCGTGCGGCCGGCCCGCCGCTCGTGAGGGAGGCCGCCATGGACCGGCATTTCCTGTCGCCGCCCAAACCTCCGGCGCTGCGCGACATGGCCGACCTGATGGTCTGGCCGTGGTTCAGCCTGGCCAAGACGCCGCGCCGTCTGCCCATCGTCTTCGAACAGGGCGATGTCGCCATCCACGTCGAGCCCACCGGAGAGCTCGGCCTCGCCACCATCTGGGACGCCGACCTCCTGCTCTGGGCGGCCAGCCGCTGGACCGATACCCTCGACGCCGGGCGGACGCCGGACCGGCGACTGGAGGTGTCCCCTTATCGGCTTCTGCGCGACCTCGGCCGCGGCACCGGGCGTCACGACTACGCCTTGCTGCGCGCCGCTCTCAACCGGTTGGCGGCGACGCGGGTGGAAACCACGCTGCGTGCGGGCGATCCGAAGCGGCCGGCCCGCTTCCGCTGGCTGGAATGCTGGGAGCCGGGCAAGGACGGTGTCGTCCTGACCTTGCCGGACTGGCTGTTCGCCGCGGTGTGCGAGCGGCGGGTGCTGACGCTCGACCCCGGCTACCTCGGCCTCACTGGAGGGCTGGCGCGCTGGCTCTACCGGCTGGTACGCAAGATGGGCGGCCGCCAGCAGGGCGGCGGCGCCATCGGCCTGCGCCGGCTGCACGCCCGCAGCGGCAGTCCGGCCCGCTACGCCAACTTCGTCGTGGGCGTCCGGCGCATCGTCGCCGCCGGTCTGCCGGGCTACCGGCTGTCGATCGTGCGCACCGGCGGCGAGGACCGGCTGCTGTTCTCCCGGGAGTGCACCGCGGCGAACCTGTCCACGCCCGCCTGTGGACAAGGTGTGAACGCGGTCGGGACATCGCCTTCGGATCGTCTCGGGACATCGGCCCCCCCAGTCGCGGGAGAACGCGCACCCGACTCGGAGTCAACCCCTTGGCCCGCCTTGCCGATTCGCCCCTATAACATCTATAACTTAAACAATAACAGAATCATGGCAGCTGACTCCAAGACTCCTCTCCCTGTGGATAAGTCGCTGCGGGAAGGGGAGGCGGGGTCATGATCGTGGCTCTGCTGAACCAGAAGGGCGGCGTCGGCAAGACGACGCTCGCCACCCATCTCGCCGGGGAACTGGCCCGGCAGGGCTCCCGTGTGCTGCTGATCGACGCCGACCCTCAGGGCTCGGCACTGGACTGGGCCGAGCAGCGCAATCGCGAGGGGCTGCCCCGGCTGTTCGCGATGATCGGCCTGGCGCGGGAAACCTTGCACCGCGAGGTGCCCGACCTGGCCTCCGGCGTCGAGCATGTGGTGATCGACGGACCGCCGCGGGTGACGGCGCTGGTGCGCTCGGCGATCCTGGCGGCCGAGCAGGTGCTGATCCCGGTTCAGCCCAGTTCGTTCGACGCCTGGGCCTCAGCCGAGCTGCTGCGGCTGCTCGAGGAGGCCCGCGGCTGGAAGCCCGGCCTGTCGGCCCGTTTCGTCCTGAACCGCTGCATCGCCCGCACCCGGCTGCTGGCCGATGCGCGGCGTGAACTGGCCGCAGTGGTGCCGCCGGCGATGGCGGCCTCGGTCGGTCAGCGGGTCGCCTTCGCCCGTTGCGTCCGCTCCGGCCGGCTGGTCTTCGAGAGCGAACCGCAGTCCACCGCGGCCCGCGAGATCGCGGCGCTGGCCGCCGAGCTGCTCGAGCCCGTACAGCCGGAGACCGGGCGATGAGCGGCGGGCGGATCGGCTTCGGCGCTCGTCCCGTCGTGCCCGAGCCCACGCCGGACGCCTGGGTGCGGCGGGGCGAGGCGTCGCCGGCCAAGGCGGAACTCTACACCGCACGGCTGACGGTGGACATCACACCGGAGCTGCGCGGGCGGATCAAGATCGCCGCCTTCCGCCGCGGCGTGACCATGGCGGTGCTGTTGCGCGAGCTGCTGGAAACCAGCTTCGCCGGGGAGGAGCGGCCATGATCGCCGCCCTGGTCAACCTGATGCCCGGCGTCGGCAGGACCACGCTGGCGCTCAATCTGGCCGGCGAACTGGCGCTGCAGGGCAGGCGGGTGGTGGTGCTCGACGTCGATGGCGTTTCCGGCACCGGGGACTGGATCGCGCGGCGCCGGGCCAACGGGATGCCGGCCCTGTTCGACAGCGCCACGATTGCCGGCACCCAGCTGCGACATGGACTGGGAGGCTTTGCTGCCAGTTTCGACCATGTCCTGCTCGACACCCCGTCCCGTTCACCGGCTGCGCTGCGGTCCGTCCTGTCGGTCATCGAGACGGTGCTGATCCCGACGTGGCCAGACCGGAGGTCCCTCGGGCGCTGTGCCGCGACGATGCAGCTGGTCATCGAGGCGCTGGCGATGGAGCCGGCTCTCACGGCGTCGCTGGTGCTGAGCAAAGTACCCGATGGGCTGCGGGTCGAACCGGGCAGCGAGGCCACCGTGATGGGGCTGCGCCTGCCGGTCTCGGCGGCGGTGATCCGGCAGCGGCGGGTGTTCGCCGACAGCATGGACACTGGGCTGCTGGTGCCGGAACTCGAGATGGCGGGGCAGGCCGAGGCCGACATCCGCCACCTCGTCTCGGAAATTTTCGGGCTGGCGACGGCCGCAGTGACCGGCTGATCAAGGGGCCGACCGTCCTCTTGCGGCGGTCGGCGACCCTCTTCGCTCATCCGCGCGCAATGACAGGAAGACGGCCAAAGCCGGAAAGCTCCGGCGGGACTGCGTGGTGGTCTGGGAAGGGAAGGAAATCAACGGCCAGCAAGATAAAGGGGCGGTTCGTCGTCGGTCATGATCGTTGATGTTCTTCATGTTTCCCTGTGGACGCGCATCCTGAAACGAACATGGGCGAACACAGTCTCTGTTCTCCCGTCACTCCTTTGAAAACTATCATGGAGGTCGCGTCCTGGCCCATCGTCGGCTCCAGTTTTGGTGGAGGAGCAGCGGCATGCGGGGACGCGGGTCCATCTTCGACGGCCTCTCGGCGGACGACGGCTTCCAGGCGCGGATGAAGGCGCTGGTCGACCGTGGCCGCGCGCTGGCCCGCGGCTACGTTCGCCGCTCCGAGCGCCGGGTCAAGGTCCGCGCCGCCTCGGCCGAGCACGGCGCCTATGCCCGCCCGGTCAACGTCAAGCTGCTCTACCACGACCGCGCCCGCGGCGCCTTTCCCAACTCGGTCGCCGTGCTGGCCAACTACCTCGCCAAGGACGGCCCGCTGTTCGATCGCGACCGCCCCGGCATCGACAAGGGCGAGGTGGCCGCCGCCTGGTCGGACGATCGCCGTGTCTTCCATGTCATCGTCAGCCCAAACGACGGCCACCGCATCGACGACATGGTCGCCTATGGCCGGGAGATCATGACCGCCTGGGAACGCCGGGTCGGCGAGCTGGAATGGGTGGCGGCGGTCGAGCGCAAGCCTGACATGGCTCACCCGGACGGCAACCGGCACCTGCACGTCATGATCCGCGGCGTGCAGGACGAGCGCGACCTCTACTTCGAGCGCGAGGTCGTCACCCACTGGTTCCGCCACGATGCGGTCGAGGTCACCACCCGGACGCTGGGCTGGATGGACGAGCGCGAGCGGCAGGCCTACGAGCGCCAGCTGGTCGAGATGCAGCGCTTGCGCGAGGAGCGTGGCCGTGAGGCCGGGCGCGACGGCCTGGACGAGCTGGGAGGGCGCGAGCTGTGACCCGCCTTTCCCGCGTCGCTGTTGCCTACGGCCTCGCCGTCTGGCTGTTGACCGTCCAGGCGGTCACTGAGCTGGTCGGTTGGCTCTTCGCCTGGCCGGCGGTCTTCGGCGGCCTGCGCATCGGCACCGTCGCGCTCTATTGGCCCGGCCAGTTCCTGACTTGGAGTGCCCTGCTGGCCCCCGGCCACCGCTGGATCGTCACCGTCGCCATCCTGGTCTGCATCGCCGGGGCCCTGGCGCTGGCGGTGCGCGCTGGGATCGTCTTGCGCGGCCACCAGGATCCTCGCTTCGGCGCCGGCCGTTGGGCCGGGGACGCCGACGTCCGCCGCAGCGGCCTGCTGTGACGGGGGCGGCGATGACAGACTCCTGCATCGTCCTCGGCGCCTGGAACGGCCGGCCCCTGCGCGAACGCACCCTTCAGCCGGTCCTGGTGATCGGCCCCACCGGCTCGGGGAAAACCACCACCCCGGTGCTGCCCACCCTGTTCGCCGGCTGGCGGGAGAGCGCCGTCGTCTGGGACTTCAAGGGCGCCATGGCCGGCGATACGGGCGCGGCGCGCGAGCGCTTCGGCGACGTCATCGTGCTCGACATCGCCCGGCCCGGCGGCCCTCGCTACAACCCGTTGATGGCGGTGCGGCCGGGTGCGCATCTGGTGCCGGACTGCCAGCATGCTGCCCGCATCCTCACCGAGGGCGAAAAGGAGGGGCATTGGCGCAACGCCGCCTTCTCCTACCTCACCGGCGTCTTCGTCTATCTGCTGACCGCCGCGGCGGATGGCGAGAAATCGTTGGCCGGCGCCCGCCGGCACATCCTGCTCGGCGACGATGGGTTGACCCTGATGTTGGCCGAGGGGGTCCACCCCACCGCCCAGCGCGCCGCCCAGGAACTGTGGGACAAAAGCGTCGCCGCCGACGCCGAGCCGCCGGCGTCAGGGTTGGACGAGGAGGGCAGGAAGGACGCGCCGGCCCGGAAGGGCGGGCGGGGTGGGGCGGTCGACAAGAGCCTGCATTACCGCAAGTCGGTCTATGTCACCGCCTCGGTGCTGCTCGCCGAGTTCGAGGACTCTGTTCTCGACGTCCAGACCGCCGCCAGCGACTTCTCGATCTCCGACCTCGTGGCCGGCGAGCGGCCGGTGACGCTTTACATCGTCGCTCGGCCGATGGACGCCCGCCGCCTGCGCCGGGTCTTCACCCTGATCCTTACCCAGATGATCGATTTCCTCACCGTCGACCGGTCTCTGGCCGACGATGGACGGGCGCGGCGCTGGAGGCTGCTGGTGGCGTTGGACGAGTTCCTCCAGTTCCGCATGGCCGAGGCAGCGGAGTGGATCCGCTACGTCCGCGAATACGGCATCCGTCTGCTGCTGCTCGCCCAGAGCCTGGGCGAGGTGGAGGAGCGCTACGGCAAGGGCCTGACCGCCAACACACGGCTTGTCGTGTTCCGGCCGAATTCGTCGGACGAGGCGGAACGGATCAGCCGGATGGTGGGCGAGGCGATCGAGGAGGTGCCGACGCGCTCGACCTCGAAGGGCCTGCTCGACTTGGTGCCGACCGTCAGCCGCGGTGTGCGGGTGGACCGCCGGCCGGTGCTGCCGATGCACGCAGCGCTGGAGATGGACGGCAACGACCTGATCATCTTCGGCTACGGCAAGCCGATCCGCGGCATCCGTCTGCACCCCTACAGCGATCCGCAGTGGCGCGGCTTTTACGGGCCGCCGGTCCGAGGCTGGACGGCCCGGCCGGAGGCGAACCGCTGGTTCGGTGCGCTGGGCGGGCAGGGGGATGGAGCAACCGTCCCCTGGAAGCCGGAGCGTCCCGCCCGTCCGGCCCGTCGCAAGACCATCGTGTGAAGGGACGATCGCCATGAGCCGCGACACGGGCAACGCCCTAAATTCCGACGAGCTGCGCAAGCTCCGCCACGTCTCCGCCCGCATTCCCGAGGTGCTGGCCCGGCAGGTGGACATCATTCAGGAGCGCCACCGGCTCCGTCATTTCTCCGAGGCTATTACCCTGGTGATCGACCACGGCCTGTCGGCGCTCGCCCGCGCCCGGGTCGAAGAGGACCAGATCGAGGCCACCATCCTGCGCATCGAGGACATGATGGTGACCCAGCTCGCCCTGCTCAATGTCGGGCTCGAGGTCGATGCCGAGGCCGTGGCCGAGACCCGGACGGCGATCCTGGAGGAGTGGTCGCGCCGGGGTCGCCGCGGTGGGCCGACGTCATGAACGGGCCGGTCATCACCGAGGAAAGCCTCGACCGGCCGGCGCTGCTTCTGGCCTCGCTAGCGCGGCTGCGCGCGGCGCTGTTCGGCGACCTGCTGGCCCGCGACGACGTCGCCAACGTCCTGGTGCTGCCGCCGACCGGCGGGTCCAACCTGTGCCGGGTGGTGGTGAAGAACGGCCCGGTGCCGGAGTTTGTCCGCACCGTCGAGCCGGCCCAGGTGATGCGCTTCCTCGCCACGGTCGCCGGCTTTGCCCGCCGCGAGCTGCGCCGCGACCGTCCGACGCTGGACGCCGTGCTGCCGGTCACCGGCGAGCGCATCCACGCCGACATCCCGCCGGTGACGCCGGGACCGTCCTGCTCGATCCGCAAGCCCTACCGCGGCCGCATCACGCTCGACGAGTGGGCTGCGACCGGCGGCGCGACAACACTCCAGGTCGCCCTGATCCGCAAGCTG
>JBKHVJ010000381.1:0-2289 GCA_046570145.1 Alphaproteobacteria bacterium
GTTGGCCAGCGGCGTGTAGGCGAGCACCGAGGTGTTGTTCACGATCACCGACCGCGGCTGCGCCTTCAGATGCTCGATCAGGGCCGAGGTCATGCGGATGGGACCGAGCAGGTTGGTGGTGACGATCGACTGCGCCTGCGCATCGTCCATCGGGCCGGAGGCATCGTCGAACGGCATGATGCCGGCGTTGTTGATCAGGACGTTCAGCGTCGGGTTCTCGGCGATCAGACGCTCGGCCGCGGCCAGGATGCTGACCGGATCGGCGATGTCCAGCTCGACGGACTTCATGCCGGGGTTGGCGGCGGTCACCTGCTCCAGCAGGGCCTTGCGCCGGCCGGCGACGATGACCTGGTTGCCCAGCTTGTGGAACGCCTCGGCCAGCCCGCGGCCGATGCCGGAAGTGGAGCCGGTGATGAAGATGGTGTTGCCGGTGAGCTGCATGGCCTGATGTCCGTTCTTTCTGGAAAGTTGAACAAGCGGGGGCATCGAGGAAAGTGAAACATTCCCCTTGAAACGCCGTCTCTGGTGATGTGAAACGCTATCGCACCCGCAGCATCGCGGGAGCCATTTCTAGATATTGTGGGTCAAGTCCGGGGATCGACTTCGGGACGCCGCTCATCCCGGCGCCGAGGCGCGGCCGCTTTCCACCGAACGGCGGATCACCTGCGGCGGCTGGCCGTAAGCGCGCAGGAAGGCGCGGCGCATGCGCTCGCGGTCGGCGAAACCGGTTTCGCAGGCGATGACGTCCATCGGATGGCGCCCCTCCTCCATCATCACGCGCGCCGCCTCCAGCCGCAGATGCTCCACCGCCTTGGCCGGCGTCTGTCCGGTTTCCTGGCGGAACAGGCGGCTGAACTGGCGCGGGCTGAGGTTCGCCGCCTCCGCCAGTTCCTCCACCGACAACTCGTTCTTCAGGTTTTCCTTGGCATGGACCAATGCCCGCCGCACGCGGTCGGAACGCGGCTCCAGATCGAGCAGGGCGGAGAATTGCGACTGCCCGCCGGGCCGGCGCAGATAGACCACCAGCTTGCGCGCCACCGCCTTGGCGACCTCGGCGCCGAAATCGTCCTCGACCAGCGCCATGGCAAGGTCGAGGCCGGCGGTCATCCCGGCCGACGTCCAGACATTGCCGTCGACGCTGAAGATGCGGTCCTCCTCCACCTTCACGGCGGGGTAAAGGCGCTGGAGCGTGCGGGCATGGCTCCAATGGGTGGTGGCACGGCGTCCGTCGAGAAGGCCGGCCTCCGCCAGCACATAGGCCCCGGTGCAGATGCCGGCGACCCGGCGCGACGTGCCTGCCGCCTCGCGCAGATAGGTCAGCAGGCCGGGGGTGGACGGCCTGACCCGCAGGGATCCGATGGTGACGGTCGTGTCGAAGAAACCGTCACCGAAGGGCCGGGTTTCCACGGCAAATCCCAGCGAGTTGCGCACGGGTCCACCCTGTTCCGACAGCACATGGACCTGATAGGCCGGCCGGCCGAGCACGAGGTTCGCCATTTCGAACGCCGAAAGCGCAGCCATTCCCATCACCTGGAAATCGTCGAACACCAGGAAACCGATGGTGAGCATGTCCCGCCCTGCCTTGTCAGCCATGTCTTGCCCGTAAGCCGCAAGCCTGTGGATGCGGCGGCGGGACTCAGACTATGCCGCGGTCGCCTTGTCTGGAATGTCAAAGACACCACGATTCCGGACATCGCAGCCTGATGCGGTGTCCGGAATCGCTCTCTCGCCGAAGATGTGACGGATTGCCCGGATGCCCGGCTCCGGAATCAGGGATCAGGGCTTTGTCAGGCCGGTGCGTGCCGCCTCCAGGATCTCGTCCGACAGGTCGGGATCGTCGACGGCACGGGCGAGGATGAGGGCACCGACCATGCCCGACAGGGTGGCAAGCGCCGCCTTGCGCTTCGCCTCTTCCGAGCGGCCCGGCACCAGACGCTGCAGCATGTCGATGAAGGGGCGCAATCCGCGGGTGAACGCACTGCGCGCCACGCCGCCCTGCCGGGCCACATCGACGCCAAGCCCCGCGATGGGGCAGCCCGCGGCACTGTGGTCGCGGTGACGCGGCGACAGATAGCTTTCGAGCATCGCGGCCAGCCCGTCGTCGCCCTTCGTCCCCGGCGCCTCGGCCCAGCGCCGTGCCGTGACCTCCATGGCGCTGGCGCAGGCCTCCGCAGCCAAATCCTCCTTGGACGCGAACTGGCCGTAGAAGCCGCCATGGGTCAGCCCGGCCTCCTTCATCAGGTCGGCGACGCCGATCCCGTTGAAGCCGCGTTCGCGGAACAGGGCGCT
>JBKHVJ010000382.1:0-3358 GCA_046570145.1 Alphaproteobacteria bacterium
CCAGCCTGACCGCCCAGAACGCCGCCGTCGTCGTCAACACCACCGCCTTCTCCGCCGCACGCGAGGACGGCTCGCCGCTGGAAGCCAACGGCAGCCCGGTCCTGCAGGCCATCCTCTCCACCACACCCGAAGCCGGCTGGCAGGCGTCCTCGCGCGGGTTGGCGCCGTCGGACCTCGCAATGAATGTCGTGCTGCCGGAGATGGACGGCCGCATCATCGCCCGCGCCATCGCCTTCAAGACGGCGGGCGACCCCGACCCCGACCTGCAATTCGCCGCCCCGGTCCTGCGCCCGATCCCCGACCGGGTGGCCTTCACCGCCGACCTCGCGGCAAGCTGGATCCGGCTGTCCCGCATTCCGCGGGCGAAGCGCCGCTTGGCGCTGGTCCTGTCCGACTATCCCGGCCCCGGCGGCGGCATCGGCCATGCGGTGGGGCTCGACAGCCCGGCGAGCACCGTGGCGATGCTCCACCGCCTGTCCGCCGAGGGCTACGGACTTTCCGCCCTTCCGGACAGCGGCGCCGACCTGATGGCGGCCCTCACCGCCGCCCCCATCCTGACCCTGCCGCTCGCCGACTATCTGCGCCTCGCCCCGCCGGACCTGCGCGCCCGCATCGCCGAGACCTGGGGCGAGCCGGCCGCCGACCCGGCCTGCCGCGACGGCGCCTTCGCCTTCCGCGTCCTGCCCTGCGGCAATGCCGTGGTGGCGGTGCAGCCGAGCCGTGGCCACGGTTCCCTGACCACCGCCCAGCATCACGACCCCGACACCCCGCCCAGCCACGGCTATCTCGCCTTTTACCTGTGGCTTCGCCATGTCATCGGCATCCATGCCCTGGTGCAGATCGGCGCCCACGGCACGCTGGAATGGCTGCCGGGCAAGGCGGTGGCGCTGTCGGCGGACTGCTGGCCGGAGATCGTCGGCGGCGCCCTGCCGACCCTTTATCCCTTCATCGTCAACAACCCCGGCGAGGGGGTTCAGGCCCGCCGCCGCCTCGGCGCCGTCCTGATCGGCCATCTGACCCCGCCGCCGGTGGAGTCCGGCCTCTACGGCGAACTCGCCGCGCTGGAAACCGCCATCGACGAGTATTCGCAGGCGACCGGGCTCGACCCGCGGCGGCTGGGCATGCTGCGCGAGACGATCCTCGACCTCGCCTGGAAATCCGGCGTCGCCGCCGATTGCAACCTGCGCCCCGACGACGATCCCGACGCAATTCTGTCCCGGCTGGACGCCCATCTCTGCGACATCAAGGAGTTGCAGATCCGCGACGGCCTGCATGTATTCGGCCACAGCCCGGCCGGTGAGCGCCGCGACCGCCTGACCGCCGCCGTCGCCCGCACCGCCGACCCGGCCCTGGTCTCCGCCGCCGTCGATGCCTGCGGCGAGGCGGAGATGCGGGCGCTGCTCGACGGGCTGGACGGCCGCTTCGTCCGCCCCGGCCCCGGCGGTTCGCCGGCGCGCGGGCGGGCGGACACGCTGCCGACCGGGCGCAACCTCTATGCGCTCGACCCGCGCGGAGTGCCGACACCGACCGCCTGGACACTGGGCTGGCAGGCGGCGGACGCGCTCATCACCCGCTATCTCCAGGACCATGGCGACTGGCCGCGCCGGCTGGTGGTGGATTGCTGGGGCACCCCGGCCATGCGCACCGGCGGCGACGAGCTGGCGCAGGCGCTGGCGTTGCTGGGCGTGCGTCCGATCTGGGAGAACGGGTCCGGCCGAGTCACGGGGTACGAGATCATGCCGGCCGGCGTGCTCGGCCGCCCACGGGTGGATGTGACGCTGCGCATCTCCGGCCTGTTCCGCGACGTCTTCCCGCAGCAGATCGCCCTGTTCGACCAGGCGGTGCGCGCCGTCGCCGGGCTGGACGAGGCCGACGACACCAATCCGCTGGCCGCCACCGCGCGGGCGGAGGAACAGCGCCTCGCGGCCTCCGGCACCAAGGCCGAGGACGCCCGCCGCTGGGCCACCGCCCGCATCTTCGGCGCCGCTCCCGGCATCTACGGCACGGCGCTGTCCGGCATGATCGCGCGCGGCGACTGGACCGCGCGGGCCGATTTCGGCGCCGCCTATCTGGAGGGCGGCTGCCACGCCTATGGCGCCGGGCTGGAGGGGATGCCGCTGCCCGCCCTGTTCCGCCGCCGGGTGGGAGGCGCCGACGCCCTGGTCCACCACCAGGACCAGCGCGAGCATGACGTGCTGTCCACCGACGGTTTCATGCAGTTCGAGGGCGGATTCGCGGCAGCGGCGGCGCTGGAGGACTCCGAACCGGCGCTCTACCACCTCGACAGCGCCGATCCGGACAATCTCGCCGTCCGTACCCTGGCGGAGGAGATCGCCCGCACCCTGCGCGGCCGGGCGGCCAACCCGCGCTGGATCCAGGGCATGATGCGCCACGGCTATCGCGGGGCGGCGGAACTGGCGGCCGGCGTCGACACGCTGTTCGCCTTCGCCGCCACCACCGACGCCGTACGTCCCGCCCATTTCGACCTGCTGTTCGACGCGTACATCGAGGATGCGGAGGTGTGGGACTTCCTGTCGCATGCCAACCCTGCCGCCGCCCGGCACATTGTGGCGCGCATGAGCGAGGCGCTCGACCGCGGCCTGTGGCATCCCCGCCGCAATTCCACCGCGGAGGATCTGCGGCGCCTCCGGGAGATCGCGGCATGACCGACCCTGTCGCCAACCAGCCGAGACGGCGCGGCACCTGCCCCGGCGTGCTGGCGCCGATGCAGGTCGGCGACGGGTTCCTGCTGCGCGTCCGCGTTCCGGCCGGCGTGCTGCCCGCCGAGCACGCCCGCCGCATCGCCGAGCTGGGCGAGCGCTACGGCAACGGCCTGATCGACCTCAGCCACCGCGGCAACCTGCAGCTCCGCGGCATCGCCGCCGACGGGCTGGAGCCGGTGACCGACGCCCTGCGCGGGATGGGCTATGTCTCCGCCGATGCGGCGAGCGAAGCGGTGCGCAATGTCCTGTGCTCCCCCACCGCCGGGCTGGATCCCACCGCGCCGATGGACGTACGGGCGGCGGCACGTACGCTCGACGCCCGGCTGGCGGAGGATAAGGCTTTGCACGGCCTGCCGCCGAAGTTCGGCTGGCTGGTCTGCGGTGGCGGCATCGGCCATCTGGCGGGCAGCAGCACGGACGTACGCTTCGATGCGGTGGACGGTGAGCGCTTCCGGGTTTCGCTGGGGGGAACGCTGGAGAAGGCTGCACCGCTGGGGCTCTGGCGGGCGGAGGATGTGGCGGATGCGGCCTCCGCGCTGGGCCGCACCTTTCTGGACTTGCGCGCGTCGCTGCCGGAGCCGCCGCGCCGCATGGCGGGTCTGGTCGCGGCAGTTGGCACTGAAGAGATAGGAAAG
>JBKHVJ010000383.1:0-41815 GCA_046570145.1 Alphaproteobacteria bacterium
CTCCCAGGCGCCCTCCCTGAAAGCCGGCCGGAAAAGCCGGCCCGGAAAGCCAGGTGGGCGGGTTGCGCGGCGGTCCAACCTGTGGCTACACTGCGCCACCGTCCGACGGTGTCTCCGTCGGCGGTGCTCCCGGTCGCCGGATCCGCCTCGGCCGGGGTGCGGATGCTTTAGCAGAAAAGCCATTGCTTGTCCCAAGCCCTGCGACCATGGGGTATGGTAGCTCCGCTCCGATCCGCTGTTTTCCGACACAACGCGTCCTTGGTGCCATGAGCCGGTTTCTCTCGATCCTTATCGTCCTGCTGTTGCTGGTGATCGCCGGTGGCATGGTTTTCCTCGCCTCGTGGGACCTGCCGGCTCCATCGAAGACGGTGGAGAAGGTTTTGCCGGATGAGCGCTTCCCGCGCTGAACCCCGACCATCGGCCGGGGCCGTTCCGCATTCGGGCTTCCCGCTTTCGGCCGCCCTGCTGCTGGCCGGACTGCTGGCGGTCGGCTGGACGGCTAACGGCTGGATGGGGTCCGCCGCGGCACAGGTCGTCGGCCCGCCGATCCGGCTGACGCCCGACGCCGGGATGCAGGCGCCTGCTTCCTCCCAGCCCCCCTCTCCGCCCCCTGCCGCATCCCCTGCGCCTGCGCCCGTCGTCGTTCCGGCCTACCCGCCCGCGGTTGCCGCGCCGCCGCCCGTGTCCCCCGTGGTGGCGCGGCCGGCGCCGGTTGCGCGGGAGGCGCTGGGTGCGCCCGATCCGGACGGGGCGGGAACGCTGAGAGGGCTGCAGGGGCTGGGCGCCGACCCCTGGCGCGGCATCGGCCGGGCGGAGCTTCTGCCGCTGATCGCCGCTCTTCCTGTCGATACTCCCTCCCCCACCGTCAAGGCGCTGGAACGCCGGCTGCTGCTGAGCGCCGGGTCGCCGGCCGTGGCGGATGCGGAGGTACCGCCGCCCCGCCGCTTCGGCGCTCTGCGCATCGAGAAGCTGGCGCGGATCGGCGATCCCGCCGGAGCCGCCGATCTGGCGGCCCTGCTGCCCGCGGCGCTGGCAGCGGACGAGGGGGCGGCGAAGGCGCTGACCGATGCGGAACTGGAGCGCGGCGGCCTGGACTGCACCCGCGCGCTCGCCCGCGGCAAGAGCTTCGCCTCCGCCTACTGGACCAGGCTGGCTCTGTTCTGCCATGCCCGCGTCGGCAACCGCGCCGGCACGGACGAGGCGCTGGCGAGCCTGCGCAGCGGCGGCGCCCGCCGCTCCGATCCGTTCATGATGGTGGCCGATGCGCTGGCCGGCGCGGCGCCCCCCCCTGCCCGCTCGCTGATCCTGCAAGGCGATCCCGAAGGGCTGGCGCTGACGCTGGCCGCCATGCGGACGGCGCGAATCGGGGTTCCGCCCGACCGGCTGCCGCTGGACAAGCCGCCGGCCCTGGCCGCCATCGCCACCAACCCGTCCACCGATCCCGCCACCCGCGCCGCGGCAGGGGAACGGGCGGCGGCCTCCCTGTTCCTCGACGCCCGCCAGCTGCTCGACCTCTATGTCCAGGTGCCGCCGTCGGGCGACGAGCTGTTGCGGGTCAGGGACATCGCCCGGCGCGACCGCGGCGCCCGCACCCGCGCCCTGGTCCATCAGGCGATGGCGGCGGCGATGGACGGGCAGCGCCGCATCGGGCTGGCGTCCCTGGCGGTGGAGCTGGTGGACCCGCGCCTGCGCGCCGGACCGGTCGGCGGTGCGGCGGCCGGGCTGCTCGACACTGTGTCGCCGAGCGGGGACGCGGCGGCGCTGGCCCCGGCGGCGGCACGGCTCTATTACGCGCAGGGCCGGTTCGATCAGGCGCGGCGCTGGCACGATCTGGCCCTGCGCAGCGGGCGGAGCGCCGACACCGCCTGGCTGTGGCCGCTGGCGGTCGTGGCGACAGGGCGCGGTGCCGAGGATCCGCGCGCGCTGACCGCCTGGCTGGAGGAGGCGCTGCGCGGCGCCGACGTCGCTGCCCGCAGCCGCATCGCCGGGCAGCTGGCCCTTCTGCAGGCGACGGGCGTCGCGGTGCCGGACGAGGCGTGGATTCTGGCCACCGAAGGCGCCGGGCCGCCCAGCGGCAGCGATGCCGGGGTCGATCCGGCGCTGTGGCAGCGGCTGGGCGATGCCGCCGGCGGCGGGCGGGTCGGCGAGACGGTGGTTGCCGCCCTGCTCCTGCTGGGGGAGGCCGGACCGGCCGGTCTGCCGCCGGTCGTCACCGCGCGGGTGGCGGCCAATTTGAAGGCGGTCGGGCTGGAGCCGGACGCCCGCGCCCTCGCCCGCGAGGCGATGGCGGCCATCGCCGGACCCGCCGCTCCCGATCCCGCCCTTTCCGAACGGGGCGCGCAATGACCTCATGCCCGGAAAGCCTGCTGTCACTATGACTGCCACCAAGAGTCCCGCCAAGCGGCGGGGCCGGCCATGCAAGCCGCGCCCGCTCGCCACCTCCCCGCATCTGGACGCCTTCCTCGACATGCTGACGGCGGAGCGCGGGGCAGCGGTGAACACGCGGCTGGCCTATGAGCGCGATCTCGCCGACCTGGGACGCTGGCTTGCCCAGCGCAGCGTGGCGCTGGAGGCGGCCGGCACCGAGGATCTGCGGGCCTATCTGGCGGTGCAGAGCAAGGACGGCGCCCCACGGACGGTGGCGCGGCGGTTGTCGGCGATGCGGCAGTTCTATCGCTTCCTGCTGTCGGAAGGCCGGCGGCTCGACGATCCCGCCTCGCCGCTCGACAGCCCCAAGCAGGGCCGGCCGCTGCCCAAGATCCTGACGGAGGCGGAGGTCGGCGCCATGCTGTCCACCGCCGAGGCGCGCGGCGGGCCCGAGGGGCTGCGGCTGGTGGCGCTGCTGGAGGTGCTCTACGCCACCGGCCTGCGCGTGTCGGAACTGGTCGGCCTGCCGATGGCCGCCATCATGCGCGACGGCCGCGGCCTGCTGGTGCGCGGCAAGGGCGGCAAGGAGCGGATGGTCCCGCTGTCCGACCCGGCGCTGGCGGCGCTGGCCGCCTACATCCCGCTGCGCGGCCATTTCATTCCGCCCGTTGCGGGAGGGGACAGCGGGCACAGCCCCTTCCTGTTCCCGTCACGCAGCTCCGCCGAAGGGTACCTGACGCGCCAGCGCTTCGCCCAACTGCTGAAACAGCTCGCCATCGATTCCGGAATCGACCCCGAGAAGGTCAGCCCGCACGTGCTGCGCCACGCCTTCGCCACCCATCTGCTGGACCATGGCGCCGATTTGCGCTCCGTCCAGAAGATGCTGGGCCATGCCGACATCGCGACGACGCAGATCTACACCCATGTGGTGACGGAGCGGCTGAAGAAGGTCATGCACGACCATCACCCGCTCGCCCGCCGCAGGATGGAAGAGCCTTCGGAGGGGTGATGGAGGTAAGGATGGGATGGGAAGTGCTTTCGACGGTGCCCCCACCTCTGCCGATCCTTACTTCTTCTCCAGCATCAGCGTGCCCTGGCGGGAGACCTTGTTCTTGATCTTGTCGGCCAGCAGGGCGAGCGCCCAGGGGAGTTGAACCTCCATCTCGACGCTGTCGTCCAGCACGTCGATGTGGCCGGCGATGGTCTGGGCCAGCGCCACGACGCGGAAGTTCAGGCGGTCGTCGGTCCAGCTGTCGTCGACGCTGGCGGACACGGCGCTGAGACGGGCCCGCGCCTCGCCCATGCCGTCGACCAGCCGGCGCTTGGCCTCCGCCCGGCCGAGCGAATGGGGGATGGACAGGGTCAGGGGCTTGGGCATCGTCGGCGGCTCCGCACTGCACGGGATCGGATGGACAAGGGTAACGCCGGAGACGCGTCTTTGGTCCCGGTCACCCGGCCTTCACGCCGTTGGCAGGCGCGCGCACCGGCATGATGCAGCGGACATGGGCACTGCGGTAGACGCCGGTGCCGCCGGACTCGTCCAGCTCCAGCCGGCCGCCATGCAGTTCCATCACGTTGCGCGCCAGAGAGACGCCGAGGGCTGCCGCGCCCTGCGGATCGGCGTCCGGCGGAGCGGCGCCGCTGACCGACAGGGTGATGCTGCCGTTCAGCCGTTCGCCGGCCAGCCGGATGCGGCGGTCGGGCGGCGGGTTGCGGATGGCGCCGACCACCAGGGTGAACAGCGCCTGCTTCAGCCGCTTGCCGTCGCCCTCGATCTCGCCCAGCGCCTCCGGCGCCACGACCTCCATGCGCAGCCCTTCGCGCCGGGCCCATTCGCGGGTGAGGCTGGCCACCGAGTCGAGCAGGTCGGGCAGGCTGACCGACTCGCGCTCCAGCGTGGTCACGCCGGCCCCCAGGCTGGTCAGGTCGACGACGTCGTCGATCAGTTCCAGCAACCGCTCCCCGGCCGTCAGCATGCTGCGCACATACTCCATCTGCCGGGCGTTGAGTTCGCCGAAATACTGGTTCGCCAGCACCTCGGCGAAGCCGATGATGCCGTTCAGCGGCGTGCGCAGATGGTGGGAGACGTTGGCGATGAACTCGCTCTTCAGCTGGTCGGCGGCTTCCAGCGCCGCGTTGGAGGCGCGCAGCGCCGTCTCCAGCCGGGCGCCGTCGGTGACGTCCAGATAGCTGTTCAGCACCGCCCCGTCGGGCAGCGGCAGGGTGGAGAACTCCACCACCGACCCGTCGCTGCGCTCCACCCGGCCGGAGCGGACGCTGCGTTCCAGCGTGGCGCCGATCAGCTCCTCCTTCAGGGCTTCCCAGCCGGAGGCGGCGGCCTCCCCCTGCTTGTCCGGCGGAGCGATCTCCAGCAGCGGGCGCATGCGCTCGAAGACATCGGCGATGTGCGGTTCGCCATGCAGGTCGCCGTCTGCCAAATCCCAGATGCGGGCGAAGGCCGGATTGGACAGCTTCAGCCGGCCGTCGCCGCCGAACACCGCGATGCCCTCCGCCAGATTGTCCAGCGTCTCCTGCTGCACGGCCATCAGCGTGTTGTAGGAGGATTCCAGCGCCAGCGTGTTGGTCACGTCCTCCAGGATGGTGATCAGCCCGCCCTGCGGATGCGGCGCGGCCAGATGGCGCAACGTGGTGCCGTCCGGCAGGTGCAGCATCTCCTCCACCGGCTCCACCAGATGGGTGTAGCGGGTCAGGCGCTCGCGCTTGAAGGTCTGGTAGTCGGCATATTCCGGCAGGCGGCGGCGGGCGCGCAGCTCCTCCAGCAGTTCGGCGTTGGTGGGCTCGGTTCGCAGCCACGCCTCGTCCAGGTCCCAAAGCCGGGCATAGGCCTGGTTGAAGAAGGTCAGGCGGGTGTCGGGGCCGAAGATGGCGATGGCGGTGCCCAGCCGCTCCAGCACCTCCGCGTGCGCCGTCAGGTGGCGGTCCAGCTCGCCGCGCAACTCCTCCAGCGGGGTCAGGTCCAGGGCATAGCCGACCACCAGCGTGCCGCCGCCGTCGGTCAGCGGCAGCGGCGCCTCCGTCACCTCCAGCAGGCGGCGCTCGGTGCCGATCACCACGGGGGCGCGGTCGGACTGGGCAAAGCCGCCGCTGCGCGCCCGTTCGGCCAGCGCCGGACCGGTGGCGGTCAGTTCCCGCCCTTCCGTCACCACGCTGTCCGGGTCGCTGTCGACGGCGCGGGCATAGGCGCGGTTGCACCAGGACAGCCGTAACGAGCGGTCGCGCATCCACACCGGGATCGGCAGGGCATCGGCCATCGCCTGCAACTCCGCAAGGCGGGAGCGGGCGACCCCGGTTTCCTTCTCGTGACGGCGGGTCGCGTCCTGCGCGGCGTCGCGGGCGACGGTGACATCCTCGATCCACACCACGTCGCAGCAGCTGTCGCCGGCACAGCCCCGCCGGCCGGTCAGCACCAGCCGCCGACCATCCGGCGCCAGACCTTCGCACCGGAAAGGCTCGCCGTCGCGGCGCAGGCGGACAAGGAGGGCGGCGAAGTTGGGCGACGATACCGCGTCCCGCAGCGCGTCGGCCTTCGCGATGCCCAGCAGGGCCGCCGCCTCGTCGGACAAGGCGCCTCCGCCCGATTCGGTCCAGGCGCACCAGGGGTAGGGAGAGGCGGCGAGCATTGCCCGCCAGCGGTCGCGGTCTGCGGCTGCATGTTCGGCCTGGCGCCGGGTTTCCTTGTTCCAAAAGAAGCCAGCGAAACCGACCACGCTTTCCACCCCCGGACCGCCGGGGCTTGGCGATGGCCCGGCTGAATCAGTCGAAATGAATCAAGATATCCAGAGTAGTTCAGCCCTACCCCACCGACAAGCAACTCGCGTCCACCGTGCGCCTTTTCGGGTTGCCGCTCCCGTCCAGGTAGATTTCGCCCCAACACGTCCGGTCACGCCATGCTCTCTTCCGGCTGGGATAGCGTCTCTTTCGTGTGGCGCAGCGCGAAAATCGCCTTTTCGACCTCCGGGAAGGCCGCGGCCATTGCCTGCGCATGGTGTTCCACCTCCTCCAGGCGCGCGTCCACGATCGCGCGCTCCAGCGCGGTGCAGGCGGCGGCCAGCACCCGCGCGCCCGCCGTCCGCGCCGCCCCGGCGGCGGAATGGGCGGCCGCCCGCGCCTCTTCCATCTCCCCAGCGTCGAGCGCCTGCCGCACCCGGTCCAGGGTGGGCCGCGTCGTTTCGATGAAGAAGTCCATCATGTCCAGCGTGCCGCCATCGATGCCGGCTTCCCGGCCTCCGCCGAAGGTCTCGCGCAGGTGGTCGAGGTCGAGCACCGGCAGGGCCGAGTCGTCCGGCGGACGGGTGGGTTGCGGTCCCGGCGGCTCCATCGCCTCCGGCGGGCGGGGAGGGGCGTCGAGCCGCCGGGCCAGCACATGCGACAGCTGGGCCAGCGTCACCGGCTTGGCGAGGTAATCGTCCATGCCGGCGGCCAGACAGCGCTCCATCTCGCCGGACAGCGCATTGGCGGTCATGGCGACGATGGCGGTGCGCTGGCCGGTCCCGTCCTCCTCCGCCCGGATGCGGCGGGCAAGCTCGTAGCCGTCCATCACCGGCATGTGGCAGTCGGTGATGACCAGCCGGTGGCGGCCGGCGCGCCATGCCGCCAGGGCCTGCTCCCCGTCGGCCGCCAGATCCACCGCGCAGCCCAGGCGGCGCAGCTGGCGCAGGACGACCTGCTGGTTGGTCGGATGGTCCTCCGCCACCAGGACCGGGCCGTGGGTCGGCGGGCTGTCCTGCTGTCCCTCTCCCGTACGGGCCGCGATGGCGAGCGGCGGCCCGGACCGCTCCATGCCGGACCGCTCCATCGAGGACTCCGAAGCGCCGTCCGCGGCAACGGCCCGGTCGGCGTCGGGCGTGGCGCGGCCGGTCAGGAGGGCGGCGGCGCGGATCAGGGCGGCGCGGTGGACCGGCTGCGCCAGCCCGCCCGCTCCGCCGTGGGGCGAAGCGGCCGCGGGGCCGTTCCCCCGCCCGTCGCCCAGCAGCAGCCGCGGCAATCCGGGTCCGCAGGCGCCGGCCAGCGGTTCCAGCCGCGCGGCCATCGCCGTGCTGGTGACCAGCAGCCCCCAGCCCCCGCGCCCCAGGCGGGATGCCGCATCGGCCACCGTGGCGGCGGCGGTCACCGTTGCCCCGCCCTGCTCCAGGTAGCGGGCCAGCACGTCGCGCTGCACCTCGTCCTTGTCGGCGACCAGCACGGCCAGTCCGGCCAGCGGCGCCGGGGCGGGCAAGGCGGGATCCTCCCCCCGCGGCAGGTCAACCGTGAACCAGAAGGTAGAGCCCCGGCCGGGCACCGACTCGACGCCGATCCGTCCGCCCATCCGCTCGATCAACCGGGTGCAGATCGCCAGACCCAGCCCGGTGCCGCCGAAGCGCCGGGTGGTCGAACTGTCGGCTTGGCTGAAGGGCTGGAACAGCCGCGTCTGCCCCTCCGACCCGATGCCGATGCCGGTGTCCTCCACCGCCACATGCAGGCGCACATGATCTTGGCGTGTGGGTTCGGCCGCATGGACGCGCAGCACCACCCGGCCGCGGTCGGTGAACTTGATGGCGTTGCCGGTCAGGTTGAACAGGATCTGGCGCAGCCGGCCGGAATCGCCGCGCAGCTGCGCCGGCACCGACCGGTCGATGTCGCAGATCAGCGCCAGCCCCTTCTGGTGGGCCTGGGGCGCCAGCAGGTCGGCCACCCCCTCCACCAGCTCGGCCGGGCGCAGGTCAAGCTCCTCCAGGTCCAGCTTCCCGGCTTCGATCTTCGACAGGTCCAGGATGTCGTCGATGATCCGCAGCAGTGCGGCCCCGCTCTCCCGCATGGTGGAGACCAGCGTGCGCTGCTCCTCGTCCAGCGGGGTCAGCGCCATCAGCTCCAGCATGCCGAGCACACCGTTCATCGGGGTGCGGATCTCGTGGCTCATGGTGGCCAGGAATTCCGCCTTCGACCGCGCGGCGATCTCCGCCTGTTCCTTGGCGGCGCGCAGCGCCTCTTCCGCCTGCTTGCGCGCGGTGATGTCGTAGCTCCAGGCCAGCACCGCCGGCTCGCCTTCGAAGCTGGTGCGCTGGAGCGTCTGCAAAGCCCAGACCCGGCTGCCGTCGGGCCGGTCGACCGCGACCTCCGCATCGCGCACCACCACGCCGCCGGCTTCCGCCTCCATCTCCTGCTCCTGGCCCGCTCCGCCCCGTCTGAGGCGGGCGCCCGGCAGGGCCAGCGCATGGCGGCTGCCGACGAACGCGTCCAGCGGTCTGCCGGCCAACTCGGCGGCGCGGGCGTTGGCGAAGGCGACGGTGCCGTCGGTGCGGCCGATGGAGACGCCGACCGGGCTCTGTTCCAGGATGGTGCGCAGCCGCCGCTCGCCGTCGGCCAGCGCGCTCTCGCGGGCGCGGATGGTGGTGACGAAATAGGCCAGCGCACGGGCCATCTCGCCGATCTCGTCCCGGCTGCCGGACGGGGTGGCGGGGGGCAGGTCGAGGTCGGGCATCGCCGCCGGCTCGGCCGTCTCCACCGCCTGCATGGCGCTGCGCAGCCGGCGCAGCCGCGCCACGACGTTGCGGTGGATGTAGGCGAAGATCGCGGCGGCGCCCAGGATCGACAGCAGCGCCATGGCGATCACTGCCCGCTTGCCGTCGCGGATCACCCGCTCGAATTCGGATGAGCGGCGGGCGACGTCCTGCTCCACCGCCAGGAAATAGTCGGACACGATGCCGACCAGCTGGTCCGACACCGCCTGATTGCGCGCCGCCGAACGCTTGACCGCCCGCTGCAGCGACAGCTCCGCCGCGCGCAGGGTGAACAGGGGGGATCGTCCGAAGGCCTCCTCTTCCACCTCGCGCTGCAGCGCCTGCAGCCGGGCGGCGCGTTCCGGCGGCAGCAGGGCCAGCGCCGCGGCGGCATTGTCCAGCGCCATGCGGGTCTCGGCCTGGAACCCGTCCAGCTGGCTGTCGCGGTCGGCGCGCAAAGCGGCCAGCAGCGTGGTTGCCGCCGCGGTCAGATCCCGGCGCCAGCGTTCCAGCGCGTCGCGGCGGCGCTCCGCCGCCTCGGCATCCGGAAGGCCGGAGCGCGTCTCCATCGGCCAAGGCGCCTCCTCCTCCCGCGACTCGGCGGCTCCCAGACGGCCGGTCAGGGCGGCCAGGGACTGGGCGCGGGCGTTGGTGTCGGCGGTCAGGGCCAGCTGCTGCTGGACCTGGGCGTTCAGGGTCAGCAGCGTGCCGACCAGCTCGTTCTTGCGGCGGTCGAGTTCGCCCAGATCGGCCTGATTGCCATTTCCTTGGCCACCATCAGCCTGTCCGCCGCTCCCTTGGCCGCCATGGGCGATCAGCCGGGCCATCAGCTGTTCCAGCCGGACGATCTGGTCGCCCATCCGCGCCATCACCGCCTCGCGCGCGGTCTGGTCCTGGGCGGCGACCAGGGCGGGAGCGATCGCGGCCACGGCGCCGCTCTGCTGCACCAGTTGCGCGGCGGCGACCAGCCCCGGCACCTTGGCCGTGGCGATCTGCTCGTACCCCTGGTGGAAGCGGGAAAACAGCGAGACGGCGACGACGCTGGTCGCCGCGGCCAGCCCGCCGATGACGGTCAATCCCGCCAGGATGCGGAACGCCACGCTCCGCCGGGGACTCCGCATGACCACCCCCTCGACTGCCGCCCATGCCGGAGGGGGTGCTTCGTCCGCTGCGTCATACCCCTCCCGGCACGGCGATCATGCCACAGAAACGAAGGCGGGGGATGGGGTTCTCAGGCGACACCGGTGGAGCCGAACCCGCCCGTCCCGCGCGCGGTCTCGTCCAGCGACTCGACTTCGATCAGCGCCGCCCGGGGGGCCGGGGCGATCACCGCCTGGGCGATGCGGTCGCCGCGGGCAATGGTGAAGGGCTCATCCCCCAGATTGATCAGGCAGACGCCGACCGGCCCGCGATAGTCGCAGTCGACGGTGCCCGGCGTGTTCAGCACCGTCACGCCGTTCTTCACCGCCAGTCCGGAGCGTGGCCGGATCTGCATCTCCCACCCCGCCGGCAGTCCGACGGCGAAGCCGGTCTGCACCAGCATCCGCTTGCCCGGCGTCAGCACGGCGGGCTCATCCGCCGGTACCGCGGCACGCAGGTCGAACCCCGCCGCCCCCTCGGTCGCGTAGGAGGGGAGCGGCAGGTCGTCGTTGCCGGGCAGGCGGAGGAAGGCGACGGTGGGTGACATGGGGCGATCCTGTGGTTGGGCGGCGGTAGAGGGGCAGCGGGTAGACGCTACTTCCCGGCGAAATGCGCCGCCACCGCATCGGCCAGGCGGGCGGCGACGGCGTCCTTGGGCATGGTGGGCCAGGATTCGGCCCCGTCGGCGCGGATCAGGTGGACGGTGTTGTCGCTGCCGCCGAAGGTGCCGGTGCCGGGGGAGACGTCGTTGGCGACGATCCAGTCGCAGCCCTTGCGGGCGCGCTTGGCGGTGGCGTAGGCCAGCACGTCGCCGGTCTCCGCCGCAAAGCCGACCACCAGCGCCGGGCGGCGCTCCCCGGGCCGGGACAGGGTGGCGAGGATGTCGGGGTTCTCTGTCAGGGCCAGTGCCGGCGGACCGCCGCCGTCCTTCTTCAGCTTGCGGTCGGACGGGCCCTCGACGCGCCAGTCGGCGACCGCGGCGGCACAGACCGCGATGTCGGCGGGCAGCGCCGCCTCGCAGGCCGCCAGCATCTCGCGCGCCGTCTCGATGTGGACGACGCTGCAGCCGGGCGGGTCGGGCAGGCGGGTCGGGCCGCTGACCAGCGTCACATCGGCACCCAGCTTCGCCAGCGCGGCGGCGATGGCGTGCCCCTGCTTGCCGGAGGATCGGTTGGCGATGTAGCGCACCGGGTCGATCGGCTCGTGCGTCGGTCCGCTGGTGACGATGGCGCGGCGTCCGGCCAGGGGACGATACGATTCTTCCGCAAAGATCGCGGAGATGGCGTCGATGATCTCCATCGGCTCGGCCATGCGGCCTGGACCGTATTCGTTGCAGGCCATCACGCCCTCGGTCGGGCCGACGCGCCGGACGCCGCGGCTTTCCAGCAGAGCCATGTTGGCCTGAGTCGCGGCATGCTGCCACATGCGCACATTCATGGCGGGGGCGACCAGGACCGGCTTGTCGGTGGCCAGCAGGACCGTGGCGGCCAGATCGTCGGCCATGCCGGCGGCCATGCGCGCCAGCAGGTTCGCGGTGGCCGGCGCCACCACCAGCAGGTCGGCCTCGCGCGACAGGCGGATGTGGCCCATCTCCGATTCGTCGGTCAGCGACCACAGATCCCGGTAGACGGTGTCCTCGGTCAGCGCCTGCACCGACAGGGGCGTGACGAAGCGGGCGCCGGCATCCGTCAGCACCGCGCGCACGGTCACGCCGCGTTCGCGCAAGCGGCGGATCAGGTCAAGGCTCTTGTAGGCGGCGATGCCGCCGGCGACGACCAGCAGCACGCGCTTGCCGGCCAGAATGGCGTGATCGGCCATGGCGAACCCCCTCTTCCCGGGCCCCCTTCCGGACGCCCCAATGCCCGCTGCTGATAGTTCATCGCGCCTTCCCCGGCAAGCGGCGGTGCCGCGACATAACCGGTCCTGCGGCGATATCGATGCTTTCGCGGCCCGCGCATGCGCGTGGGGGTGGGATTTTCAGAAATATCTGTTAGACAATAGGACCAGCCCCGCCCCTACCTCTGCGTGTCGCCCACAGCATGCCGCCCGGTTCCATCCCCGTCCTGCTGATCGAAGACACGCCGTCGCTGGCCCGTGTCTATGCGGAATACCTGAAGAAGGAATCCCACGCCGTCATCTCGGTGGAGACGGGGGCCGACGCGCTGGCGCAGCTGAACGACGGCGCCCCCAAGGTGGTGCTGCTGGACCTGCAACTGCCGGACATGAACGGGATGGAGGTGCTGAAGCGCATCGACGCCCAGGCCCTGCCCTGCGCGGTCATCGTCATCACCGCCCACGGCTCGGTGAAGGCGGCGGTGGAGGCGATGCGCTACGGCGCCTACGATTTCCTGGTGAAGCCTTTCTCCGCCGACCGGCTGGTGGTGACGGTCCGCAACGCCATGGAGCGGCTGCGGCTGGCCCAGCTGGTCGACACCTTCGAGAAGGACCTGAACCGCGCCCGCTATCACGGCTTCATCGGCTCCTCGCTGACGATGCAGGCGGTCTACCGCATCGTCGACAGCGCCGCCTCCTCGCGCGCGACCGTCTTCATCACCGGCGAGTCCGGCACCGGCAAGGAGGTCTGCGCCGAGGCGATCCACCGCCAGAGCCAGCGGGCGGCAAGGCCCTTCATCGCCATCAACTGCGGCGCCATCCCGAAGGATCTCATGGAAAGCGAGATCTTCGGCCATGTGAAGGGCAGCTTCACCGGGGCGGTGTCCGACCGCGAAGGCGCGGCGGCGCGCGCCGACGGCGGCACCCTGTTCCTGGACGAGATCTGCGAGCTGGCACCCGACCTGCAGACCAAGCTGCTGCGCTTCATCCAGACCGGCACCTTCACCCCCGTCGGCGGGTCGAAGCTGGAGAAGGTCGACCTGCGCATCGTCTGCGCCACCAACCGCGACCCCCTGCGCGAGGTGGAGGAGGGACGGTTCCGCGAGGACCTCTATTACCGCCTGCACGTCATCCCCATCCATCTGCCGCCGCTGCGCGAGCGCGAGGACGACGTGCTGGAGATCGCCCGCCACTATCTGGCGGAGTTCGCGAAGGAGGAGAAGAAGGGCTTCACCAGCTTCTCCCCCGAAGCGGAGCAGGCGCTGCGCCATTACCATTGGCCGGGCAATGTCAGGCAACTGCAGAATGTCGTGCGCATCGTCGCGGTCCTGCATGACGGCGACACGGTGACGCCGGAGATGTTGCCGCCGCCGCTGGGCGCGCCGCAGCCAGTGCCGATCCATGCCGCCACCGCCGTCGCGCCGACCGGCGCCCTTCCGGTCCAGCGCCCGCATGTCCCGCCCTCCCCGGACTCCATCAAGCCGCTGTGGGAGGTGGAGAAGGACGCCATCGAGGACGCAATCGCCGCCTGCGACGGCAACATTCCGCGCGCCGCCGCCCTGCTGCAGATCAGCGCGTCCACGATCTACCGCAAGCGTCTGGCCTGGCAGGCCGAAGGAAAGCTCTAACCCTTTCTTTCGGCAAGGATTTCTTGGAGAAGTCCGGGATCCGCCAAGAAATGGGCTAATACCCTTCGACAAAGTCCCGTCGCCTTGGTCGTAATTCCATTCGGGATTTCGCCATCCTTTGTCCTATGCCGTGAGACGGAATTGCCCGCAACCACAGCATGCGGCTAGCCTCCCCGCACAATGTCTTGGTTCCGCTTGCCCGGCAGGCCTCACGGCGCGGCCGATCCCGGCGATACCGGACCCATTTGTTTTGCAAAGACCCGCTTCGCAGCGACCAGGGGGAGGCCCATGACAAACGGCACCGTCAAATGGTTCAACACCACCAAGGGATACGGCTTCATCGCGCCGGAAGCCGGTTCGAAGGACGTCTTCGTGCATATCACCGCGGTCCAGCGCTCCGGCCTGCATGCCCTGTCCGAAGGCCAGCGCGTTCAGTTCGAGGTTGCCCGCGGCACCAACGGCAAGGATTCCGCGGTGAACATCAGCGTGGTCGAATGATGCGGTTCCGTTAGGTCAGACCGGATATCCGGCGGCGCGGTAGGCCGCGATGGCATCCTCGGCCAGCCTGGGGATGTCGCGGCGCAGCCCATCCACCGCGTCCGCCGCTCCCCTTCCACCCAGTTCCGCAGATTGAGGCTCCGCAGACGAGGCCCGGCAGGCCATCTCCAGCGTGCGGGCGGCACCGTAGAGCGCGCGGGCGCCGAAGGTCCCGGCGGTGCTCTTCAGCGTGTGCGCCTCCCGCGTCAGGACGGCGCGGTCGGTTTCCGCCATGATGCGTGCCACCCGTTCCCGCGTTTCCTCCACGAACTGCCGAAGCACGTCGGCCAGCAGATCCGCCTCCAGATCCTGTGCAAGCTGGGCCAGCACCTCGTGGTCCAGCACCTCGCCCGCCGCTTCGGGAACTGTCGGAGCGCAGGGGCCGAAGCCGGCCGATGCATCGGCTGATGGCCCGGAGCACAGGGATGCGCGCAGCCATTTGTCCACCGTCTCCAGCAGCAGCGTCCGGTCCACCGGCTTGGCGACATGGTCGTTCATGCCGGCGTCCTGGCAGCGGATGCGGTCGGCCTCCTCGGTGTCGGCAGTCATGGCGACCACCGGCACCCGGCCGGCCCGCCCCGGCAGGTCGCGCAACAGCCGGGTGGCGGTCAGCCCATCCATCTCCGGCATCGACAAATCCATCAGGATCAGGTCGTAGCCGCCGGCCTGCGCCGCCATCACCGCTTCCAGCCCATTGTTGGCGGTGTCCGCTCGGTGGCCGGCCTGGGCGAGGATGGCGGTGACCAGCATCTGGTTCAGCGGACTGTCCTCCACCACCAGAATCCGGCGATGAACCGGCTGGAGATCCGTGGGGAGAAGCGACGGCGGCGTCCGCTGCGTCATCGGAAGCATGCTCCGCAATGAAGAAGGCGCCAGTGTAAGGGCGCGGCCTTGTCCATGCAAAGCCCCGCTCCATGTTTGCGAACGGGTGGAAATCATGGATTTCCACGGTCCGGCGCTTCAAATCGGCGCGGTCCACCGGTATGGTGGCGCGCTCGGCCGGCGTCCGGACCGGATATCCCGCCCGCAAGACCGAGCCCTATCCCGGCTTTCCTTCGACTTCAGGCAGTGCCGCAGACGATGACCAAACTGAACACCTACCGCTCCGGTCCCGACGAGCGCGGGCATTTCGGAATCTTTGGCGGCCGTTTCGTCGCCGAGACGCTGATGCCCCTGATCCTGGAGGTCGAGAAGGCCTATCGCGAGGCGCGGGCCGATCCCGCCTTCGAAGGCGAGATGCGCCAGCAGCTGAAGCAGTATGTCGGCCGCCCCAACCCGCTCTATTACGCCGAGCGCCTGACCGAGCAGCTGGGCGGGGCCAAGATCTACTTCAAGCGCGAGGAGCTGAACCACACCGGCGCGCACAAGATCAACAACTGCATCGGCCAGATCCTGCTGGCCCGGCGCATGGGCAAGACCCGCATCATCGCCGAGACGGGCGCCGGCCAGCATGGCGTGGCGACCGCGACGGTCTGCGCGCTCTACAACATGCCCTGCGTCATCTACATGGGCGAGACCGACATCGCCCGCCAGCAGCCCAACGTCTTCCGCATGAAGCTGCTGGGGGCGGAGGTCCGCCCCGTGACGTCGGGCAGCGGCACGCTGAAGGACGCGATGAACGAGGCGCTGCGCGACTGGGTCACCAACGTCGCCGACACCTTCTACATCATCGGCACCGCCGCCGGCCCGCATCCCTATCCCGCCATGGTCCGCGACTTCCAGTCGGTGATCGGCGACGAGGTGCGCACCCAGATGCAGGAGCTGGAAGGCCGCCTGCCCGACAGCCTGGTCGCCTGCGTCGGCGGCGGGTCGAACGCCATCGGCCTGTTCCACCCGTTCCTGGACGACCCGTCGGTGCAGATGATCGGCGTCGAGGCCGCCGGCCGCGGCATCGAGAAGGGGCCGCTCGACCATGCCGCCTCGATCAACGGCGGCCGCCCCGGCGTGCTGCACGGCAACCGCACCTATCTGCTGCAGGACGAGGACGGCCAGATCCTGGAAGGCCATTCGATCTCCGCCGGCCTCGACTATCCCGGCATCGGGCCGGAGCACAGCTGGCTGCATGACGTCGGCCGCGTCGAATACGCCTATGCCACCGACCAGGAGGCGCTGGACGCCTTCCAGCTCTGCGCCCGCACCGAGGGCATCATCCCGGCGCTGGAATCCGCCCACGGTCTGGCCGAGGTGATCAAGCGCGCACCGAAACTGCCCAAGGACCACCTGATGGTGCTGTGCCTGTCGGGCCGCGGCGACAAGGACATCTTCTCCGTCGCCAAGCATCTGGGAGTGGAACTGTGAGTGCCGACATTTTGGCCGATGGCCGCATCGCCCGCCGTTTTGCCACACTGAAGGCGGAGGGGCGCGCCGGTCTGGTCACCTTCATCACCGCCGGCGATCCCGATCCCGCCGTCTCGCAGGCGGTGCTGAACGGCCTGCCGGCCGCCGGCGCCGACCTGATCGAGCTGGGCATGCCCTTCACCGATCCGATGGCCGATGGCCCGGCGATCCAGGCCTCCTCGCTGCGCGCGCTGAAGGCCGGGATGACGGTGCGCAGGACGCTGGAGATGGTCCGCGGCTTCCGCAAGCAGGATGCCGACACGCCGATCGTCCTGATGGGCTATTTCAACCCGATCCACGCCTATGGGGTGGAGCCCTTCCTGGCCGACGCGCGCGCGGCCGGGGTGGACGGCCTGATCGTCGTCGACCTGCCGCCGGAAGAGGACGAGGAGCTGTGCATCCCGGCCCTGAAGGCCGGCGTCAGCTTCGTCCGCCTGACGACGCCGACCACCGACGAGGCGCGCATGCCGGCCGTGATGCGCAACACGTCGGGCTTCGTCTATTACGTGTCGATCGCCGGCATCACCGGCACCGCCAGCGCGTCGAACACCGCCATCGACGCGGCGGTCGCCCGGCTGAAGCGCCACACCGACCTGCCGGTCGCCGTCGGCTTCGGCATCAAGACGCCGGACCAGGCCGCCGAGGTCGCCCGCGTCGCCGACGCTGCCGTGGTCGGTTCCGCCATCGTCACCCGTCTGGCCGATGGTCTGGCGGATGGAGCCAGCGGGGCGGGTGCGGTCAAGCCTGGCACGGTCGAGGACGTCCTGGGCTTCGTCGGCGAACTGGCCGCCGGGGTGCGCGCGGCGCGGGGGTGAGGGACGGACGGTTTACAACGACGGCAAACCGCTTTACGACACCTGCAACACGATCGCTCATGGCGACGAACGGCTGAAGAGCCCGGTGCGGCACGGACCCGATGTCCAGCCGGCGCCGGGCTTCGGCGTACCGCCATGTCGTTGAAAGGCGTTCCATGAACTGGCTTACCAACTACGTCCGTCCCAAGATCCGCGCGCTCTACGCCCGCAAGGAAGTGCCCGACAACCTCTGGCACAAGTGCCCGAGCTGCGAGGCGATGCTGTTCCACCGTGATCTGGAAGAGAACCTGCACGTCTGCCAGCATTGCGGCTTCCACATGCGGCTGGACCCCATCAAGCGTCTGGAGTCGATGTTCGACGACGGCGCCTACGAGGGTGTCGAGCTGCCGAAGTCGGTCGCCGACCCGCTGAAGTTCCGCGACCAGAAGCGCTACACCGACCGCCTGAAGGAAGCCCAGACCAAGACCGGCCGCACCGATGCCATCGTGGTGGGCGAGGGGCGGATCGGCGGCCATGCCGCCGTGGTCGCCGCCTTCGACTTCGGCTTCATGGGCGGGTCGATGGGCATCGCCGTCGGCGAAGGGCTGCTGACCGCCGCCCGGCTGGCGGTGGCGAAGAACGCGCCGCTGATCGTGGTTCCGGCATCGGGCGGTGCCCGCATGCAGGAAGGCATCCTGTCGCTGATGCAGATGCCGCGCACCACCATCGCTGTGGAGATGGTCAAGGAAGCCGGCCTGCCCTACATCGTCGTGCTGACCGATCCGACCACCGGCGGCGTCACCGCCAGCTTCGCCATGCTGGGCGACATCCACATCGCCGAGAAGGGCGCGCAGATCGGCTTCGCCGGCGCCCGCGTGATCGAGAGCACGATCCGCGAGACCCTGCCGGAGGGCTTCCAGCGCTCCGAATATCTGCTGGAACACGGCATGGTCGACATGGTCGTCCACCGCCGCGACCTGCGTCCGACGCTGGTCCGCACCATCGGCCTGCTGATGACCCCGCGCATCGACGCGGTGGCGGATGACCTCGACCTGACCGCCGCCCAGGCGGCCGACGGCGAGCCGGCCCAGATGCCCCAGCCGTCCACGCAGCCGGCCGCACAGGCCAATGCAGCCCAGCCGGTCGCGGCACAGCAGGCATCCTCCCAGCCGTCCGCTCCGGTCCAGGCCGGCGACGACTGACCGGCACCCCCCGCCCATCCGACCAGAGACGATCATGACCGACGCCTCCCTTCCGCTGGCCAATCCGCCCGCCCGGCCGGCCGCGACCCGTTCCGATCCGGTGCTGGACCGGTTGAAGGTGCTTCATCCCAAGGTCATCGACCTGTCGCTGGACCGGGTGCACCGCCTGCTGGCGGCGTTGGACCATCCGGAGCGGAAGCTGCCGCCGGTGGTCCATGTCGCCGGCACCAACGGCAAGGGATCGACGGTCGCCTTCCTGCGGGCGATGCTGGAGGCGGCGGGCTATCGCGTCCATGTCTACACCTCGCCGCACCTCGTGCGCTTCCACGAGCGCATCCGGCTGGGCGGGGATCAGGGTGGGCGGCTGATCGACGACGACCATCTGGCCTCCCTGCTGGAGGAATGCGAGATCGCCAATGCCGGCAACCCGATCACCTTCTTCGAGGTGACGACGGTCGCCGCCTTCCTTGCCTTCTCCCGCGTGCCGGCCGACGTGGTCCTGCTGGAGACCGGGCTGGGTGGGCGGCTGGACGCTACCAACGTGGTGGCGAAGCCGGCGGTGACGGCGATCACCCGCATCTCCTACGACCACAGACAGTTCCTGGGCGACTCGCTGCTGGAGATCGGCAGCGAGAAGGCCGGCATCTTCAAGCCGGGTGTCCCGGTGGTGCTGGCCCCGCAGCCGGAAGCCGACGCGCTCAGGGCGCTGAAGCTGCGCGCCAACGCCATCGCCGCCCCCATCCAGAGCTGGACGGTGCAGGAGCGACCGGATGGCTTCCGTTTCGAGAGCGCCAAGCGGCAGCTCGACCTGCCGATGCCGGGACTGGCCGGCGTCCACCAGATCACCAATGCCGGCGTTGCCATCGCCTGCCTGGACCACCTGCCGCTGGCGGTGGACGACGAGGCGGTGCGCAAGGGTCTCGGCACCGTCGAATGGCCGGCCCGGCTGCAGCGCCTGACCCGCGGCCCGCTGGCCGAAAGCCTGCCGCCCGGCTGGGAGCTTTGGCTGGACGGCGGCCACAACGATTCGGCAGGCGAGGTGCTGGCCCGGCAGGCCGTCGACTGGTCGCGCGGCCAATCGGGTGGCGGGGCCGCCCTGCCGCTGTTCGTGATCTACGGCATGCTGTCCAGCAAGGACCCGTTCGAGTTCCTGGGTCCGCTGGCTCCCTTTACCCATTCCCTGCGCGCGGTGGCGATCCCCGGTGAGGAAGCCAGCTTCACCGCGGAGGAATCCTGCGAGACCGCCAGGCTCTGCGGCATCCGCGACCATGCGGCGGCCGACAGCGTTGATGCGGCCTTGGCCGATCTTGTGGTCAATCGCCCGGGTCCGGCGCGCGTGCTGATCTGCGGCTCGCTCTATCTGGCCGGAACGGTGCTGACGGAGAACGGCTGAGATCCGTCATTCCCGCCGGTTGGCCCTGGGGGAGCAGCCCGACCAGATCGCGGCTGTCGTTGGGATCGAGCCTCGATCCGTCCGGAAGTGGCGGACCAAGCTGACCGGCCGGCAGCCCCAGGCACCGGCTTGACCCTTTGCCCCGCACGCCGGCTCAGTGCGGCTCCGGCGGTAAATACCTCCACGCCGACCTGGGCGTCGCGACCATGGAGAGCAAGCATGAAATCCGCCGAGATCGTTTGGAATCTTTCCCGCCGGGCACGCGGGCACCACGACCACATCGTCACCCTCGCCCTCGACCCCATCGACTGGCACCGCTTCCGGGCGGGCTGCGAGGACCTGGATGACGTGACGATCATCGACGCCCGGCTGAACGGGCCCCTGCCTACCGCCCCCCGCCCCCTCGGTGACGGCCAACACCGTCCTGCCCGATCCCACCGGCCCCGCCATCCAGATCGACCTGGACCTGCTGGCCAGCCGTATCGCCGAAAAACTCCAGGCCACCCAACCAGTCGCCGGGCAGTAACCGGCTCGATCAGGCGGCTAAATGCCCCCATTTTCTTGCGTTCCGCCGGGTTCTCTGCCTTTTCCGAAGCCAACGTCTTCGGCTTTCTGCTTCTGGCTCCCCTCGGCTCGTCGAATGGCGTCGGCCAGCAGTTCCCGTTGGGAGTCTGGCAGCCGGGACAAGCCGTCGGCCAAGGCTTCCCGCCACTTCGGCCCCCTCGACCACGCTTCGATCCAGGCGTCGGCGAGATCATGGTGATGCCTGCGGGCCATGGCTTCGATCAGAATCCCGGCTTGGGCCACGTCCTTGTCGGCTTTCAACCGGCCGTTCGGGTCGGCTCGCCGCCGTGCCGAGACGATCAGCTTATGCACGGCATACCGCTCCGGTGCCGGCACCCGGACCGGCACACCGCCAGCGTGAAGCAGAACCGACCGGACCGGGGTGTGGATCAGAAAGTCGAGGAACCGCAGGGGCTGGGCGGCGGCCCCGCCCAGGGCCGGCATGGCGGTGGGCTTGCCCTGATATTCGTCCCTGCCGGTGTTGGGCACCAGGAATTCTACCAGGAAACCTTTGCGGTTCCGGAACGCCGTGGCCTGCCGGGCGTCGGCCTGATGCGGCACCTCCTGGAAGCTCGCATCCACCTGACGGAGCACGTCGAGAATGGGCGGCAGGCTGTCTTCGACGGAAATGGACACCGAGTGGAACTGGGCGATGTCCATGTCGCCGGTGCGGAGATGGGCGGCGGGCAGCCGGACCCCCAACAGCCCGGCGTAGCACTGGAACGCCAGCGTGCCGACCAGCACGCCACGCAGCCTGAACACGCCGGCCTGCCACAGGGCCTCGGCAAGGTCGCCGGTGAAGGCATCCGGTGACGGCAGTCCGGCGGCCTTCAGGGCGGACACCATCCGCCGCCGCTCGGTAAAGTCCGCCTTCAGGTCGCGGAACCGCTCGACGCGGGCGGCGATCTCCGGGTCCTCGGCGGGACCGACATAGCGGCTGTAGCGGTGGCCGTCCTCATACCCCTGGAAATACCAGTAGCCCCGCCCCTTCCGCTCCTTCTTGGAGAAGCTGCCGGTGGCGGGAAATGCCGCGTCGAACTCGGCGTCCAGGCACCGCTGCTCCAGGTCGGCGAACATGGTCTGTATGGCCAGCCCGAGTTCCCGCACAAGCCCCTCCACTCCGGTTGCCTCCAAATCTTGATTTTACAGGCAACCGACGGGCTGGACAATGTCGGGCGTCGCCATCAGGGTCGGTCGAGCGGTACCATCACGACGGCCCGGTGACCGAGCCGCACGCCCACCGGCACCGCCATGGGCGTCCGCGGCACCGTCATGCCCATGTCCTCAATGCCCACCACCTCCACCCGCACTGAGGTGTGGGCCAAACCGACAGCAGCAACCTCTATGGGAAGCGTCGCCGACAAGATCGCCCGGAAGGTGGCGACCCAGATCCGGTCGAACGTCATCGATCTGTCCGCGTTTCGGGCGAGCCGGGAGCGTGCCCTTGAGGCCGGCCTCGACGGCAGCCGGTTCAAGGATCTCGTCGAGCAAGGCTACGACCCCGCCTTCGCCTTCTACGCCCAGGGGCTGACGCTGGTGTCGATGTTCGCCGAGGCGATCTCCGCCATGCCCGAGGCGAAGGGCTACGCCAAGGCGGTGGCGAAGGCCGAGGACGAGTACATCCCCGAGGGGCCGCCGATCAGCCCCCTGACGGCGAGCTATTTCAACATGTGGGCCTTCTTCGACCTCCAGTTCGGGGCCAGCAAGGAGACCTTGGGGACCTGCATCCTGCGGGTGGCGGAGACCACCGGCATGCCGGCCTGGATCGCCGACATCGTCCGGCCGATGCAGGAGTCCCGCATGGGCTTCTATGTCCACATGGGCCTGGACGGCCCGCTGGTGCTGTTGAAGGACATCGTGACCCGGCAGGTCCGGCGGTGCCATTCGGCGACGGGGTATCTCGGGGAAACCGGTCAACTCTGGTACACCCGCCTGCTGCCCCCGCCGCTCCCGGACATCGGCCACCATGTGGTGGTTACCACGCCCTATGTGGTGCTGGACGGGACGGAGCAGCGGTTCCTGGACTACATCGGCCGCGAGGTCGCCCGGATGACCGCGGCCGGCGGCCGGAAGGCCGCGGATGCCGAAGCCCTGCTGAAGTTCGGCCCGACCGCCAACCACTGGAACGAGTACATTTTCCTCGCCTACGTCAACCACCAGCCCGACGCCATCTTCCTGGCCGGCGTCCCCGACATCCGGGAAAGCCTGCCGCAGGCGTGACGCGGCGGGCCGCCGCACCGACAGGAGGACAACACCATGGCCGAAGCCGCCACCCACATCGTCCGGGCCGCCCTTCGGCCCAAGCTCTACCGGGACATCGAGATCCTGAGCGACCGTTCCCTCTACGACCTCGCCGAGGCCATCATCCGGGCCTACGCCTTTGACCTGGACCACGCCTTCGGGTTCTTCCCCAAGCTCACCGGCCACATCTACGACGCCAAGCCCCGGTACGAACTCTTCGCCGACATGGGCGAGGGCGGCGACTCCCTCAGCGTCAAGAAGACGACGGTGGCCCAGGCGTTCCCGAAGGTCGGGAAGGCAATGACGTTCCTGTTCGACTACGGGGACGAGTGGCGGTTCCGGGTCGAGGTTCTGGCCCTCGGCGAGCGGGAACCACGCAAACGCTACCCGAGGGTGGTCGCATCGGCCGGCAAGGCCCCACCCCAGTACCCGGACCCCGACGACGATTTCGACGAGGAAGACTGAGCCGGCCACCCTGTCGCAGCCCCGCTTCCGGTCAACGCCGTTGCCTGCCGCACCCGGTCTGATAGAGTGCCGCCGCCTTGCACACTTTTGAAGAGACGTTGGGCTCGCGATGGCCGTTCTGACCCTGGACCAGCTTGAATCCCACCTGTGGAAAGCCGCCGATATCCTGCGGGGTTCCATCGATTCGTCGGACTACAAGCACTACATCTTTGGGTTGCTGTTCTACAAGCGGCTCTGCGACGTGTGGGAGGAGGAGTATGAGGAACGGCTGGCCAAATACGGCAACGCCGCTCTGGCCGCCGACCCGGACGAGCACCGTTTTCACATCCCCGAGGGGAAATTCTGGAAGGATGTTCGTAAATACACCACCAACATCGGCGAGCAACTCAACGACGCATTCCACGCTGTCGAAGATGAAAACCATCGCCTGAAGGGCGTATTTCAGAGCGTAGACTTCAACAACAAGGAACGCTTCCCCGATGCTACGCTGGAGAAGCTGCTCCAGCACTTCGAGAAGCATCGCCTCCGCAATGCCGACGTGGAACCGGACGTTCTGGGGCAAGCCTACGAGTATCTGATCGCCCAGTTCGCCGACGACGCTGGCAAGAAGGGCGGGGAGTTCTACACCCCCAAGATGGTGGTGCGGCTGTTGGTGGAGTGCCTGCGGCCCGAGGAGGGCATGTCGATCTACGATCCCACCTGCGGGTCCGGCGGCATGCTTCTGGAGGCCGTCCACCATCTGGAACGGCAAGGCAAGAACGCCCGCAGCCTGACCTTGTGCGGGCAGGAAAAGAACCTGAACACCTGGGCCATCGCCCAGATGAACCTGTTCCTTCACGACATCCAAGACTTTGACATTGCCCGTGGCGACACGCTGCTGAACCCGAAGCATCTGACCGGCGACGGCACCAAGGCGATCCGCACCTTCCACCGCGTGCTGGCGAACCCGCCCTTCTCCCTGAAGGACTGGGGCCATGAGGTCTGGAGCAAGGGCGACCGGTTCGGCCGCGACCGCTACGGCTGCCCGCCCAAATCCTACGGCGACCTCGCCTTCGTGCAGCATATGGTCGCCAGCCTGCGGCAGGACGGCATGCTGGGGGTGGTGCTGCCCCACGGCATCCTGTTCCGTGGCGGGGCCGAGGGCCGCATCCGCGAGGGCCTGTTGAAGGACGACCTGATCGAGGCGGTGATCTCCCTCGCCCCCAACCTGTTCTACGGGGCCGGGATTCCCGCCTGCATCCTGATCGTCCGCAAGTCCAAGCCGAAGGACCGCAAGGGCAAGGTGCTGTTCGTCAACGGGGCCGAACAGTTCATCGAAGGCAAGGCCCAGAACCACCTGTCCGACGCCAACGTCGCCACGCTCGCCCAGGCGTATCACGATTACGCCGATGTGGACCGGCTGGCCCGCGTGGTGCCGATGGCGGAGATCGCCGGCAACGACCACAACCTCAACATCAGCCGCTATGTCCACCTGACCGAGGAGGAGGAGGACTTGGATGTGGCCGAGGAGGTCCAGAAGCTCCTGGAGTTGCGGGAGCAGCGGGACGCCGCCGAAGCCCGGATGATGGGGTTCCTGCGGGAACTCGGCTATCTGCCGGATGGGGAGTGAGAACGCCATGCCGGACAGCAACGTTATTCTCCGCCGGACCGGGGAGGCAACCTGTAAGTTCGCCTTACAGGTTCGAACCGGCGGAGCAACTGTCAAAAATCATTTGACGGTTCAGGCCGAGGAACAGCGGTCGGCTTCACGGGCCATCACTGTCAACGAACGGCCTCTCCACAACGGGAACGACCGGATCAGCCACGACGCCATGAAACGCATTGCCCACGACCGCTACGACGAGTTCGACCGGCAGCGGAAGCAGCAGGACGGCATCGCCGCCGACGCCGCGGACCTGGAGGAACTGAAAGCCATTGAGACCGAGTTGTCGAAGACCCGGAAGGGAAGCGGGCGATGAGGGGGCCGGAGGGATGGACGGTTCAGCCGCTTGGCGACTTTCTGCACGAAAGCCGGATTCCGGGAAACGACGGGCGGAGTGCCCGGAAGCTGACAGTTCGGCTTTATGGCAAGGGTGTGGTGGCCAGGGAGGCTGGCGGTCAAGGGAGCGAAAATACAAAGTACTATCTTCGAAAGAAGGGGCAGTTTGTCTACAGTAAGTTGGACTTTTTGAATGGGGCATTCGGAGTTGTTCCGGAGGAGTTGGATGGGTGGGAAACCACGCTTGATCTGCCCGCTTTTGATGTTTCGCCGGCAATCGATACACGTTGGCTGCTCGCGTACGTGACACGCGAGCAGTTTTACGCCGCTCATAAAGGACTAGCCCGAGGGGGGCGGAAGGCACGTCGGGTGCCGCCTGAAGAGCTTCTCCAAATCAACGTGGCCGTCCCTCCGCTGCGGGAACAACACCGTATGGCTGAGATCCTGTCTAGCGTAGACGAGGCCATTGAGGTGACTCGGGCAGTTATCGAGCAGACCCGCAAAGTCAGGCAGGGTGTTCTGGACCGTTTGCTGTCAAAGGGAATTAGTCATAATCGGCACAAACAGACTGAGATAGGCAATATACCAGAACATTGGCATTGTCTTCGTGTGTCAGATGTAATTGCAATGATGGACTCAGGATGGAGTCCAGATTGTGATGTAGAGCGTGCTGCTGACGGTGAATGGGGAATATTGAGAACTTCATCAGTTGTTTGGGAAGGGTATAAGCCATTTGAAAACAAGCGACTGCCTAATTCACTTGTTCCTCGTCCGGAAATCGAAGTGAAAGCCGGAGACGTGCTGGTTACAAGAGCCGGCCCGGCGGATCGTACCGGCGTTGTAGCCTTTGTCGATCATACACCGCCGAATCTCATGCTTTCGGACAAAATCATTCGAATTCAATCTCGAAGCGATATTTGTCATCCAGAGTTTTTAAGCCTTGCACTTTCTTCTAGTAGGTCTCAAGCGGAGTTGGTGAAAAAAAAGTCTGGAATGGCGATGTCTCAAACAAATATTTCGCAGAAGGTACTTAGGGACTTATACATTCCAGTTCCACCTATAAGCGACCAAATTTTGATAGCGGATGAGATTCGCAGTATGTCCGAGGTGGTCTTTTGCTCCGCGGAGAGAGCGGTCTTGCTCAATCAGACAAAGTCCGGCCTCACCGCTGACCTCCTGACCGGCCGGAAGCGGGTCTCCGCCGACGCCTTATCCCCCGCTTTATAACGCACGACCACAGGGAGCAGCACCGTGGCCCAGGGCATGGAATGGCATCTCGCCGAGCAACCCACCATCGCCTGCCTTGAGGCCATGGGCTACCGCTTCGTCCCGCCGGAGGAGCACGCCGCCCTCCGGGACGGCGAGAATCAGGTGCTGTTCCGCCCTCACCTCGTCGAGGCCATCCAGCGGATCAACGGTGTCTCCCTGGCCGACGCCCAGGCCGCCTACGCCGACCTCGTGTCGGTCACCGACAACGAAGTGTGGCTCAAAAAGCTTCGCGGCGACTTCAGCCGGCCGGTGCAGGGTGAGGCGACGCGGCGGACCCTGCGGGTGGTCGATTTCGCCAACCCGGCCAACAACCGGCTGACCGTCACCCACCAGTTCCGCGTCAAGGCCGAGCGGACCCGCATTCCCGACGTGGTGATCCACCTGAACGGCATCCCGGTGGTGGTGATCGAGTGCAAGAGCCCGATCAACCACAAGGACAAGACCGGTGAGGCGTTCGACCAGATCCGGCAGTATGAGCGGGACATCCCCCGGCTGTTCCTGTCCAACGTCTTCAACATCGTCACCGACGGCACCAACTGCCTCTACGGCTCCACCGGCAGCCCCTCGAAGTTCTTCGCGGCGTGGCGGGACCCGTGGCCCCGGCAGGAGTCCGACTTCACCGACGAATTGTCCAAGGGGCTGTGGTGCCTGCTGGAGCCGTCCCGCCTGCTCGACCTGATCGCCCACTTCGTGGTCTTCGAGAAGACCGAGGAGGGCATCGTCAAGAAGATGTGCCGCTACCAGCAGTTCCGGGCGGTCAACAAGATCGTCGAGCGGGTGGTGGAGAACCGGCACCGCCGGGGGCTGGTCTGGCACACCCAGGGGTCGGGCAAGTCGTTGACCATGGCCTTCGCCGCCCTGAAGCTGAAGACCCATCGGACGGTGGAGTCGCCCGAACTGACCAACCCCAACATCCTGGTGCTGACCGACCGGGTGGATCTGCACACCCAGATCACCACCACCTTTACCGCCTGCGGCTTGCCGAACCCGACCGACATCGGCAGCATCCGCGATCTGCGGACCCTGATGGACGGCAAGACGGACGGGTTGATGGCGTTGTCGACCATCTTCAAGTTCCAGGGGTCCGAAGAGGCGGTCGCGAACTCCGCCACCTGGATCGTCATGGTGGACGAGGCTCACCGCACCCAGGAAAAGGACCTCGGGGCCTTCCTGCGGAAGACGCTGCCCGACGCCCGCTTCTTCGGCTTCACCGGCACGCCGATCAAGAAGGACGACAAGGATACCTACGCCAACTTCGGCGTGGTCGGCGAGGGCTATCTCGACAAGTACGGCATCGACGACGCCGTGGCCGACGGGGCGACGGTGCCGATCTACTACACCGGCCGCAAGACCGACTGGCACATTGACGAGGCCAAGATCGACATCCTGTTCGACCAGTGGTTCGCCGACTTGCCCGACGACAAGCTCGCCGAACTGAAGAAGCGGGGCGTGACGGTCGCCGATCTGGTCAAGCACCCGAAGCGGATCGCCCTGATCGCCTACGACATCTGGACCCACTTCAAGGAATACGCCAGACCCGACGGCTTCAAGGCCCAGGTCGTCGCCTTCGACCGCGAGGCGGTCATCCTCTACAAGCGGGCCTTGGATGCGGTCATCGCCGCCGATCTGGCCGCCGAGGGCATGCCCGTCGAGGACGCCCAGGCGATGGCGGCGGACATGTCGGCCTGCGTCTACTCGTCATCGCAGGAAGACGGGAAGCCGAGCGAGGACGAATACACCCAATCGATCCGCGACGACCTTGTCGCCCACTATCTGGACGACAAGGCCGAGATCGATGTGAAGAAGGCGTTCGGCAAGAAGGGTGTCCGGCCGAATTTCCTGATCGTCTGCGACAAGCTGCTGACCGGGTTCGACGCCCCCGTCGAGTCCGTCATGTATCTCGACAAGCCGCTGAAGGAGCACGGCCTGCTCCAGGCCATCGCCCGTACCAACCGGATCGCCGACGCCCGCAAACGAAACGGGCTGATCGTCGATTACATCGGCGTGTCCGCTCATCTGGACAAGGCTCTGGCCTCCTACCGGGCCGACGATGTCCGCAACGCCATGCGGGATCTGGACGACCTCCGCAACCAGCTTCGGGCCGCCCACGCCGCCGTGCTCCACATGATGAAGGGGGTGAAGCGGGCCGGCGGGCGACTGGACAAGGACAGCCTGAAGGCCGAGTTCGACCAGCTTGTCGCCCGGCTGAAACCCGACGAGACCCAGTGGATCGAGTTCCGCAAGGCGGCCCGCGAGTTCATCGGCCTGTACGAGGCCGTCAGCCCCGACCCCTGCGTGCTGGAGTTCACCGCCGACCTGAAATGGGTGGCCCTGTTCCTCCAGTACGCCACCCAGGCCATCGAGAAGCGGGAGGCGTTCGACCAGCGGTCCTACAGCCGCAAGATCCGCGACATGCTGGAACGTCACCTCGACGCCACCGGGCTGAGCGTGACGGTGAAGCTCCGCCACATCACCGACCCGGAGTTCTGGGAGGACTTCAAGGTGGAGGGCAAGACGGAGGACGACCTCAAGACGGCGGCGATCCGCAAGACGACCGAACTCCGCAAGGTCGTCTACGAGCGGCTGGGCCAGAACGCCCACCAGTACGGCAAATTCTCCGACCGGCTGCGGGAGTTGCTGGAGAAGCTGGAGGGTGCCCAGCTTTCCTGGGCCGACACGCTGAAGATGGCGGAGGACCTCGCCAAGGACCTGGAGGCTGAGGCGACCGCCCACGAGGACGCCGGGATGTCGCAGGGGGCCTATGGCATTCTCCAAGTCCTTCTGGCCTTCGATGCCGGTGAAGGAGCGGACGGGCTGGCGGAGCGGATCGCCGCCCTCTACGAGGACGATGCGACCGCCCCGCGGCTGTGGCAGGAGAAGGAGGGGCTGCGGAGGTCGCTGCGACAGCAGGTCCGCGGCTTGGCCCACGAATTCGGCCTGGGGAACCTCAAGGAGGTCTCCGAACAGGTCGAGGAATTCGCCCTCAAGCAGTTCGCCAAGGTCTGATCCCATGCCCATGCTGACGGTCGGCAGCGTCGAGATCCCCTATGTCCTGCGTCGCTCCGACGCGGCGACGCGGGCACGCATCACCGTCACCCCGGACAGCGTCGAGGTGGTCGTGCCCACCGCCGCCACCGAGGATGAGATTGCCGGCGTGCTCCACCGCCGCAGGGCATGGCTGTACGAGCAGACCCGCCACATGGCCGAGCGGATGGCCCGCTCCAACGCCGTCCGGCGGTTCGTCAGCGGGGCCAAGATCCCCTACCGCGGCCGGCTCATGCGGCTGCGGGTCGAGCCCTGCGACGACACGCTGGTGAGTGTCGCCTACCGCAACGGCTTCCTGGTCGGCTGCCCTCGATCCGTGGCCTCTTCCTCCCACGATGACCTGATCGAATCGGCCTTGCGGCTGTGGCTGAGGAAGCGGCTCCGCCAGGATGTCGCCGACCTCGTCCGCCGGCACGGCGAGCCGAACGGGCTGACGCCCAGGGATGTCCGGGTCAAGGACCAGAAGCATGTCTGGGGAAGCTGCGGGATCGACCGTGTCGTGAACCTGAACTGGCAATTGGTCTTCGCCCCCCGGACGGTGCTGGAATATGCGGTGGTCCATGAACTCTGCCACCTGCGGCACCGCACCCATGACCGGCCCTTCTGGGGGCTGGTCGGAACCATCCTGCCGGATTGGGAGGCCAGGAAGGCATGGCTGGACCAGAACGAGCATTTCCTGACGTTGCGACGCGTGGAGCCGACCTGATGGCCATTCCCGATTTCCAGACCCTGATGCTCCCCGTCCTGAAGGCTGCCGCCGGGGGTGGCGAGGTCCGCATCGGCGATGTGGTTGACCAGCTTGCCGACGTGTTCGCGTTGACCGACGAGGAGCGAGCCCAGCTTCTGCCGTCGGGCCGCCAGACGACCTTCGCCAACCGGGTCCATTGGGCGAAGAGTTACCTGACCAAAGCCGGGCTGGTGGACCTCACCCGGCGGGCACATTTCCGCGTTACTCCGGCGGGCCGGGACGTGCTGAACTCGCCGCCGGAGCGAATCACCATTCAAATCCCGAGCTTTAAGGGATTCGTGCGACGGTGAGGCCGAAAACGGCCGAGGCTTCCGACGTTCCCGAGGTCGTATTGCCGATTGCCGAGAGTCCCCTGACCCCCGATAGGGTGATGGGGCAGGCTCACCTTCGTATTGAGGCGTTGTTGGCGGAGGGAAGTCCTCCAGCGGATTCAGTCTGCCAGACAGCGAGCGGCCTGCGTAGCACTGGATTGCCAACATGCTCGGGCCAGCCCCAACCGAATTCAGTTGACCCAGTGCGTTTCAGTGCTGTAGATCTGAAGCACTGAAACGGACTGATGGATACTGCTGTGTCGAGCAACGGAACGGTCGGGATCAACCTCCCCGCAGACCTCTACGCCGAGTTTATCCTCCGCAAAGGCGAGAGCGTGGACGTGACCTCGTGGATCATCAGCGTGATCAAAGATTACCTGGAGAGGACAAAGCACGATGAATATTGGTGCGATTCCTACAAAGAGCGGATCGCTGATGATCTGCTGAGGGATGTAAACCTCTTCGGAGACCCAAAGTATGGGTACCAGTGGTCCACGCTCTTCCTGCCGAATGGCACGAGAATACGTATGCAGTATAAGGGGGCGTACCACTATGCAGTCGTCTCCAATGAGAAGATAGTTGTCATGGAGAACGAGTCTCCCCTCTTTGAGGGGCACTACTCACCATCGGAATTCGCATCGCAAGTTGCTAACAACACGCAGCGGAATGCATGGCGGGATCTTTGGATCAAGCGTCCAATGGATCGGGACTGGACTCTGGCGGATGAACTCCGCCGCCAACAATAAAGGGGGCAGGCCATGGCCAGCAACTTCGAGTTCACCACCCATGCCACTGCTCGTGCCCGCCAACGAGGCCTTCGAGAGGACGACCTTCGTGCCATTTTGGAGTACGGCACCGCGACGGCCGAGGGCATCATCCTGCTGGAACGGGACGTGCGGAGATATGAGCAGCAGGTCCGAAAGGAGTTGTCGCGACTGCATGCTCTGATAGGCGGCTTTGTGGCTACCAGTGGGGAAGCGGCAACGACGGCCTTCCGTGCCACAAAGCGACAGCGGCGGCGGTTTATCGAACATGCCCGAGGTTCCCGAAAGCCGAGGAGCCGACATCCTTGGGACTGATCAGGTGTCTGAGGTCGAGTTCTGGGTAGCTGACCTTGGTGATAGCCTCCAGCAGGGTTGATGCCCGGAACCCTCGACCATAGAACTCGGCACTTTCAGAGCCCATGTCGCCGTTATCGCCAGCCCAACCGCCAAGAGCCAAGGCAAGTTCACGATCAACCCGAGCTTCGCGAAGAGCATCCCGGAAATTATGGCGGAAGCTGTGGAAGCAAGTCCGGCCAGCCGACGCCCCTGCCTTTTGAAGGAACCGGCGGAACCACTTCGAAAAAACGTCGGAGTAGTATCCAGTTTTTGCTGGAAGTAGTTCCGGGAACAGTTTGGCATTCCTCTTCCGCCGCTGCTCGCTGACGTACTCTTCAAATCCCGCCCCGACCAGCATCGGATGGACCGGGATGACCCGCTCGCTGCTGCCGGTCTTGAGCCGCTTGTCGTCGGTTCCCTTGATCGCCTCGGCCGTGACCACGAAGCACAGGGTGCCGTCGATCACCCGGACATCCTCGGTGTTCATCTGGCAGATCTCGTTGAGCCGCATCCCTGAAAACAAGCCGATCAACGGCACCCAGAAGCGTCCCCGCCGGGGACGGGCGTCTCCCGGTTTGGCGTAGCCGTAGTCGTCGTCCTGGCAGCCGGTGTAGAGCGGGGCGGTGAAGATGGCTTGAAGCTGCTTCGGGGTGAACGGCTGCCGCTTGTCCTTGCGGTTGGTCGTGTCCACGACGCCAAGTCCCTTCGCTGGATTCCGGTCGATGAACCCCTCGTTGACCGCCCAGGTTAGGAGGGCGGACAGCTTCGTCATGTAGCCGTTCACAGTCGCGGGGCTGAGGCCGGACGCCTTACCGGCATCGCGTGTTTTCTGGGCGATTTCGCGGGCGGTCAGGTTCGGATACCGCTTGGTCGAGTTGGGCGGCAGCCACCGGAGGGTGTCCATGACCTCGCGGCAGGTCTCCCGGCCGATGTCGGACACCGGCGTGTCCTGGCCGATGATCTCGATCAGCAGCCCGAACACGGTCTCGTAGGCCAGGACCGTTTTTCCAGAGCGGATGACGCCGGGATCGGCCATGTAGGCGTCGTAGACCTGCTGGATGGTCTTCGCCTTGGCGGGCTCGGCAGCGGGCACAGCCGCCTCTTCGGCGACCTGTTGGGCGGCCTGGAGTTTTTCGGCGATGCGGCTGGCCAGCAGGTCCAGGTCGATCTGGATGGCTGGGCCGGTGGGCTCGGGCAGGATGGTGTTGGCCGTCACCGAGGGGACCAGCGGCGACGGGCAGGCCCTGTCGCACGCGGCGTGGGCCGGGTCGCCTCCGGTACCCCCGCGAGCCGTGTCGAATTCCTGCTCGATCTCGAAGGCCGCCTTGCGGGCCGCCCGGATGGCGTCGGGGTAGTTGCTGGTCCTGAGGGAGCGGTTGATGTGCGTCCGGCCCAGAACCGCCTGGAGGTCGGCCGGAACCCGCGTCCGGAACTGCCACACGGCTCCCCGCATCCACAGCCCTGTGGGACGCCGCTTGGGCGACAGGGATGTGCGACACCCTGGGCGGGCTGAAACGGCGGATTTTGAAGGGGATGAAGGCGATTCGGCCGACGCCGTGTGCGACAGGGCTGTGTCACACACCGGGTCCGACGCCCCGTTTGGGGCGGATTTCCCAGCCAAATCAATGGGAACACAAGTAATGGTGGAGCCGAGGAGGATCGAACTCCCGACCTACGCATTGCGAACGCGTCGCTCTCCCAGCTGAGCTACGGCCCCACACCCACACCGCAGCGTCTTCGTCGCCCCGGCGTGGCGCGGATATTGTCCATGACGGGGGGTGCTGTCAAGCGCTTGATTCAGAAAAAATGAAGCGTCGGCGCAATGGCCTGGCCCGCCCCCTGTGACGGCGGGATTCCGGTCTATGCGCCGCAGGCCACCCGGCTTATCGGCGGGCCGCCGTACTGGACAGGTCTCTCCGCTTATGCTTAGGGTGCCCGGAAAAGGCTGGCGCCCGTTTCGCAGTGCGTTGCGTGCGGCCAACCCAAAGAACCGCTATGGAGCTGGGCCGGCATGATCGCGCTGTATATGCTCATCAACACCATTCTGGACCTGTTCTTCTGGGTCCTCATCCTGTCGGCGATCCTCAGCTGGCTGGTGGCCTTCAATGTGGTGAACACGCGCAACCGCGCGGTCTATCTGATCGGCGATTTCCTGTATCGCATCACCGAACCGGTGCTGCGCCCGATCCGCCGCGTCCTGCCCAACATGGGCGGCCTGGACCTGTCGCCGATCGTGGTTCTGCTGGCGATCTCCTTCATCCAGAATCTGATGGCCCAGTACTGGCCGCGCTTCTGACCGTGGCGGCGTCCTCTCCCTTCGAGGCGGTGGCCGGCGGTTTGCGGGTGGCGCTCCGGGTGACGCCCAAGGCATCGCGCAACGCGGTGACCGGCACGGCCGATACGGCTGGTGGAGGACGTGTTCTGAAACTGGCGGTCACGGCGGTGCCGGAAAATGGCAAAGCCAACGAGGCCGTCATAAAACTGTTGTCGAAGGCATGGAAACTGCCCAAGACCAGTCTGACCGTGGTGGCCGGCGCCACCGACCGGAACAAGATATTGCATGTGGCCGGCGACCCGGCGGCTCTGCTGCCGCGGTTGTCGGCCTTGATCGACGATGTGGGCACCGAGGGTGGAGAGTAGCATGGCGGACGCGAAGATCATCGACGGCAAGGCCTTTGCGGCCGGCCTGCGCGCGCGGGTGGCGGACGGTGTGGCGGCGCTGAAGGCGAGCCATGGCGTCACCCCCGGTCTGGCCGTCGTGCTGGTGGGCGAGGATCCGGCCAGCCAGGTCTATGTCCGCTCCAAGGAACGGGCCCTGGTCGAACTGGGCATGAACAGCTTCGACCATCACGAACCGGCCGACATGGCCGAATCCGACCTGCTGGCCCTGATCGACCGCCTGAACGCCGATCCGGCCGTGCACGGCATCCTGGTCCAGCTTCCGCTGCCCAGGCACATCGACAGCCAGAAGGTGCTGGGCCGCATCGTTCCGGAAAAGGACGCCGACGGTTTCCACGTCGTCAATGCCGGCCTGCTCGCCACCGGCCAGCCGGGCGCCATCGTTCCCTGCACGCCGCTGGGCAGCCTGCTGCTGATCCGCGACACGCTGGGCCGCGACCTGAAGGGCAAGCGCGCCCTGGTGCTGGGCCGCTCCAACATCGTCGGCAAGCCGATGGCGCAGCTCCTGCTGCAGGCCGACTGCACGGTGACGATGGCCCACTCCCGTACCGCGGATCTGCCTGAGGAATGCCGCCGCGCCGATATCCTGGTGGCGGCGGTCGGCCGGCCGGAGATGGTGCGCGGCGACTGGATCAAGCCCGGCGCCACCGTGATCGACGTCGGCATCAACCGTGTCGCGGCGGCGGAACCGGGCAAGACCCGGCTGGTCGGCGACGTGGCTTTCGACGAGGCGGTGAAGGTCGCCGGCGCCATCACGCCGGTGCCGGGCGGTGTCGGACCGATGACCATCGCCTGTCTGATGCTGAACACGCTGGCCGCCGCCTGCCGCGCCGCCGGCGCGCCGGTGCCGGCAGAGGCCATGATCGGGGCCGCCCTTTGATCACCGTCCATGCCCGTGCCGAAGACGGGCGGGTGGTGCGCCAGCCGCTCGAACTCGGTGAGGATCTGCCGGTCGGCGCGGTCTGGATCGACCTTCTGCGTCCGACGGAAGCGGAGCGTGCCCATGTCGGCGCGCTGACCGGCTGCGATCTGCCGACGCGCGAGGAGATGAAGGAGATCGAGGCCTCCAGCCAGCTCTATGTGGAAGGGGAGGGGATCTACATGACCTCTCCCATCATCTCGCGCGCGACCTCGCCCCATCCGGAGCAGGGCGAGCTGACCTTCGTGCTGACCCCGCGGCACCTGATCACGTTGCGTTACACCGAACCGCTTCCGGTCATCACCTTCGCCGCCCGCTGCGTCCGCCAGCCCGAACTGTTGGCGACGGGGGAGAGCGCCTTGTTCGGCCTGCTCGACGCGGTGATCGACCGGGTGGCCGACGTGCTGGAACTGGTCGGCGGCCGCATCGACGAGCTGTCGGCCCGCGTCTTCGACGATTCGCTGGACGGCGGCGGTTTCGGCAAGGCGGCGAAGAAGCCGGACGAATTGCAGGACGTGCTGCGCGGCATCGGCCGGGCCGGCGACCTGACCCACAAGGTGCGCGACAGCCTGGCCGGCCTCGACCGGCTGGTGGTGTTCATGACCTCGGTCAGCGGCGGCCGGCTGAACAAGGAACAGAAGACCGCGCTGAAGACGATGACGCGCGACTTGCGCTCCCTGACCGAACATGCCGGCTTCCTGGCGCATGAGGCGAATTTCCTGCTCGACGCCACGCTCGGCCTGATCAACATCGAGCAGAACGCCATCATCAAGATCTTCTCGGTCGTCTCGGTGGCACTGATGCCGCCGACCCTGATCGCGTCCGCCTACGGCATGAATTTCAAGCACATGCCGGAACTGGAGTGGAATTTCGGCTATCCCCTGGCCATCCTGCTGATGGTGCTGTCGGCGGTGGTTCCGCTCTGGTACTTCCGCCGGCGCGGCTGGCTGTAGGTCTGGCTTCAGGTAAGGATACTCCGCCGATGACCGCCATCTTGTCCGACGCCGCGCTCGACGCGCTTCTAGCACAGGATGTCCCATACGGCGACTTGACCACCGACTCGCTGGGCATCGCGGCCCGTCCGTCCCGCATGAGCTTCGCCGCCCGCGGCGCCATGGTGCTGGCCGGGACGGAGGAGGCGGCCCGGCTGGTGGAGAAGGCCGGCGGCCGCGTCCCGCGCATCGAGGCCAGCGGCACGACCGTGGAGGCCGGGGCGGTCTTCCTGGAGGCGGACGGTCCGGCGGGATCGCTGCATCGGGCCTGGAAGGTGGCGCAGACGCTGGTCGAATACGCCTCCGGCATCGCCACCCGCGCCCGGCGCATCGTCGAGGCCGCTCCCGGCGTCACCGTCGCCTGCACCCGCAAGAACTTCCCCGGCGCCAAGGATCTCAGCGTCAAGGCGGTGCAGGCGGGCGGTGCGGTGATGCACCGGCTGGGCCTGTCGGAAACGCTGCTGGTCTTCCCCGAACACCGGGCTTTCCTGACCGAGCCGCCGGAGTCTTGGATCGCCGGACTGCGCCGCAAGGCTCCGGAAAAGAAGATCGTGGTGGAGGTCGGATCGGTGGAAGAGGCTGTGGCATTCGCGAGGGCCGGCGCCGACGTGATCCAGCTGGAAAAGCTGCCGCCCGATGCCGCCCGCGCGGTGATCGAGGCGACGCGCGGCCTGACACCACCGCCGGTGGTTGCCCCCGCCGGCGGCGTGACCGAGACGAACGCTGCCGCCTATGCTGCGGCCGGCTGTCGCCTGCTCATCACCTCCGCCCCTTTCTTCGGCCAGCCTGCCGACGTGAAGGTGGTGCTGGAGCCGGCGTGACGCAGCCCCCGGCGACGGCACGTCGCAGTTCCTTTAATTCCTGATTTTGCGAGCAAAAGCGATTCCGCAATACCTATGCGTGCGCCAGAGTGGCGGCGCGGACGGGATGGCGGATCGGCCGCCATCCCCGCCGCTTACGAGGAGTGAAGAGGATGTCGCAAATCCTCAAGCTCCTGATCCTCATGCTGGAGATCGTCAAGCGGCTGCTTGACCTCTGCCGGTAAGGATCGGGCCGGCGGGCAGGGGATGATGGCCCCTGTCGACCAAGCCTGATATTGCCCTATCCGCGCCCGTAGTCAACCGCCGGTATAGGAACCCTCACGCCGCCAGCCCGCCGCCCAGTTCGATCCGCACTTCCACCACGCCGGGCTCGTCCAGGTTCTCCTTGCGGACGAAACCGAGCGCGCGGCACATGTTCAGCATGTTGGTGTTCTCGCGCAGAACCTCGCCATAGACCTCCTTGATGCCGCGCGAGCGGGCGTAGTCCAGGATCTTGTTCATCAGGATATAGCCCAGCCCCTGGCCCTTCATGTCGGACCGCACCATCACCGCATACTCGGCGCGGCGGTTGTCGGGGTCGGCGGTGATGCGCACCACGCCGTACATGATGGTGTCGCCGGTCTGCGGGTCGGGACCGACGGCGATCAGTCCCATCTCGCGGTCGTAGTCGATTTGGGTCAGGCGCGCCGCCGCCTGGTGCGACAGGCGCTTCAGCGGGGCGAAGAAGCGCAGGCGCAGATCCTCCGCCGTCTGGTTCTCCACCAGATGATGCACCAGGGGCTCATCCTCCGGCAGGATCGGGCGCACCAGGAATTGGCGGCCGTCCTTGATGGTGATGCGGTCCTCCAGCGCCTTGGGATAGGGGCGGATCGCCAGCCGCGCGGCCCCGGGCAGAGCCGGCACGCCGACCTTGATGCGGGCGTCCAACGCCATCACGCCGTTGGCGTCGGCCAGCAGCGGGTTGATGTCCATCTCGGCGATCTCAGGGAAATCGACCACCAGTTGGCTGACCTTGTTGAGCGTCAGCGCCACCGCATCCAGATCGACCGCGGCGCGGGAGCGGAAGCCCTGCAACTGCCGGTGGATGCGGGTGCGGCTCATCTGCTCGGCCGCCAGTTTCATGTTCAGCGGCGGCAGGGCCAGCGCGTAATCCTCCACCACCTCGACGCCGATGCCCCCCTCGCCGAACAGCAGGACCGGGCCGAACATCTCGTTCTCGGTCATGCCGACGATCAGTTCGTAGGCGTCGGGGCTGACGGCCATCTCCTGCACGGTGAAGCCCTCGATCTTCGCCTCGGGCGCCAGTTCGGCGACGCGGGCCAGCATCGCCTCGGCCTCCGCCTTCACGTCCTCCGGGCTGGTCAGGCCCAGAGCCACGCCGCCGACGTCGGACTTGTGCGTGATGTCGTGCGACAGGATCTTCAGCGCGATCGGGCCGCCGATGACGCGGGCGGCGTTCGCCGCCTCCTCCGGCGTTTCGGCGACGCGGGTGTCGACCACCGGAATGCCGTAGGCGGCAAGCACGCGCTTGGCCTCATATTCGCTCAGCCACTCGCGCTTCTCGGCCATGGCGCGGGAGATCACCTTCTTCACAGTGATCTCGTCGGGCTGGAAATCCTCCGCCACCGACGGCGGGGTCTCCATCAGCAGTTGCTGGCTGCGGCGGTAGCGCACCAGATGCATGAAGGCGCGAACCGCGTCGGACGGGCCGTTGTAGGTCGGGATACGGGCATCGGCGAACAGCTTGCGCGCCTCCACCGCCGACTGGTCGCCGATCCAGCTGGTCAGCACCGGATGGCGGCGGGCCTTGTTCGCCTGCACAGTCTCCGCCACCGCCTGGGCGATGGCCTCGCTGTCGGTCAGGGCAGACGGGCAGTGCAGGACCAGAACCGCGTCGTTGTCGGTGTCCTGCATCAGCGCGTTCAGCGCCTCGGCATAGCGCTTGGGCGTGGCGTCGGCGCCGATGCGCAGCGGATTGCGGAAGGGGGCTCCTCCCGGCTGCGATCCCAGCGCCCTGGCCAGCGCCTCCTGGGTCTCCGGCGCCAGGGCGGCGAGCCGGCCGCCGGCCTGGATCAGCTTGTCGGTGGCCATGACGCCCATGCCGCCGCCGTTGGTCAGGATCGCCAGCCGGTCGCCGGTGATCGGCACCCCGGTGCCCAGCGTGCCGGCGGCATCGAACAGCTCGGCCAGATCGTTGACCCGCGGCACGCCGGCCCGGCGGAACACCGCGTCATAGACGGCATCCGACACGGCCAGGGCGCCGGTGTGCGAGGCCGCGGCCTCCTGCGCCTCGTCGGAGCGGCCGGCCTTGATGACGATCACCGGCTTCTGGCGCGAGGCGGAGCGGGCGGCCGACATGAATTTGCGGGCGTGCGTGATGCTCTCGATATAAAGCAGGATGGCGCGCACCGTGACGTCGGAGGCCAGATAGTCCAGCAGGTCGCCGAAATCGACGTCGCCGCGGTCGCCCAGCGACACCAGATGCGAGAAGCCGATTCCGCGCGACGTCGCCCAGTCGGCGATGGAGGTCAGCACCATCGAGCTTTGCGCGACCAGCGCCACGTCGCCCTTGCGGGGCGCCACCGGCGCGAAGCTGGCGTTCATGCCGCGGCCGGGCACCATGGCGCCCAGGCTGTTCGGGCCCAGCACCCGCATCAGATATGGCTTCGCCGCGTCCAGCATCGCCTGGGTCTGGTCGGCCGACATGCCCTTGGTCATGACGATGGCGGCCTTGGTCCCGCGCTTGCCCAGTGCGTCGATGGTCGCCGCCACCGTGTCCGGGGCCGTGCAGATGACGCCCAGGTCCGGGGTGATCGGCAGGCTGTCCACCGTCTTGTAGGTCAGCACCCCTTCCACCGCGCGCTCGGTCGCGTTGACCGGCATCACCGGCCCGTCGAATCCGGCCTGAAACAGGTTGCGGGCCACCACCGCCCCCACCGTGCCCGGCTTGCGGCTGGCGCCGATCAGGGCGATGGAGGCGGGCTTGAACAGCTTGTCGAGGTTGCGAACGGTCATGACCGGTTCCGGTGCTGGGAAAAGGCGCCGGCCCCAGTCTGCCACGGGTCGCCGACGGTTTTGATGACGAACAGCGCCGGTCCGGACTTTCATCCCTGCCATTTGCTGCGCCGCAACATTACGGGCTGGTATGACCATTGGGCAAGGGGCGTTTCGTCGCGCCTATGCAAAACCGCCCAGCCGACGCGATGCGCACTTGCGGCGGGAGGCCGACCGTCGCCAAGCTGTCGGCCCACCGGTCGCCAACTTGCGCAAAGGAGCCTGTTCATGAAGGTCGGAATCGTCGGGGCGGGGTTCGTCGGCAGCACCGCCGCCTTCGCCATGGTGACCACCGGCGCGGCGAGCGAGGTCGTGCTGGTCGACATGAACGAGGCGCTGGCCCAGGCCCAGGCCCAGGACATCGCCCATGCCGTGCCCTTCACCCATGCGGTCACCGTCCGCGCCGGGTCCTACGCCGCGCTGGAGGGGGCGGGGGTGGTCGTGCTGTCGGCCGGCGTTGCCCAGAAGCCGGGCGAAACCCGGCTGGAACTGCTGGAACGCAATGCCAAGGTGTTCGGCGCCATCATTCCGGAGGTGCTGAAGGCCGCCCCCGACGCCGTCCTGCTGGTCGCCAGCAACCCGGTGGACGTGATGACGCAGATCGCGACGCGGATCAGCGGACTGCCGCGCAACCGGGTCATCGGATCGGGCACGGTGCTGGACACCGCCCGCTTCCGCGCCCTGCTGGCGGAGCAGCTGGCGGTGACGCCGAGGTCCGTCCATGCCCATGTGGTGGGCGAGCATGGCGACTCGGAGGTGCTGCTGTGGTCGAGCGCCACCGTCGCCGGCCTGCCGGTGGAACAGGCGGCGGAGCAACTCCGCCGCAGCATGACGGCGGAGGATCGCACCGCCATCGACGACGGGGTGCGCCGCGCCGCCTATCGCATCATCAACGGCAAGGGACACACCGCCTTCGGCATCGCCGGCGGGCTGGCCCGGCTGGTGTCGGCCATCGGTGCCGACGAACGGATGGTGGCGACCTGCGCCATGCTGACCGACGACGTCTGCGGGGTGCCGCAGGTGGTGCTGTCGCTGCCGCGCGTCATCGGCGCCGGCGGCGTGCTCGACACGGTGCTGCCGAACCTGTCGGCGGAGGAGGAAACCGCCCTGCGCCGCAGCGCCGAAATCCTGAAGGAGGCCGCCGACGGGGTGGAGCGCCGGATGGGCTGGGCCGGTTGACGCTACGCCATGTGATCCGCTGACACATGATCCGCCAGCCCCGCAGCCAACCCGTCGAAGACGGCGCGGCAGCGGGGGGTGGATCGCAGATCCTCGTGCATGGCGACCCACACCCCCATCGGCAACTCGAAGCGGTCGGCCAGCAGCCGGACCAGATCGGGGTTCCGCCGTGCCAGCGGGACCTGGCAGATGCCGATGCCGAACCCGGCTTCGATGGCTGCCAGCTGTGCCAGATGGCTGTCGGTGCGCAGTGCGAAGCGGGGCAGGGTGAGGCCCGGCACCCGCTGCATCATGGCGCGGATGTCCGGCGTCTCGCGGTCGAAGCCGATCAGGCTGTGGCCGTCCAATTCCTCCAGGCGTCGCGGCGTGCCGTGGCGTTCCAGGTAACGCCGGTGGGCATGCAGGCCCAGCGCGATGCTGCCGACCCGCCGCACCAGAAGCGCCTGCTGGTCCGGTTCCACCATGCGCACCGCGACGTCGGCATCCCGTTGCAGCAGGTTGTCGATGCCGTTGGACAGCACCAGCTCCACCTCCAGGGCCGGGTGGCGGGCTCGAAGGCCGGCCAGGATCGCCGGCAGGATGCGGGCGCCCACCACCTCGCTGGCGGTGATGCGGACGGTGCCGCGCACCTCCGCTCCCCAGCCTGATGCCGTCCGCCACAGGCTGGCTGCCGCCGCGTCCAGCGCTTCCGCCTGCGGCTTCAGGGCCAGCGCCGCGTCGGT
>JBKHVJ010000384.1:0-11264 GCA_046570145.1 Alphaproteobacteria bacterium
GGCCGGCTCGTAGCAGGTGTGCAGCCATTCGGCGCGCAGGCGCAGCTGTTCCTCCGTCCAGGTCGGGCAGAAGGCGCGCATGGCGTCGGCATCCATGCCCTTCAGCGACTGGCGGATGGAATCGACGTACCAGGGAAGGCCGCTGGGATAGGCCCGGCGGCCGGGACCGGACACCGGCGGATCGATCAGCACCAGCTGGCGCAAGCCCTTGGCGTCCCCGCGCACGGAGGCACGGATGGCGAAGCGGGCGCCCATGGAATGGCCGACCAGAATGTAATCGGTCAGGCCGAGCGCCGCGGCGAAGGCGTTCACGTCGTCGGCGCAGGCATCGATGCCGTAATCCAGATGCGGCCCGCTTTCCGACAGGCCGCGTCCGCGCACGTCCAGCACATAGGTGTCGAACTGCTTGCCGAAGCGTTCGGCGACGAAGCCCCAGGTGACGGCCGGGCTGGTGATGCCGGGGATCAGCACGATGGCCGGGCGCCCGGCATGCCGCTCCCCGCCATAGCGCAGGTAGTGCTGGCGGATGCCGTTGGCCTGGACGTTGGCGCCGTAGAGGAAGGTCGAGGCGATCATGCCGCGATGCCTTCGCGCAGCGGCTGCTCATAGACGTCGTAGCCGAAGACCCAGGCCGGATCCTCCTGCGTGCGCAGGAAGGTGTTGGCGTTGGACACCGCCTGCACCCGCGTCGCGCGGTCCTTGCGGTTGGCCTCGTACAGCGCGAAGGCGGTGCGGTAGTCGGTCAGGCCGGTCTCGCTCAGGCAGCGGGTCAGCATCGCCGCGTCCTCGATCGCCATGCCCGCGCCCTGGGCCATGTGCGGCTTCATCGGATGGCAGGCGTCGCCCAGCAGGACCAGCCGGCCGCGGCTCCACAGCGGCAGCGGGTTGCGGTTGCGCAGCGGCCATTTGGTGACCTCCTCCGTGCACTCGATCAGCGCCTGGACGGTCGGGTGATAGCCCTGGAACGCCTCGTACATCTCCTCGCGGCTGCTGTCGACGAAGGCTTCCTGGAAATCCCAGGCCGGGTGCGGCACGCCGGTGACGTAATAGTATTCGTCGCGCTTCCCGGTGGTGAAATAGACCATCATGTGACGGTCCTCGGTCCACCACTTGATGCAGTCCTCGAAGGTCAGGTCGTATTTCGCCAGCTGCTCGCCGCGGATCAGCGCGCGGTGGGCGACCCAGCCGCTGTAGTTCGGCGCCTCGACCCCCAGCAGGGCCTCGCGGATGCGGGAGTTGATGCCGTCGGCGCCGATGACGATGTCGGCACGCGCTTCGGTCCCGTCGGCGAAGGTCATGTGAACGTCGTCGCCGCTGTCGGTGATCGTCTCCAGCCGCTTGTCGAAATGGACGGAGCCGGGGGCCAGCGTGTCCATCTGCAGCAGATGCATGTCGCCGCGGTGGACGGTGACATAGGCGGCGCCGTATTCGCGCTTGGCAAAGTCGCCCAGCGGGATGCGCGACAGGTAGTCGCCGGTGAAGCCGTCGCGGCTGAACCAGAAGTCCGGCTTGGAGCCCATCGCCTCCAGCGGCTTTTCGATGCCGAGCCGGCGGAACACCTTCATCACGTTGGGGCCGACATGAATCCCCGCGCCCAGCCGGGAGAATTCAGGGGCCTGTTCGTAGACGTCCACCTGGAACCCGGCCTGCTGCAGAAGCCCGGCGGCGGCAGCACCGCCCAGGCCGGCCCCGACAATGGCGATTCTCTGAGTCTTTCCCATGGGTATGGCCCTTTGCTGACGTGGGGGTACTCGGCCGCCGCCGCAGGAGGGCTTGCGACCGGATGCAAGGGTGCGGAAAGGGTATCCGGGGACGATCCGCCCCGGCTCCGGCCGTCGACCGTTGCACTGAACTCGATAAGAAGCGTGTACGCTGTTTCAGCTTGTCACGCAACACAATTCGTCATACAAGTTCACTCGGGCTTTACAGGGTCACTCGGGCGGTTTATGGCACGAACTGACCGCGAAATAGCCTTGCATCGCCTCATTTTAAATCACAAATGCCTATTTGATGTTCATATCGGCACAGCGGCAGCGAAGGACTTACCTCCATACTGTTCATAGCCGAATTAAGCCTATACGCTCTATATGTCCTGGTCACCCCGCCGATTGACCGGCGGATGTCCACCCGGAAACACGGCCCGTAACGCGCCTTCAGCGGCTGCGGCCACCAAGGTTGGGAGAGATGAGATGCCGGTGAGCGATCGCGAACTGACGCAGATGTTCGAACGGGTTCTGACCCTGTCCAAAGTGGACAAGACCCAGAGCGTCGCTGTGTTGAAAAGCGACTATTCCAACCCGCGCATCGTTCGTGCGGCGATGGATGCCGCCCAGCGCCTGGGGGCGAATGTCTACGGGGTCGAACTGCCGGCCTTCAACCACCCGCGCGCCATGGGCATGGACATGACCGCCTATTGCGGCGACACGCCCCTGACCGGCAACCTCGCCGCCCAGCGCGCGCTGGAGGCGGCCGACCTGATCGTCGACACCATGATGCTGCTGCACTCGCCGGAGCAGGAACAGATCCTGAAGACCGGCACCCGCATCCTGTTGGCGGTGGAGCCGCCGGAGGTGCTGGCCCGCATCATGCCGACGGAGGAGGACAAGATCCGCGTCAACGCCGCGGCCGAACGGCTGAAGCGCGCCCGCACCATCGCCGTGACCTCCAAGGCAGGCAGCGATTTCCGCGCGACGCTCGGCCAGTACCCGACGGTGACGGAATACGGCTTCGCCGACGAGCCCGGCCGCTGGGACCACTGGCCGAGCGGCTTCCTGTTCTCCTGGCCGGACGAGGGCAGTGCCGAAGGCACGCTGGTGCTCGACGTCGGCGACATCCTGCTGCCCTTCAAGACCTATGTGCGCGAGAAGGTGACGCTGGAGATCGGGGAGGGCTTCATCCGCCGCATCCATGGCGGGTTCGAGGCGGAATACCTGCGCGACTACATGGCCTATTTCAAGGATCCGGAGGTCTACGGCATCTCCCACATCGGCTGGGGCCTGCAGCCGCGGGCGCAATGGACGGCGATGGGCCTGCACGACAAGAACGACGGCATGTGCATGGACGCCCGCGCCTTCTACGGCAACTTCCTGTTCTCCACCGGCCCGAACACCGAAGTCGGCGGCAGCCGCAAGACCCCCTGCCACATGGACATCCCGCTTCGCGGCTGCGACATCCTGCTGGACGGCGAACCGGTGGTGCTGGCCGGCGACGTGGTGGCGCCGGAGGCGTCCAGGGCATGACGCCCGGCATGAAGGACGGCATGGCGGCGAATGCCCGCCGCCCTTCCCTGCCCCTGCCGCCGCTGCTATCGTTCGCCACACACCCGGTCCACCGCATGTTGTCCCCGATGTCCCAAGACCTGCTGCCCGAAGACGGCGCCGAAACTGGCCCCGGAGAAGCCGATTACGTCTTTTCCGACCAGATCGGCCATCTGCTGCGGCGGGCCTATCAGCGGCACCTCGCGATCTTCCAGCGCAACGCCTGCGACCCGCAGCTGACCTCGGTACAGTTCGTCACGCTCTGCGCCATCCGCGACAACGGGCCGAGTTCGCTGATCGAGCTGGTGAAGTCCACCGCCATCGATCAGGCGACCATCCGCGGCATCGTGGAGCGGTTGAAGGCGCGTGGGCTGATCCGCCAGACCTCCGACGCGCAGGACCGGCGCAAGGTCATCAACTGCCTGACCGACGAGGGGCGGCAGTTGCTGGAGGACATGGTGCCCTGCGCCAGGCGGATCAGCGAGCTGACCATGGGGCAGCTGAACCCGGCGGAACGGCTGGCGGTCACCCATGTCCTGCAGAGGATGATCGCGCAGGACGGGGAGGAGTAACCCACCGCAGGATGGCCCTTCGGCCATTCCGCCCCGCGGAGGCCCGCGGGGATGCGGGACTCATCGCACCGGATGGACGCTTTATGGAAAAGACCATCGCGCTGCGGGTGAATGGCCGCGCCGTCTCGGTGACGGCGATGGCCGACACGCCGCTGCTCTACATCCTGCGCAACGATCTGGCCCTGAACGGGCCGAAATACGGCTGCGGGCTCGGCGAATGCGGGGCCTGCACCGTCATCCTCGACGGCGTCGCCGCGCGGTCCTGCGTGATCCCGCTGGCGGGGGCGGAGGGACGCGAGGTGGTGACGCTGGAAGGGCTGGGCAGCAGCAGTGCACCGCACCCGGTCCAGCAAGCCTTCATCGACGAGCAGGCGGCCCAGTGCGGCTATTGCATGAACGGCATGATCATGACCGCCAAGGCCCTGCTCGACCGCAACCCGACCCCGACCATCGACGAGGTGCGCCGCGCCCTGTCCGGCAATCTGTGCCGCTGCGGCACCCATGTCGAAATCCTGCGCGCCGTCATGCGGGCCGCGCGGCTTCTCTCCTCCCCCGGAGCACATCATGACGACCGATCCGACGCTTGGCCCGACGCCCGCCCCGCAGTCCCAGCCGACGCCGACACGTGCGGAGCTGATGGCGGCGACCGGCGTCCTGCTGATCGTTGACGAGATCCAGCCGCCCTCCGGCCCGGTCGCCAAGGGGGCAACCGCAACGCCCAAGCCGCCGGAAATGGCTCTGTTCCTGGCGGTGCGCGACGACGGACAGGTCTTCGCCTTCAACGGCCATGTCGATCTCGGCACCGGCATCCAGACCGCGCTGACCCAGATCGTGGCGGAGGAGCTGGACCTGCGCATGGATCAGCTGCGCATGGTGCTGGGCGACACCGGCAGCAGCCCCAACCAGGGCGCCACCATCGCCAGCGCCACCATCCAGATTTCCGCCGTGCCCCTGCGCAACGCCGCGGCGGAGGCGCGCCGCTGGCTGCTTGACCGCGCCGCCACCCTGTTCGGCGTCCCGGTGGGAGAGTTGCGCGTCGAAGAGGGGGTGGTGATCGCTGGCGACGGCAACCGCCGCATTTCCTACGGCGAACTGGTGCGGGGCGAGCGGGTGGAGCAGCGCATCAGCGGCAAGGCCCCGCTGAAGGCGCGCGAGCAGTACAAACTGGTCGGCAAGGGGGCGCCGCGCGTCGACATCCCGGCCAAGGCCACCGGCGAATTCTCGTATGTGCATGACCTGCGGCTGCCGGGGATGCTGCATGGCCGGGTGGTCCGTCCGCCCTATGCCGGCATCGACAGCGGCGAATTCGTCGGCAACAGCCTGGAGAGCATCGACGAATCCTCCATCGCCCACATCCCCGGCGTCATCAAGGTGGTGGTGCTGCGCGACTTCGTCGGCGTGGTGGCCGAGCGCGAGGAACAGGCGATCAAGGCGGCGCGCGAGCTGAAGATCGCCTGGAAGCCCTGGACCCGCAAGCTGCCCGACCTGTCGAACCTCGCCCAGGCCCTGCGCGAGAATCCGAGCACGCCGCGCAAGGTGCTGGACAAGGGCGACGTCGATGCCGCGCTTGCCGCCGCCGACCAGCGGATGACGCGCACCTATGTCTGGCCCTACCAGATGCACGGCTCCATCGGTCCGTCCTGCGCCGTGGCCGATTGCGGCGCGGACCGCGCCACGGTCTGGTCCGGCACCCAGAATCCGCATCTGCTGCGCGCCGACCTCGCCTGGCTGCTGGAATGGCCGGAGGAGCGGATCGACGTGGTGCGGATGGAGGCCGCCGGCTGCTACGGCCGCAACTGCGCCGACGACGTGGCAGCGGATGCGCTGCTGCTGTCGCAGGCGGTCGGCCGTCCGGTGCGCGTCCAGCTGACCCGCGAGCAGGAACATCTTTGGGAGCCGAAGGGCACCGCCCAGCTGATGGAGGTCGATGGCGGGATCAGCGCCGACGGCGGCATCGTCGCCTACGACTTCGCCACCAGCTACCCATCGAACGGCGCGCCGACGCTGGCGCTGCTGCTGACCGGGCGGGTCGATCCGGTGGCCGCCGTGTTCGAGATGGGCGACCGCACCTCCATCCCGCCCTACGATTACGAGAACATGCGGGTGGTCATCAACGACATGGCCCCCATCGTCCGCGCCTCCTGGATGCGCGGGGTGTCGGCGATGCCCAACAGCTTCGCCCATGACAGCTACATCGACGAGTTGGCCTTCGCCGCCGGGGTCGATCCGGTGGAGTTCCGCCTGCGCCACCTGCGCGACGACGAACGCGCCGCCGACCTGATCCGCGCCGTCGCCGGCCGCGCCGGCTGGCAACCGCGCACCGCCCCGCAGCAGACTCCGCCCGAGGGCGACGTGCTGCGTGGGCGCGGCTTCGCCTATGCCCGCTACATCCACAGCAAGTTCCCCGGCTTCGGCGCCGCCTGGGCGGCCTGGGTGGCGGACGTGGCGGTGGACCGCAAGACCGGCGAGATCGCGGTGACCCGCGTGGTCGTCGGCCATGACGCCGGGCAGATGATCAACCCCGACGGCGTGCGCCACCAGATCCACGGCAACGTCATCCAATCGACCAGCCGCGTGCTGAAGGAACAGGTGGAGTTCGAGGACTCGGTGGTCGCCGCCAGGGAATGGGGCGGCTACCCGATCATGACCTTCCCCGAGGTGCCGGACATCGACGTGCTGATGATGCCGCGGGAGACCGAACCGCCGCTGGGATCGGGCGAATCCGCCTCCGTCCCCAGCGCGGCGGCCATCGCCAACGCCATCTTCGACGCCACCGGCATCCGCTTCCGCGAACTGCCGATCACCGCGGAGCGGGTGCGGGAGGCGCTGAACGGCCCGTCAGAACCGGTCCCGCCCGCACCGCCGGAAGCGGTCAAGCCGCGCAAGCGCGGCTGGAAGGCGTGGCTCGGCGCCTCGCTGACCGGCTTATGCGGGGTGATGATCGGCATGGCGAGCAGCGCCCTGCCCTTCCGCGCCGAGATCGCCCCGGTGTCGCCGCCGTCGGCCGGGCTGTGGTCGTCGGCAACCATCGAACGTGGGCGTCAATTGGCGGCGCTCGGCGACTGCGCGGTTTGCCACACGGTGGAGAATGGTGCGACCAATGCCGGCGGCCGGCCGTTCGAGACGCCGTTCGGCACCGTCTACAGCACCAACATCACGCCGGACCCGGACAGCGGGATCGGGCGCTGGTCCTTCGCCGCCTTCGACCGGGCGATGCGCGAGGGAATCGGCCGCGACGGCCGGCACCTCTATCCGGCCTTCCCCTACACCGCCTTCCGCAACATGACCGACGACGACATGCAGGCGCTCTACGCCTACATGATGACGCAGCCACCGGTGCGCAGCGAGACGCCGGCCAACACCATGCGCTTCCCCTTCAACCTGCGCCCGATGATGGCGGGCTGGAACACCCTGTTCCTCAACCGCGAGACCTACAAGCCGGACCCGCAGCGGAGCACGGAGTGGAACCGCGGCAACTATCTGGTCAACGGTCTCGGCCATTGCGCCGCCTGCCACAGCCCGCGCAACGCGCTGGGGGCGGAGAAGCTGGGCGAATCCTTCCTGGCCGGCGGCACCGTCGACGGCTGGGAGGCGCCGGCCCTGACCGCGCTGTCCAAGGCGCCGAAACCGTGGACGGAGGATGACCTGTTCACTTATCTCCGCACCGGCTTCTCCCAGCGCCATGGCGTCGCCGCCGGCCCGATGGCCGCGGTGGTGCATGAACTGTCCACCGTCCCGGAGGCGGATGTACGGGCGATGGCGGTCTATCTCGCCTCACTCGGTGGCGACGCGGCGGAAGCACCCGCAGTCACTCCGGCACCCGTCAGTTCGGCGAATGGGGAGCGCATCTTCAACGGAGCCTGCCAGGCCTGCCACAGCGACGGCAACGGGCCGACCCTGTTCGGCGTCAGCCCATCGATGGCGGTGAACAGCAACGTCCACAGCGACAGCCCCGACAACCTCGCCCGCGTCATCCTGCACGGCATCCAGAACCCGGCGACCCGTGACCTCGGCTATATGCCGGCCTTCCGCGACAGCCTGTCCGACAAACAGGTGACGGATCTGTTGGCGTATCTGCGCGGCCGCTTCGCTCCGGACAAGCCGGCCTGGACGGACATTGCAACTGTGGTGGCGAAGGCGAGGGCCAATCCGGGAACGCACTGACGCGGGCGCATGCGATGTCGCATAGAACGCGGAATGGGCGGTCGGGCCGACGGAGCGGTGGAGCGTCCGCAGGTCTATCCTTCTGCCGCCATCGCGCGCGCCAGAACGTCGAACACGCGTGGGTCCTGCATCTGGGCGACATTGAAACGCAGAAACGCCGAAGCCGATCGGGACACGCTGAAGACGTCTCCGGGGGCGAGGACCACAGTCTCGCGCAATGCCGCTCGGGCAACGTCGGTGGCGTTCCGGCCGTCGGGCAGGCTGCACCAGAGATAGAAGCCGCCGCGCGGCAACAGCCATGGCCGCAGGCCGAGCGCGTCCAGTCTGGCCGCAACCTCGCGGCGGCTCCGCGCCAGCCGCCTGCGCAGGGCGTCGAGATGCTTGCGATAGCTGCCGTCGCTCAACGTCGCCAGGACGAGTTCGGCGGCGACGGGGCTGGGGCCGCCGAAGTTCGTCGCGACCTGCAGATCGACCAGCGCCTCCACCCAATCCGGCCGGGCCGCGATGTAGCCGCAGCGGATGGAGGCGGACAGCGTCTTGGAAAAGCTGCCGATGCGGATGACCTGCGCCAACCCGTCGAGGACGGCCAGACGCGGCGACGGCTCGGGCTCGAAGCCGGCGAAGATATCGTCCTCGACGATGGTGAGATCGTGGGCGGCGGCGGCGTTGAGCAGCTTGTGTGCGGTTTGCGGCGACATCGTCGCGCCGGTCGGGTTGTGGAGCGCCGCATTGGTGATGTAGAGCCTTGGCCGATGCGCCGCCAGGGCTTCGGTGAAGAGGGCCACATCGGGCCCGTTCCTCGTATAGGGGACACCGACGATCCGGGCCTGATGGGCGCGCAGCAGCGCCTGGAAATTGAAGTAGCAGGGATCGTCGACGAGCACCGCGTCGCCGGGGCGCAGCAGAAAGCGGCAGATCAGGTCGATGGCCTGGGTCCCCGAACCGGTCAGAAGGATCTGATCGGCGCCCGCCGATAACCCGTCGTCCGCGAACTGGCGGGCAAGCAGACGGCGCAGGGGCAGCGATCCGCGCGTGCCGCCATAGTCGGCCAGCACGGAATCGTCGGCATAGGCGAGACGGCGGATCGCCCGGCGGATCGCGGCGTTCGGCATCCAGTCGGCCGGCAGCCAGCCGCATCCCGGCTTCAGCGTCTCCGCCGCCGCGTCGAGCGACTGGCGCGACACCCAGAACGGATCGATGGTCCGGTCGAGCCGTGGTTCGACCTCGGCCAGGGCGAGCGGCGGCATGGCGCCGGAGACGTAGAACCCCGATCCGGGGCGCGAGCGGATCACGCCTTCGGCGGCGAGCCGGTCGTACGCCTCCACCACCGTCGATGGGGACACGCCCATGGTGGCGGCGAAGCTGCGGATCGAGGGCAGCTTTTCCCCCGGCGACAGCGTGCGGCTTGCCATCCTCCGGCGGATCGCCTCCATCACCTCGCCAGTCCGTGTGCCGGTCCGCGTGCCGGTCCGGCTGTTCATGCTGCACCCGCCGCCATTTGCGCAACCCCCATCCGTGTGGCTTCCGTAACCAATACAGTTTGGTGGAATTGTATGGGACTGTCGCTGTCTTCGCCAGGGGGCGTACCGCTAGGATCGCCGCGAATGGAGTGGATCGGGGGGCAGGATGCGGTGGGTTTCGGCAGGATGGGGCAGCGGGATGCTCGGCGTGGTCATCTTCAGCGGTTCGCTGCCGGCAACGCGCGTCGCAGTCGCCGGCTTTCCGCCGCTGTTCCTGACCTCGGCGCGGGCGGTGATCGCCGCCGCACTGGCGGTCGCGCTGCTGTCGATCCTGCGGCAGACGCGGCCCGCGCGCAGCGACCTGCGCCCGCTGGCCATCGTGGCGCTCGGGGTCGTCGTCGGTTTTCCCCTGCTGACGGCGCTGGCGCTTCAACGGATGACCTCGGCGCAGTCGATCGTGTTCATCGGGCTGTTGCCGCTCGCCACCGCCCTGTTCGGCGTGCTGCGGTCGAGGGAACGGCCGAAACCCGCCTTCTGGCTGTTCTCGACGGTCGGCGGCTTCGCCGTCGCCGGCTTCGCCCTTGCACAGGGTGGCGGCGCGTCGCTTGCCGGCGGCCTGCTGATGGTCGCGGCAATTCTGCTCTGCGGGCTCGGCTATGCCGAGGGTGCCGTCCTGTCCCGGCGGCTGGGCGGCTGGCAGGTCATTTCCTGGGCGCTCTTGCTGGCGTCGCCGGCCATGGCGGCGGCCGCGGTCCTGACGATGCCGGAAAATTTGGCCGCTGTCGGTGCGCCGGCCTGGATCGGGCTTGGTTACGTCTCGGTCTTCAGCATGCTGGTGGGGTTCGTCTTCTGGTATCGCGGGCTGGCGCTCGGCGGCATCGCCGGCGTGGGGCAATTGCAGTTGCTTCAGCCCCTCCTCGGCCTCGCGCTGGCGGGGCTGCTGCTGCACGAGCCGGTCGCCTGGACCATGATCGCGGTGACGGGGCTGGTGGTGCTGTGCGTCGCGGGCGCCAGGAAGTTCGCGTGAGCGGCAAACAGCCCGGCCACCTATCGCGACGGGTCATCGGCACCCCTCACACGCCTCCCACGGGAACCGAAGCGTGGCTGGCGGGTTGATCCAAGCATGGGCGTGGCGCCACCGGAGAGCGGAGGCGCCACGCAGTGAACGAAGCCACACAGGGACCGACACCATGCTCAAGATCCTCGGCTGGGCCATCCTGATCATCTTCATCATCGGCCTGCTGGTCGTCACCGGCATCCTGAAGCTGATCTTCTGACCGCCTATTCCTCCGCCATCGCCAGCGCACGGCGCAGGTGGGTCCGGCACTCCGCGACCATGCGGCGGATCAGCTCGTCGCAGGTCGGGATATCGTCGATCAGACCGATGACCATGCCGGCCGACACCACCCCGGCCTGGGCGTCGCCGGATTCCAGGGCGGCCCGGCCGCGCTGGCCGGCGACGAGGGGGCGCACCTCCTCGAAACCGGCTCCGCCGGGACGGCGTTCCAGCGCCACCACCTCGTCCGACACGGCATTCTTGAAGACGCGGGCGGTGTTGCGCAGGCTGCGCAGGATCAGGTTGGTGTCGCGTTCGCCGGCTGCGACCAGCGCTTGCTTGATGGCGTCATGCACCGGCGCCTCCCGCGTGCAGAGGAACCGCGTGCCCATGTTGACGCCCTGCGCGCCCAGCGCCAGCGCCGCCGCCATGCCGCGCCCGTCGGCGATGCCGCCGGAGGCGATGACCGGGATTTTCAGTGCCCGCACCGCCGCCGGGATCAGCACCAGGCCGGGAATGTCGTCCTCCCCCGGAT
>JBKHVJ010000385.1:0-8401 GCA_046570145.1 Alphaproteobacteria bacterium
TCGCGCCGGGGCTGAACCTGTCGCTGGAGGCGCTGCAGATGGCGGCCTCCAAGCTGCCGCGGGTGGAAATCCAGCCGCCGGCCGAGGTCATCGGCAGGAACACCATCGCCTGCATGCAGTCGGGCATCTTCTGGGGGTATGTCGGCCTGATCGAGGGGCTGGTGGCCCGCATCCGGGCGGAGTACGGCGAACCGATGCGGGTCGTCGCCACCGGCGGGTTGGCTGTTCTTTTCGCCAAGGCCACCCATGTGATCGAACACACCGACAATGAGCTGACGCTCCGCGGTCTCCTCCTGATCCACAAGCGCAACACGGTCCAATGACACAATCCTCCAAGACAGCCGCCGGAATCCCTTCAGCCCCGGCGGACACCTTCGTTCCGGAGGATGGCGGCCTGTATTTCCTCCCGCTCGGCGGTTCGGGCGAGATCGGGATGAACCTCAACCTCTACGGCCACCAGGGCAAGTGGCTGATGGTGGACCTCGGCATCTCCTTCGCCGACGACACCATGCCCGGGTTGGACGTGATCATGCCCGACCCGGCCTTCATCGCCGAGCGGCGGGAGGATCTGGTCGGGCTGGTGCTGACCCACGCGCATGAGGACCATCTCGGCGCCGTACAGTATCTGTGGCCTGAGCTGCGCTGCCCCGTCTATTGCACGCCCTTCACCGCGGCCTTCCTGCGCGCCAAGCTGCACGAGAAGGGGCTGAGTGCAACCGTTCCGATCCATGAGATCCCGTTGGGCGGCACGGTGGAGATCGGTCCCTTCTCCGTCGAATACGTCACCATGACGCATTCGATCCCGGAGCCGAACGCGCTCGCCATCCGCACCTCCGCCGGCACCGTCCTGCACACCGGCGACTGGAAGCTGGATCCCGATCCGCTGGTCGGCGACACCGCCGACGAGGCCCGGCTGCGCGCCATCGGCGACGAAGGGGTGCTGGCGCTGGTCGGCGACAGCACCAATGCGCTGGTCCCGGGCTCCGCGGGATCGGAGGCGACGGTGCGCGCCTCGCTGATGGAGCTGTTCGGCCGCTTCCGCGACTCGCGAATCGCCGTCAGCTGCTTCGCCACCAACGTGGCGCGGCTGGAGAGCATCGCTGCCGCCGCTGCCGCCCATGACCGCCATGTGGCGCTGGTGGGCCGCTCGCTGTGGCGCATCAACGAAGCAGCGCGGGCCACCGGCTATCTCGCCGACGTGCCGAAATTCCTGTCGGAGCATGACGCCAGCTATCTGCCGCGGGAAAAGCTGGTGCTGATCTGCACCGGCAGCCAGGGGGAGCCGCGCTCCGCCCTTGCCCGCATCGCCGCCAATGACCATCCCCAGGTGACGCTGTCGCGCGGCGACGTGGTGATCTTCTCCTCCCGCGAGATTCCCGGAAACGAACGCGCCATCGGGCGCATGCAGAACCAGCTGGTCGCGCAGGGGGTGGAGCTGGTCACGGCGGACGAGGCGGCGGTCCATGTCTCCGGTCATCCGGCGCGCGACGAGCTGGTGCGCATGTACCAGTGGGTGCGTCCGCGCATCGCCGTGCCGGTTCATGGCGAGCAGCGCCACCAGCAGGCGCATGCCGCCTTGGCGGAGGATTGCCAGGTCGCCCACAGCATCGTGCCGGCCAATGGCGAGCTGATCCGGCTCGACGCGGCGGAGGGCGCGCAGGTGGTGGCCCATGTGCGGGCCGGCCGCATGGCGGTCGACGGCAAGCGGCTGGTGCCGCTCGACACAGGCATGATGCGGGCGCGCAACCGGATGGTGAACAACGGCGCCGCCGTGGTGACGCTGGTGATGACCGGGACGGGCGAGCTGCTGACCGCGCCGCAGGTGGCGGTGATGGGGCTGATCGACGAGGCGACCGACCGCGACATGCTGCTCGACGTGATCGACGCGGTCCGCGAATCGGTGGCGATGCTGCCCAGATCGGCACGGGCCGACGACGCCCAGGTGAAGGAGGCGGCGCGGATCGCCGTGCGCCGCTGCTTCAATGCGTCCCATGGCAAGAAGCCGGTGACCGAGGTCCATCTGGTCCGCGTCTGACGGAATCCGTGTATAACAGGCTTATCAGAGCCCGCTAACGGGCCGAATGGACAGCCAGCGAGAGGACACGCATGATCGGGAAGCTCAACCACGTCGCCATTGTCGTTCCGGACCTGCCGGCGGCGACGGCGCTTTACCGCGACACGCTGGGGGCCGCGGTGTCGCAGCCGGTGGATCTGCCGCCGCATGGTGTGACCGTGGTTTTCGTCACCCTGCCCAACACCAAGATCGAGCTGCTGCATCCGTTCGGCGAGAAATCGCCCATCGCCGGCTTCCTGGAAAAGAACCCGTCCGGCGGCATCCACCACATTTGTTACGAGGTGGACGACATCCTCGCCGCCCGCGACCGGATGAAGGAGCAGGGCGCCCGCGTGCTGGGCGATGGCGAGCCGAAGATCGGCGCCCACGACAAGCCGGTCCTGTTCCTGCACCCCAAGGACTTCTGCGGGACGCTGGTCGAACTGGAACAGGCCTGATCCCTCCGCCGGACTGCGCGGATCGGGAAAGGCAAGAGAGGCGGCGGAGAGGGCGATGGACAACTGGGTGACGGCGGTCTTCGTCTATATCGTCGTGTGGTGGGTGGTGCTGTTCGCGGTGCTGCCCTGGGGTGTCAGGACGCCGGACGAGCCGGAACCCGGCATGGCATCGTCCGCACCCGTCGAACCGCGCATCCTGCGCAAATTCATGATCACATCGGTGGTCGCCCTGCTGGTGTGGCTGGTGATCTTCGGCGTGGAGCGGTCGGGGATCATCTCCTTCCGCGACATGGCGCGCCATATGTACTGACCGACCGGAGAGGAGAGGGCGGGTTGAGCCTGACCTATTGCGCGGCCGCACCCGGCCACCCCCACCACGGCCCCTATCATGACGGCGAATACGGCTTCCCGAGCAGCGACGACCGGGTGCTGTTCGAACGGCTGGTGCTGGAGATCAACCAGGCCGGGCTGTCCTGGCTGACCATCCTGAAGAAGCGCGAGGCGTTCCGTGCCGCCTTCGACGATTTCGACATCGACCGGGTCGCCGCCTATGGCGAGGCGGAGCGGGCGCGGCTTCTGGCCGACGCCGGTATCGTTCGCAACCGGCTGAAGGTCGACGCGGTGGTCGAGAATGCCCGCCGCATCATCGCGCTGCGCCAGACCCACGGCTCCTTCGACGGTTGGCTGCGCGCTCACCACCCCCTGACCAAGGCGGAATGGGTGAAGCTGTTCGGCAGGACGTTCCGTTTCACCGGCGGCGAGATCGTCGGCGAGTTCCTGATGAGCCTGGGCTACCTGCCGGGTGCCCATCAGCCGGATTGCCCGGTTCATGCCGCCGTTCTGGCGCAGAGTCCGCCCTGGAAGGCCGCTGTGGACGAGGGCTATCGCGGGTATGAGCCCATGAAGTAGGCAAAGATCCGGTCAGAACGGCGGCAATCGCCGAAAGGCTGGGCAAAAATGCAAAAACTTTGGGCATGGCTGGGTGTTGCCTCTGTTTTGGGCTTGCCATGGCTGCGGCAGCGGTCCACTCTTTTCATGTGACGAGGGAGGACCTTCCTCCCTTTCCGACGCCTGGTGGCGATTCCTCCCTAAACTCGATAGGCCGCGCCGCATTCGCCGCGCGGCCTTTCTTTATCCGCCATATCCTTGCTTTCACCTGCCGATAGGAAATTTCCGCAGCGGGTCCAGAAAACGTTAACGGTTTACTTGGTAGCGTTGCTCGGGCCAAATCCGCCTCGGGGTTTTCCCCATCCGGCGAGAATGGCCGTATGAACGCCGCCGGGAGGCACGTGCCACCCGGCGGGCTGTGCGCATTGGCCGATCGGGGCTGCCGATCATTCACCCGCTTCGGCGGGAATCAGAGGAAGGACGACAGTCGAAGCGCCGATGGCCGCGAACGAAAACGAACGGTTCGATCAGTTCGCCGCGGTTCTGACGACCGAACTGTTGGAGCGGACCAGAAAAAGCATGGAGTTGCTGGCGCCGGATCAGCAGCCCTGCTCCATGCTGCCTTTCATCCAGACGCCATCCTTCGTCGAGTTCTACCAGGACCTCGTGCGCGTCGGCATTCTGCCGGTCGTGCTCAGCCGCCGGCCGGTGCGCGCCATCGTCGGTGACGTCGATTGGGCGCGGGAGGGGCGTGAATATCTGCTGACCGTTCTCGACGACCGTTCCAACGCCATCTTCACCGCCTGGGAATATGCCTGGGATTCGCTGTGGGACGAGCGCAAGGTCGGGCAGGACAGCGGCGGGGCCGGTGGCGGCGCGAAGCAGAAGAAAGGCTTTTTCAGCGCCCTGTTCGGCCGCAAGCGCGAGGAGAGGAGCGACAGCGGCCATGGCGGCGGTGCGGAGGGCGGCGTGATGGCCGGGCTGCACATCATGCTGACGGAATTGGCGGAAAAGCGCGGCTTCCTGCCGTTGTTCCACGACGATGTCCGCATTCTGAAGGCTCTGCCGCGGCTGAAGCCCGGCCGGGTCGCCCAGGCGTGGAAGGAGATCTCGCAGTACCACCACCAGGAATTCTACCTGCCCGAACCGGAACAGGCGAAGCCGGGCGTGACCTCCGACTGCCTGCAGAAATGGCATTACAATCTGCCGGACAAGATCGGCGAGTTCCTGGTGCTGAAGGCCGCGGTCGACCTGGAGCATGTGAACAAGCCCTTCATCGGCAAATACATCCGCCAGTCGGCGCGGACCCAGGAGGAGGCGGAGAAAGGGATGCCCTACCTGTCACTCTATTGGAAAGCCATGCGCAACCCGGCCATGGTGGCCGAGCGGCACACGCTGTGACGGTGCCAAAGGCCCTGCGCGCCGGCCTGGCTGCGTGCCTGCTGGCCCTGTCGGCCGGATCCGCTTCGGCGCAATCGCAGCCGCAGTTGCCCGGCCCGATCCCTCTGACCCCCGATGCCGCCCGTGACCGGCCGGTGATCGACTTGTCGCTGTGCCAGCGCTTGACCCGCCATGTGCCGGCCGCCGATGTGGAATACCGGCCGGGAGTGGATGTGAACGGCCGCCCGGTGGTGCCGGCCGACCTGCCGGGCACCGCGGGCGCGCAGCCGCCCATCCCCATCGACCTGCCGCTGTCGGTCGATCTCGCGCGGCGGATGGGCATCGCCCTGCCGTCGGTGCCGTTCCTGCCCGACGACGTGACGGCGGTCTGGCTCAGTGTCGTCGGCGACCGGCTCTACCTCAACGGCCAGCCGGTCGATCCGGGGGCGGAGGACCGCCTCTACGCTTATTGCCGCACCCGGTAACCGGCCGGGAGCGGCCGGGGAGGAAGCGGGGCTTACAGTGGACAAGTGCGGGCGACCTTCCTAAAGTCGCTCACCCGCCGCCCGAGTCCGCTCCCGTTCGAAAAGGAGCATGTCCGCGCGGCCTTGTCGAACACCTCGCACACGAGAGCAGAGCCATGCGGCTGTCCAGCTTCTTCATGCCGACCCTCAAGGAGACCCCGACCGAGGCGCAGATCGTCTCGCACCGCCTGATGCTGCGGGCCGGGATGATCCGCCAGACCAGCGCCGGCATCTATGCCTGGCTGCCGCTGGGCTATCGGGTGCTGCGCAAGATCGAGCAGATCGTCCGCGAGGAGCAGGACGCCGCCGGTGCGCAGGAACTGCTGATGCCGACGATCCAGTCGGCCGATCTGTGGCGCGAGAGCGGCCGTTACGACGATTACGGCAAGGAGATGCTGCGCATCACCGACCGTCACGACCGCGAGATGCTGTTCGGCCCGACGAACGAGGAGATGATCACCGACATCTTCCGCTCCTTCGTCAAGAGCTACCGCCAGCTGCCGCTGAACCTCTACCACATCCAGTGGAAGTTCCGTGACGAGATCCGCCCGCGCTTCGGCGTGATGCGGGGCCGCGAGTTCCTGATGAAGGACGCCTATTCCTTCGACATCGACGCGGCCGGCGCCCGCCGCTCGTACCAGAAGATGTTCCTGGCCTACCTGCGCACCTTCGCCCGCATGGGTCTGAAGGCGATCCCGATGCGTGCCGACACCGGCCCGATCGGCGGCGACCTGAGCCACGAGTTCATCATCCTGGCCGAGACCGGCGAGAGCGGCGTTTTCTGCCACAAGGACTGGATGAACCTGGACGTGCTGAAGGACGCCCCCGGCATGGAGGACGACCTGCAGCCCTTCTTCGACCGGGTCACCGCCATCTACGCCGCGACCGACGAGAAGCACGATCCGGCCAACAGCCCGGTGCCGGACTCGGATCTGGTTTCTGCCCGCGGCATCGAGGTCGGCCACATCTTCAACTTCGGCACCAAATACTCCAAGCCGATGAACGCGGTGGTCGCCGGCCCGAACGGCGAGTCGATCCCGGTGGAGATGGGCAGCTACGGCATCGGCGTGTCGCGCCTGATGGGCGCCATCATCGAGGCCAGCCACGACGACAACGGCATCATCTGGCCGGACGCCGTCGCCCCCTTCAATGTCGGCCTGATCAACCTGAAGTCCGGCGACGCCGAGACCGACCGCGTCTGCGCCGAGCTGAACGCCAAGCTGGCGGCCGCCGGGCTGGAGGTCGCCTATGACGACCGCGACGAGCGCCCCGGCGCCAAGTTCGCCGACATGGATCTGATCGGCGTTCCCTGGCAGCTGGTCGTCGGCCCGCGCGGCCTGAAGAACGGCGTCGTCGAGCTGAAGCGCCGCGCCACCGGCGAGAAGGAAGAGCTGCCGGTCGAGGCGGCGCTGGCGAAGCTGCTGGGCTGATCGGCTTACCCAATGAGGAGGCCCGGATCGCCGTGATGCCGGCGATCCGGGCTTTGCCCTTTTTCCGCCACGCTCACGTTCCCATGTAGGGCATCGTTTCCGCCCACCCACAGGACCCCAGCCGCATGATCTTCAACGCCTTCGAACGCATGGTCGCGATGCGTTACCTTCGGGCGCGCCGCCAGGAAGGGTTCATCTCGGTCATCGCGGGGTTCTCGCTGCTGGGCATCGCGCTCGGCGTCGCGACCCTCATCATCGTGATGGCGGTGATGAACGGTTTCCGGGCGGAGCTGCTGGGCCGCGTGCTCGGCCTCAACGGGCACCTGAACGTCTACAACATGCGCGGCGGGCCGCTGCCGGACTTCGACATCCTGGCCGGCAAGCTGCGCAACACGCCCGGCGTCAACACCGTCACCCCGACGGTGGAGGGTCAGGCGCTGGTGTCGGTGCGCGGCGTCGCGTCGGGCGCCGTCATCCGCGGCGTGCGGGCGGAAGACTTCAAGCTGCGGCCGACGCTTGCCAACAACGTCATCCGCGGCTCTGCCGAGGAGTTCGGGGAGGACCGCATTGCCATCGGATCGCGCATGGCCCAGCGGCTGGGGTTGAGCGTCGGCGACCAGATCACGTTGATCGCGCCGCAGGGCAACGTCACCGCTTTCGGCACCGTGCCGCGGATGCGCAGCTATCCGATCGGCGCGATCTTCGACGTCGGCATGTTCGAATACGACAACAGCTTCATCTTCCTGCCGCTGGAGGAGGCGCAGGCCTTCTTCCGCACCGGCGATGCCGTGACCTCGCTGGAGGTCTTCGTCGACGATCCGATGCAGATCGTGGCCGCGCGGGCCGCGGTCCAGTCGGCGGTGGCCGGGGAAGGGCGGGTGGTCGACTGGCAGCAGTCCAACGCCAGCTTCTTCACCGCCCTTCAGGTCGAACGCAACGTGATGTTCCTGATCCTGTCGCTGATCATCATGGTCGCTGCCTTCAACATCATCTCCAGCCTGATCATGCTGGTGAAGGACAAGGGGCGCGACATCGCGATCCTGCGCACCATGGGGGCGACGCGCGGCATGGTCATGCGCATCTTCTTCCTGTCCGGCGCCAGCGTGGGCGTGACGGGGACGCTGCTGGGGCTGGCGATGGGCGTGTCCTTCGCGCTGAACATCGAGAGCATCCGCCAGGTGATCCAGGGGCTGACCGGCACCAACCTGTTCAACGCCGAGATCTATTTCCTTTCCCACCTGCCGGCAAAGATCGACTGGAGCGAGGTGGTGCAGGTGACGCTGATGGCGCTCGGCCTGTCCTTCGCCGCCACCATCTACCCGTCCTGGCGCGCCGCCCGGCTCGATCCGGTGAAGGCCCTGCGCTATGAGTGACGCGGTCATGCAGCCGATGCTGGAACTGAAGGGCATCGTCCGCCGCTTCGAACAGGCGGGCGAGACGCTGGAGGTGTTGCGCGGGGTCGAGCTGACCGTCGGCGCCGGGGAACTGGTGGCGCTGGTCGGCCCGTCGGGCGCCGGCAAATCCACCCTGCTGCACATCGCCGGCCTGCTGGAGCGCCCCACCGGCGGCACGGTTCGCATTGCCGGCACCGATGTGTCGAACCTGGACGACGGCAGGCGGACCGAGGTGCGCCGCCGCTCCATCGGCTTCGTCTACCAGTTCCACCAT
>JBKHVJ010000386.1:0-7260 GCA_046570145.1 Alphaproteobacteria bacterium
CAACGAGCTCGCCACCAGCGAGGGACGCAAGAGCACGGCCCTGGCCACGTCGGCCGGCGGCTCCGGCCTGCATGTCAGCACGATGGAGGCGCTGCTCTATGACGGCCTCAGCGAGGGCGTGCCGGAGACGCAGGACGCGCTGGTCGCCCATGCGATGCGCCGCCTCGACGCGCCGGAGAACGCCGACGAGGGCAGCCGCAAGGCCATCGCCGACAGCATGGGCTGGTGCATGGCAAACAGCCTGCCGGTCTGGCGCAAGCTGGGCGTGATCGGATGATGCGGGTGCCCGTCGACGGGCGTCAGCCCGGCGGCATCGCTCCGGCATGGGCGCCCTGCATCGGGCGCCGCTCCGCCTGATGCTGCCAGCCGAACGCCTCCTCTTCCCAGCCCTCGCCGTCCCCGTCGTCAGGAACGGCGGCGGGAACGGCGTCCGCACGCATGTCGGCGAACGCCGCCAGCGCGTCGCGGTCGCCCGCAGCCGCGGCCGCCTGCATCCACAAGGCGGCTTCCGCCACGTCGCGCCCGGTGCCGACACCCTCGCGCAGGCACAGGGCAAGGCGGAACTGGGCGGCGGGATGGCCCTGTCCGGCGGCGGCGCGCAGCCAATGCACGGCCTCCGCCTCATCCCGGTCCACCCCGCGACCGTCGAGCAGAAGCAAGGCGAGGTTGACCTGGGCGGCTGCCGACTGCTGCAGGGCGGCGAGCCGGTACCACAGCGCGGCCTTGGCCGGATTGCACGGCACGCCGGCGCCATGCTCATGCATGTAGCCGAGGTTGTTCTGCGCCCCGACATCGCCCTTGGCGGCCGCGCGGCGGTACCAGGACACCGCCCGGCCCGGATCGGGCGGCACGCCGATGCCGTTGGCGAGCAGGAAGGCCAGCATGGTCTGGGCGGCCACATGCCCCTGGCGGGCCGCGCGCCGATACCAGGGGACCGCCGCGGCGACATCACCCGGCCGCAGCGATTCGGCGAGCTGGTACTGCGCCTCGCTGTCGCCCAACTCCGCTTTCATCCTGGTCCAGACCGTGGGCATGGCAAGCTTGGACATGGCGCTGGCACCTTCGACAATTGTCCCCCGAGCTCTCGCCCCACGAACAGCGCGCGAACGGGTTTTATTCCATTCGCCGCACAGTTGCGGAACAGCCCCTGTGCCCGAGTCTGTCCCCCCGGCGCGCAGCGTTCAACCTCCCCAGCCGGCGGTCGAGGAATTGTCACGCGGGCGCCTTTGGTTAAGGATGACCATCCATTCGCGCCCTGCTATACCCGTTCGTATAAGGGGAAAGGTGTGGTGATGCTGAGGATTGCCGGCTGGATGCGGATCCGGAGGACGATTTGGTCCGCTGCCGTCCTGGCCGCAGTGCCGGCGCTTGCCGCCTGCTCCTCCCCGCCACCTCCCCCGCCGCCGACCACGATCCAATTGACGGTCGTGGGAGCCAAGGCCCTTAATCCCGATCCCAACGGCCGGCCATCGCCGGTGATGCTGCGGCTCTATCAGCTCGACCCCAGCGACGCCTTCGCCAACGCCGACTTCTTCCAGGTCATCGACCAGGACAAGGCGACGCTCGGCCCCACCCTGCTCGACCGGCAGGAACTGGCGGTGCCGCCCGACAGCCGCCAGACCGTGACCGTCCAGCCCAAGCCGGACGTCAAGACGCTGGCCGTCGCCGCCGCCTTCCGCGCCTACGAGGAAGCGGGGTGGCGCGCCATGCAGCCGATCCAGCCGAACAAGGCCAACAGCTTCGTCCTGACCGCCACGGCCAGCACCGTCACGCTCGTCCCCGGCGACGGCGCAAACGCCGGCACCGACGCCCCGGCGGACAAGCCGGCGGACGCCAAGGCGGAAGACGCCGAGGCCGACCCTGGGAAGCCTGAAGCCGAAAAGCCGGACGCCGGAAAGCCCAGCGCCGAAAAGCCGAGCGCCGAGAAGCCGAGCGCCGAGAAGCCGGAAGCCGCGCCGAAGCCTGCCGCCGACCAGCCACCCGCGGCATCGCACAACCTGATCCTGAAGGGGGCGTCATGAGCGTCCGGCCGCCGCCCGACAAGAATCCGTTCGAGGAGCCGGACGACATCGACGCCACGGTGATGCAGCCGATGGCGTTCCAGCGCCCGGCCGCGCCCACAGCCGCGCCGGCCTCTCCGCCGCCCTTTTCCGGTGGGTCGGCGGGGCTGGTGCCGCCGGCCTTCGGCCAGGGCTCACAGCCCTTCGCCTCCCCTTCCGCCTTCTCGCCCGCCGCCTTCAACACACCGAAGCCGGCTGCCCCGCAGGCTCCGGCCTTCCAGACGCAGGCCGCGGCCTCCGCGATGTCGGCCCCACTCTCGCCCGGCTTCCGGCCGTTGGACGATGCGGCGCTGACGGCGTTGACGGCGGTCAGCGACAACCCGCTGGTCACCGCCGCGGCTCCCATCCTGGCGATGGTGGTGCGGGTGCGCGACCTGACGCAGCACCGCGACGTGGAGTCCCTGCGCGAGCGCGTCATCGCCGAGATGCAGCGGTTCGAGGCGGCCACCGTCCGCGCCGGCCTGTCCGCCACCCAGATCCGCAACGCCGGCTACGCGCTGTGCGCGACGGTGGACGACGTGGTGCTGGCGACCCCCTGGGGCAGCCAGAGCCTGTGGGCGCACAAGAGCCTCGTCTCCACCATCCAGAAGGAGACCTGGGGCGGCGAACGCTTCTTCGACCTGCTCGACCAGATGGCGGAGGTGCCGGACCGCCACCTCATGGAGCTGGAGCTGTTCTACCTCTGCCTGTCGCTGGGCTTCGAGGGCAAGTTCCGCGTCTCGCAGCGCGGCTACAGCGAGCTGGCGAAGCTGCGCGACCGGCTCTACCGCGTAATCCGCAAGCAGCGCGGCGAGGCGGAGCGCGATCTGTCGCCCCATTGGCGCGGGCAGGCCGACGGCTTCCGCCCACTGGCAGCCACGGTGCCGCTGTGGCTGCCCGCCGTGCTGATCGCGGCACTGCTGGCCGCGCTCTACGCCTGGTTCGTCTTCGCGCTGGCCGACCAGTCCGACGCCGCCTATCGCCGGCTGACTGCGGTCATTCCCGACCAGCAGGTGCAGATCGCCCGCATCGCGCCGCCGGTCACCCTGCCCACCCCGCCGCCCCGCCAGACCGTGGCCGACCGGGTCGCCCTGGCGCTCGCCGCCGACATCAAGGCAGGTCTGGTCGAGGTCAGCGGCGGGACCGACGGGCGCGTGCTGGTCCGCACCCGTCTGAACGTCTTCGCATCGGGCAGCGACCGGATCGATCCGCGCTATGTCGAGGTCTTCAAGCATGTCGCCGAGGCGCTGCGCAAGGAGCCGGGCCGCATCTCCGTGATCGGCAACACCGACAACGTCGCCATCCGCTCGTTGCGCTATCCCTCCAACCAGGAATTGTCGGAGGCGCGTGCCTTCCGGGTGCAGCAGCTGATGACGGAAATTCTGGCCGCCGACGCCGGAAAAGAGAATGGAAGCCGCCTGAGCGCCGAAGGCCGCGGCGACACCGACCCGATCGCCCCCAATACGACGGCGGAGGGCCGGCAGGCCAACCGGCGCGTCGACATCGTGCTGGCACCCTGACCGATGCTGAAAACGATCCTGTCCGCCCTGACTTCCCGCTGGTTCCTGACGCTGGTCGCGGCGCTGTGCCTGGGCGCCATCGTCTGGTTCCTGGGGCCGCTCGTCGCCGTGTCGGGCGCCTTCCCGCTGGAGGACGCGACCATCCGGCTGGCTGCGGTGTTCGGCATCCTGCTGGTCTGGGCGCTGGCGATGCAATGGTCGCTCTACCGCCACCGCAGCGCCAACGACCGCATGGTGCAGGCGCTCGCCAAGGCGACACCGGCCGCCAAGAACGATCCGGATTCGGAGGCCGTCGGCCAGGAGACCGACCTGCTGCGCGACCGCCTGCGCGAGGCGCTGGACCAGCTGCGCAAGGCTCGCTTCGGCGGCACATTTGGGCAGCGCTACCTCTACCAGCTGCCCTGGTATCTGCTGATCGGCGCGCCGGGGGCCGGCAAGACGACGGCGCTGGCGAACTCCGGCCTGCGTTTCCCGCTCGCCGCCGAGATGGGCCGGTCGGCGCTGCGCGACGTCGGCGGCACCCGCAACTGCGACTGGTGGTTCACCGACGAAGCGGTGCTGATCGACACCGCCGGCCGCTACATCACGCAGGACAGCCAGCCGGCCATCGACGGCAAGGTGTGGAAGAACTTCATCGCGCTCCTGAAGCGCCACCGCCCGCGCCAGCCGGTCAACGGCATCCTGCTGGCCGTCAGCCTCGCCGACCTCGCGGTGTGGAGCGAGCCGGAGCGCAAGGGACATGCCGAGCAGTTGAAGCTGCGGCTGAAGGAACTGCGCGGACAGGTCGGGTCGCGCGTGCCGGTCTATGTGCTGCTGACCAAGGCCGACCTGATCGCCGGGTTCGCCGAGTTCTTCGACGATCTCAGCCGGGAGGAGCGCGAACAGGTCTGGGGCGTCACCTTCCCGCTGGATGACGGCAAGTCCGGAGACGACGCGCCGGTCTACCGGTTCGGTGCGGAGTTCGACGCGCTGACCGGGCGCATCTCCCGCCGGGTGCTCGACCGCGTCCATGGCGAATCCGACATCCAGCGCCGCTCGCTCGACACCCTGTTCCCGGCGCAGATCGCGGCGCTGAAACCGGCCGTCACCGACCTGCTGATGGTCATTTTCGAACCCAACCGCTACGAGGAGCGCGCGCTGTTGCGCGGCGTCTACCTGACCAGCGGCACCCAGGACGGTGCGCCGGTCGACCGTTTGTCGGAGATGGTGGCGGGCTCCTTCGGGCTGGACCGTCCTGTCCTGCCGGCGGCCAGCGGCGGGCGCAGCTACTTTCTGACCCGCACCCTGCGCGAGGTGGTCTTCGCCGAGGCCGGGCTGGTCGGCACCAATTCCGGGCTGGAGCGGCGGCGGCGCCTGCTGCGCGGCGGCGCGATGGCGGCGATGCTGCTGGCCGGGCTGGGAATCGCCGCCTTCTGGGCCAACAGCTTCACCGGCAATGCCGGGCTGGTCGCCGGAGTCGATGCCGCCGCCGCCAAGGCGCAGGCCGAGCTGGCGCCGCTCGCCGCGGCGCCGCGGTCGCTCGCCAAAATCGACGACACCGACTTCATCACCATCGTGCCGCCGCTGAACACGCTGCGCGCCATTCCCGCCGGCTGGACCGATCCGGCCCCGCTGGAGATGACCGGCGGCCTCTATCAGGGCGGCCGGCTCGGCCGGCAGAGCGAGACGGTCTATGACCGGGCCCTTCGCACCGTCCTGCTGCCGCGCGTCTTCCTGCGGGTGGAAGAGCAACTGCGCCGCGAGCGCGGCCGGCCCGAATATCTGTTCGAGGCGCTGAAGGTCTATCTGATGCTGGCCGGCAAGGGGCCGCTGGACAAGGGGCTGGTCTCGGACTGGATGGCGCTCGACTGGATGGCCTCGCTGCCCGGCCCGGCCTATGACGGCGTGCGGCGCGACCTGCGCGTCCATCTGGACGCCATGCTGGCCGCACCGCTCTCATCCATCGAGCTGGACGAGGCATTGGTGGAGGAGGCGCGCCAGAGCCTGACGCGCTATCCGCTGGCCGAACGCGGCTTCGCCATCCTGCGCGACCGGCCCGAGATCCAGGCGCTGGCCGACTGGCGGCTGGTCGATCATGCCGGGCCGCTGGCCGGCCGCGTGCTGATCCGCCCATCGGGCAAGCCGCTTTCGGAGGGGGTGCCCGGCCTCTACAGCTATGACGGCTTCCACAAGGCGGTGCTGCCGGCCCTGCCCAAGGTCGCCAAGGCGCTGGTGGACGAGAACTGGGTGCTGGGCCAGCCGAGCAGCGGCCCGCAGGCGGTCGCCAGCGCGCAACGGCTGGAGAAGGGCATCCTCGCCGTCTATCTCGACCGCTATGCCCGCCAGTGGGACGAGCTGCTGGGTGACGTGGTGATCGTGCCGCTGCGCAGCCTGAACCAGGCCGCCGACGTGCTGAACACGCTGTCGGGCCCGCAATCGCCGCTGAAGCTGTGGCTGACCGCCATGCTGCGCGAAACCACGCTGGCGCCCGGCCCCAATGACAAGGCGGGGGGCGACAAACCCGCCGACGGCAAGGGACCGGTGGCGGGCGGTCCGCTGGCCGGCGTGGCGCAACAGGCGCAGGCAGGCGAGAAAGCGGTGGAGTCCACCGGCACCAACGCCGCCTATCTGGCACGGCTGGCTGGCGTCTCGCTTCAGCCGGACGGGCCGCCGCCGGGCCAGCCGATCAACGACCATTTCAAGGCTCTGCGCGACCTCGTGCAGGGCGAAGGCGGGGCGCCGCCCAAGCTGGACGAGTCGCTGAAGCTGCTGGGCGAGCTTTACCAGCAGATCGCCCGCGCGGCGAACGCGCCTGACCAGAACGGCGCCCTGCTGGCCGGGCTGGCCGGCGGTGCCGACAAGGGAGCGGTCGCGGCGCAGCTGCGCACCCTCGCCCGCGACCTGCCCGACCCGATCGGCGGCATGGTCGCCACCGTGGCGCAGAGTGCCGCCACCGTCAGCGCCGGGGGGGCGCGGACGCAGATCAACAAGGCCTGGCAGTCCACCGTCCTGCCCTTCTGCCGGGCGGCGCTGGACAACCGTTTCCCCATGGTGGCGAACAGCCAGGTGGACGTGACGGCGGCCGATTTCGCCAAGCTGTTCGCGCCGGGCGGGATGATCGACCAGTTCTTCAACACCAACCTGCGCCCCTTCGTCGACATGACGGTCAGCCCCTGGGCCTGGCAGAAGGTCGATCAGGTCGATCTCGGCATTCCGCCCGCGGTGCTGGACCAGTTCGAGCGCGCAGCTCGCATCCGTGACAGCCTTTTCCCCGCCGGAGCCGCGACCGCCAAGGTGGTGTTCGAGATCACGCCGGTCGAACTGGACGCCAAGGCGACCCAGGTGGCGCTCGACATCGACGGCCAGACGCTGATCTACCAGCACGGCCCGCCCCGCCCGCAGGTGATGAAGTGGCCGGGGGCGGAGGGCACCAGCAGCGTGCGGCTCGGCTTCGGCCCGCCGCTGCCGGGTGAGCCTGCCGGCATCTCGCGCCAGGGTCCCTGGGCCTTGTTCCATTTCCTCGCCGACGGCAAGCTGGAGTCCACGCCGCAGCCCGACCGCTTCACCTTCGCGGTGACGGTGGGCACCCGCAAGGCGGTCTTCGCCCTGCGGGCCGACAGCGTGAACAACCCCTTCGGCAAGAACCTGCTGGAGAGTTTCCGATGCCCGACGGCTCTGTAGGCGGCGTGCTTCCCGGCCCCATCGGCCCCTACCGGGTCGAC
>JBKHVJ010000387.1:0-58813 GCA_046570145.1 Alphaproteobacteria bacterium
AGATCCTCAACCGGCGGTCAGAGACCGTTCAAACGTCCCACAATGGGCTAGGCTTGTCCGTGACGCTAAGCCCCATGATCATTGAGGATGACGTCACCATCGATACGGCGATGGAGTTTACGCGACCGGCCGGTAAAGGCACTCACCGATACACCAATGGAAATCGGTTCAGAATGTACTCCGGTCAATCGGAGTTGACCGTTGTCCAAGGGCCGCACGGCGTGCTGGTGACCCTCGTCACGGCACAGGTTCGGTAGACGTTGAAACAAAGGCGTTCCGCCATCCACTTCAGCGACGGCGCCACCCGAGCGCAGGTAACGTTTCGGATGGCTTATTTGGTGTGCTGTAAAGTGGTAGGAAATCTACGGAATCACAAGACCTGTTAAAGGAAAGCTAAAACCAATGGTGAAATCTTATGTGCTCGAATCTTTTGTGCTCGCAGTAGTGGCGTCTGTGATTGCCAGCCCTGCATTTTCGCAGGAGTTAGTGAAAACACGCAGCCCGGCAAACATTCCAAATATATATACGGTTCCGGATGGCGAAATGCTTCCAAAGCCGCATTGCGATGCAGGTACGCCATCCATCAATCTTGCGCTGTCCTATATCCGCACACAAGGCGATGGCTCCCTTTCCTCCATTGCTGCAACACCGGAGGATCATGGGGCATATTGGACCGTTCGTATAAGCTCCACAGGGAGCTTGCACCCTGACACGCGAGCCCTCGCAATAACTTCTTGTCGCATTGCTCCGTAAGGCTGCCGGCATACCCGCGGCGGATCCACCCGAGGAGAGGGTGTCGCGAAAAGGAGTGCTGAACATGATCATGCTGTTCTGGCTGTTCGTGGCATCGTCTATGTTATTCCTTCTGCTCGCCGGCACGTCGGGCTCTCCGCCGCGGGTCTCGACCGGTCCCAATCGCTGGCTCATCATGGGGCTGCATTTGCGCCGCTTGGCGGGGTCGCAGGCCGCCTGCCTGCTCACAGGCCTACTCGCTCTCGCCACTCTCCTCGCGTTGCTCGTGGCTGCGGAGCTGGGTATGGGCACCTGATAGGGCTCAGCTGACGTCCATCTGAGGAGGCTCTGCCCGTGTTGATTCACGGTATGACTATTCGGCTCCACCCTGCCGAGCAGGTTGACGGCGTCACCGCTGAAGCTATGTGTCGGCGTGATGGCGGGGACGATCTCGTTCGAGTGACCGTCTGCAATGGCGGCAGCCGTGCTGTGCCGGCCTATCGCTTCTCGGTGGTCGCGCCGGGCGGCCGTCGGTTCAATAAAAGCTATGTCGGCGCTACCGGCTCCGAACCCTACAACTGGAAGGACCTGGGAGACTCACACGGCGGCACGGTGTGGAACATCGAACTCGATAGCATCCCAGCCGGCTCGCGCGCTATCCTCGACTTCGCGTTGAGCCGCACTACGGTCGTTGATTAAGGGATGGTCCAATGCATCGCCGCAGCCCGGCCGGTACCGAGGAAGACGTCCTGCACCGCTTGGAGGCGGAGAGCCGCCAGCAAACCGAACGTGTGCGGTCGATGCTGCAGGAGGAAGGGCGCCCTGACCTAGTGGAGGATCTTGATCGACGGCTGCGAGAGATCAGGCTTGGGATCACTGGCGCGCGGGGGACCTGGAACGCCCTGACCGAGCCGCAGCGCAAGGTGCTGCTCATCCTCCTGGAGGGGAACCGGCGACTGGTCCGACAGAGGCACTCGAAGCACTTCTATGAGGTGATCGGCGAACCAGAGGCCGTGGGGCGCGTCGCCGGTCTACCGACGATCCGAAACCTGATCGCCCGCGAGCTGCTGGCACCCGACGGCGGCGCCTTCGACCCCGAGGCCGCCGCTGTGCTGACGGAGCGCGCCCGCTTCGTCGTCCAGCACGGACGGTGAGACAGCAATAAGAGATAGGAGCGATCAAGCGAAAGTGACATCGCATGTGATATCACGCGCTTGATGTTTCGAGCGATATCGCATATGATGTCATCATGATGAGACTCGTGATCGACACCGACGTTCTGTTTGCCGCGTTCCATAGCCCTTCGGGAGCGTCGCGCCGCCTGCTGCTCGACCTTCTGGACGGAAAGGCAGCCCTGTTGCTGTCGCCGACGCTGATGGTTGAGTATGAGGCGGTGCTGACCCGTCCCAAGAACCTCGCTCAGTTTGGCCTCGGGATCGCCGATGTGCTGGCCGTCCTCGACGAACTGGCGGCGCTGTGCATCCCCGTGGCTTTCGACTATCGGTGGCGGCCGGCGGCGAACGATCCGGATGACGATCATGTTCTCGAAACTGCGATCAACGGCGTGGCCGATATGATCGCGAGCTTCAACCTCACCGACCTAGCGACCGGCGCCCGGCCTTTCGGGATTGCCGTCGAACGGCCGGTGGACGTTCTCAGGAGATTATGATGGCCAGCTTTCCCCTCCGCATGCCCGACGATCTCAAGGACGAGGCAGCCCGGCTCGCCGACGCGGCCGGAGTCAGCCTCAACCAGTATGTCGTGACGGCCCTGGCGTCGCGTGTTGGTGCGCAAGCTGAGGCGGCGCGCTACTTCGCCGCTCGGGCGGCTCGCGTAACCCCTGGACGCGCCAAGGACATCCTGAGCCGGTCCGGCGTCGGAAACGCACCGCGCGATGACGATCGTATGGAGTGACCGTCCAGAAAGGGTTCCGATATGGCAAAGGTCGCAGCTCGAAGCCGGACGACCGAGGTGTGGAGTTGGGTGGACCAGCCGCTTGAATCCCGCCCGAAACCGGCCGGCCCCGGGCGATACTCTCGCCCATGGTCGATCCGGGAAACCCTCGTGGTGAGGACTGTCGGAGCGGAAGTTCGACGGCTGCGCCAAGCTGCAGCTATGAGCGTCTATGAGTTGGCCGAGCGCCTTGGGATCAGCCAACCCTATGTCAGCATGATCGAAAACCAGGAGCGGCCGATCGACGTCACATTGCTGTTCGACCTGGCTGACATTTTCGATGTTCCCCCGACGCACTTCGTTGAGATTGCGGCTCGAGAGATCAAGCGGTTCGAACCATGAAGCGGTCTGGTGCCGGGCATGCATTCCCACAAAATGGGCAAGCCGTCATGACGGACGAAGAGTTCGACGCCGACGAGCTGGGCCGACTTCGGCGGGGGGTGAAGGGCGTGGAAGATCGTGTCCGGATCATCGACACTGGTCGCACCGGTCGGATCGGCACGCCGCGCTACCGCCTGCTTCCGATCAACATGGCCGGGCCGGCTGAGACACTGTCTCGATAAGGAACATCATCCGTCATGGTTCAGGTCGACTCCTCCCTGGTCAACATCGAGACGGGAATATCCGCAGACGGGCATGCCTGCATGAGGGTGACCTTTGCAGAGGGCAATCTCATGCAGGCAGGTTGCAAAATCCCCTTGGCGTTGACGCCACCAGGGTCGCTCAGCGGGATCGAGGCCTTGGGTGAACTCGACACCGGGGCGAGCGGGACGGTGATCAATCGTCGCATTCTCGATCGCTTATCGTTACCCATCGAAGGGACCGTTAAATCTGTTGCTGTAAATTCCGATTGTGAAGAGGAGTTGGAGGCACGGCGTGTTGCCGTCCACTTTCCAAATGGGAAGAATATTACCGTCACCGCTGGTGTGGCGACCTTCGCTGACATTGATATTTTGATCGGCCGCGATTTGCTGCAATTCATGCGGTTTGAATTCGACGGTCCGAAAAACAGCTTTGTCGTCGTTTTTGCGTTCTGACGATCCATTAAAGGAGGATCAGTCAAGGCTGATTGATCGATATTTGACCCGCTCGACAATATCGTCTGGTTGTGGGAAGTTGCCCTGTTGCTCCGAATGGGAGGTGAAAGTGCCGACTAATGATATCGCGCTAGGGCTTGGAAATTACCCTGACGGTCCCCTGGGAGATGCCGAGAAAGGGGTGGTAGAAACCGTAAAAGCGGCTGGCGAGATGTCGGGCGCGACAAGCGCCCTGAACGTGGTGGGCGATGCCGGCTCTGCCGTTGCCGGCGCGCTTGGCAACCGGGTGGTTCAAGGCGCCAGAATGGGCTCTGAAGATATGGGGAAATTGGGCGCGCTCATGGGAACCGCCGTTGAGCCGGGAATCGGCACGGGGATTGGCATGGAGGCCGGCGCCGAGGTTGGCGCTATCGGTGGTGCCGTCGTCGGTGCGGTTACGGACCTGTTCAAAGGGAACATGAACGAAAACGGCCTGAACTCGTCCACGCCGGCTCCGCTGGAAGCTGCGACCGATGAGCTTGAGAGCAAGGTAAAAGGTCTGCTTTGACCTGAAGGATCGTGTGCGACGTGTCCAATAAGGGAGGAACAAGTGAAACCGCAATACGAACTCATTAACGCGCTTATATCGCGATATCACGCGCGATTGGGTTTGGCCATAGCAACGCAGCAACCGGATTCCAGTTTCATTATATTTTTTGATGACGATGGAAGGGAGATTCCTTTTAGTACGGTTTTTGAAAAACTCCCTAAGGAAAACCACGGGCTGATTACAGCGGTCAGCCCAGCCCCGGCGTTTGGGCGATATCATGCCCATCTTCGATACGAGGGTGATGGGGCGCAACGAGGGATATACTATTATGAGTTCAGCGCAACGTTGTGGGACGTGCACATTACCGTTTACGATATGGGCCACGATCGCGTTATGGTTAAATATAAGATCGACGCACAGAACCCGTACATCTATCAGATGGAAGAGTTTATTCTTAAGATCGTCTGACGCATAACAATGGGGCCCGAGAACGCCGATGTCCCGTGCACCGATCAGAGACCCGGCTGACACCCTTGAAATCCTGGCCGCCGCTCACGCGCTTCTTGGAGAGACTGCGTCGGCCGACGCCTCGCCCATCGTCATCAATGATCCGATGGGTGAATTGTGCCCCTGGCCCGGCGGCAACCCGCCGACCTTCCGACAGGTTTGAGACATTCTGGAAAGTGGAGCATTTCCAGGACACGTTCCCTTCCAAACGCTAAATGATCGGACTTCTTACTGGAGCCGCCGGGCGCCGCTCATCTCACCCGCAGACGACCCGCGCGAAACGCGGCTTCGGACACTGCAGCTGACGCCCGTGGGTTGGGCACCCACACAGAGACTGTGTCGTTCTGTGGGAGCTGATCATGGCGGGACCCTGATGATGGCCAAGCAGCGGGTGCAGCGGATGGCGCGTTTGGCGCCGGCTGAGAGCGACCGGGGAAGGTGACGGCGGATGGCCGGCATGGACGCGATGGGAGCGCTCGATCTTGCGCTCTATGCCGACACGGCGCTCTGGTTGGAAAGCGGGCTGGCCGACGGCACCGAGTTCTGGACCAGCGTGGTGGCGGCCGGCTTGCAATTCTACCGCTACGCCGGCCCGGACGATCTTGGCGGCCGGGTCATGCCGGCGCCGGGCGACCGCCTCGCTTTGGTGCGGGCGCCGGACAATCCGGCCGACGGACACGCTATCGAGATCTGGTGGCGCAACGAGCACATGCTCGGCCATCTGCCGCGCGGCGTGGCGGCCGAGCTGGCGCCTCGACTGGACGGCGGCGATCCTGTGCGCGCCTATGTCGCCGATCCGGGCACGGGGGAGGCGTGGAGCCTTGTCGTGCTGCTGGTCGGCCGTGGGGTGGAGGCGCTGCACCGTCAGCGGCTGGAGCGGCTGGCCGACGCCCGCACCTGGGAAGAACGGCTGGAGCTGCTGGAGGCCTGCGGCGCGGTGTGGGGGCGCGAGCGCCCGGTGCCGGATCCGGACGTGCCCTATGGCCGTGCCACGACCACGAGCCCGGAACCGACGAAGGCGCAGCTTCGGGCGGTCCAGGCGTTCTGGGAGGAGCGGCGGCGGCTGCAGATCGAGCGCCGGGCGGCGGCGGTCTACGCCTTCCACCATCTGCCGAAGGAGCGGCCGGCGCTGCCAGCGGGGCCGGTGGATGAGGCTCAGCGCGGCCGGGTCTTCGCCTGGTGGGACGATGTCCCCCCATGGCTGAAGACGAAGACGCAATGGGCCGAGGCCGGCCGCAAGCTGGCAAAGGGGAAGGCGCCTTTCGCCTCTGTGGAGTACGGGCGTGGCCGCCGGCACCGGCGCTATGACCTGTACACGGTCGGCGACACGGAGGCGATGCGGAAGGCCAGCCCGCAGGCCGCAGCGGCAAGGGCTGAAGCCGCGTTCCGGGCGGGACGGCTGCGGGTGTGGTGAGCCCTCTTCGGTCAGTCCATCCCGAGGGCCTGCTTGTAAAGGCTTACGGTGGCCTCCAGTTCGCGGCGGTCGGCCGGGTCCATCCGGCGCAGCCGGAGGATTTCGCGGGTCGCGGCAGTGGAGAAGCTGGTGTCTTCCAGTTCCTTCCACACGGCCTTCAGCTCGACCTCGATCGCCGCGCGTTCGGTGGCGTAGGCGCCAGTGAGAGCGGCGTTGCGAGGGCGAGGGCGGGTGGCGGCCAATTCGGCTTCTAGCCGCTCGATCCGCTCAACGAAGCTTAGGAGCCGCATCGCAGCGATGGGCGAGGGCGTGTACACGGGAGCGGGTGGAGCCGGGGGATTGTCTGCCGGCGGTATGTCGACCGGGAGGGCGGCCTCGGCCCGGCGGCGTTCGCGCAGGCGGCGGACGCGGATGGCGGTCTGCTGGCGCTTGCGCTCCTCCGCCTCGTCGGGGGTACCGATCCGTGGCCGACCCATGCTGCTCCGCCATTTTGCGTTACACAGAACCTGTAACGCGATATTGCCGGGACGACAACGGGTTTCGCGTCACCTCAAACTCAGCCAAGCCCGACGCCTCCAACTCGGGAGCGACCGTCCGGACGAAGCGGGCGTGTCCAGATCGCCTGTGACGGCTCGGAAATCCCGAGCACGCCCTCCAGGTTGACGCCGGTCAGGTCGGCGTCGGTCAAGTCGGCTCCGGTCAGATCGGCATGGCTGAAGTCGACACCGGTCAGGTCGGCACCAACGAAGCGCGCTTCGCGGAGGTCCGCGTAGCGGAAGTTGGCGCCGGCCAGGATCGTCGCCTTGGCGCCCCCGCCGTCAATGGGGAGACGCCCGAAATCCGCTCGGTAGCCGCTGCAGCGGCCGAACCGCGCTCCGCTGAGATCGGTCCCGCGGACGTCGGCCTTGGTGAGGTCGGCCATCCGGAAATCCGCTCTCGCAGCCTGGCCTGCATGGAGGCGAATGCCGGTCAGGTCAACTTGATACAGCACCGCGTCCGCCAGCTGCGCAAGGCTGATGAGGGCGCCCTTGAGATAGGGAGTTCCACGCAGATCCGCGCCGCGCAGATCGATCCTGCGGCCGGCGGACCCTGCAGAACTCAACCAGTCGCGATGCATCTCCAGCGAGGCGGGCAAGCCCGCCGGCGGGCGGCCGACGGTGTGGTTTCGCATCGCGCCAGTGAGACGCAGGCCATCACCACGGGCTTTCCCCAGATCGACGTCAAGCAGCACCGCCTCGTCAAAGTTCGCATCCCGGAGGTCGGCATTGTCGAGCATCACCCCTTCCAGGATTGATCCCAAAAAGCGCGCGTTCGACAGGAGCGCGCCGGAGAGATTTGCCCGGGTCAGCACGGCGTCGCGGAAATCGGTTCCGGCTGCATGCACGTCATCGAGGTGCGCGCGTCGCAGGTTGGCTCCTGCCATTCTGGCACCGCTTAGATCGGTAAAGCCGACCGTCTGTCCACCACCGACCTGGCGCCGCTGAAACACGCCGCCCATCGCGCGGGTGGCCAGGTAACCGGGCCTCAGGTCAGCCTGCACGAAGGTTGCGTCGTGAAGCAGGGCGCCTCGCAGGCTGGAGCCACACAACACCGCCCGGGTGAAATCGACCCGGCTCAGGTCGGCATCGGTGAAATCGCACGCAGAGGCGGTTGTGGCGATGAAGACGGCCCCGACTGCTGTCACGCCGGCGAAGCGCGATCCTGAAACATCGGCCCGGCTGAAATCATACCCCGTCAGGTCAAGTCCGCTGAAGTCGCGATCCTGCAGGAGTGCCCGACGGCCACCGGGGAGGCCGGCGTGGAAACGGTTGTTGGCGCGCAGCGCGATCAGCAGCTCCGTCTGGGTGATGGTAAGAAGGGGCTTCATTATGCGTTCCTCCCGCCGGATGGCAGCGCTTGTCCCCTCGATGTGGCAGAGGATTGGGCGGTGATGAAGTCGGCGGCCTTCTCCGCCTCTTTGACTGCCCAGAAGAAGGATTTGCGCTGGGTCCGGTCCGACAGGCTCGACAGCCAGCTGTCCACATACAGCGCATGGTCCGGTCGCAGCGCGGTTCCCAGGCCAAAGCGGCCGCACAGGAAGGCCGCACCGAGCTCTGCGACCATCTCCTCCTTCGCGCGGCCCGTCTTCGTACCGTACTGCTGCAGGCTCTGCCGATTAAGGCGGTTTTTGCTGCCGGTGGAATGGATATGCTCGTGGGTCAGGGTGGTGGCATAATATTCGAGACCCGACAGACCGTCGTAATCGCCGTAGGCCTGCATAGGCGGCGACATCACCTGATCGGTCGCCGGGTTCCAGTAGGCTTGGTGCCCGCCATGAAGCAGGGCGGGGCCACGACGCCCGGTCGGCCGCTCACGCCAACCCGCCAGCAGCGCCAGCAGATCTTGGGCGGCTTGGCTCGGAGAAGGTGGGCAGGGTTCACGAATTTCGACGCCGATCACCTGGTCGACGTTGTACCAAGGTTCGCGACGAAAGCCGAGCATCACGCGGTCCTGGCCACCGGTTGGATCCCCGCCGAACCGGCCGAGGCGCTTCTGCATGCCGGGAGTGTCGGCATTCCAGTGTTTGCCCGACGCACCGTCCTCGGCAAACACAGGGACCAGAATCTCCGTACCGACTTCGCCGGGGCGGATGGCACCGCGCCGCCTTTCCCACTGCGCCCGGGGTGCCCACAGTTGAGCCCTGTGACCCTTCTTTCTTGCGGATGCAGCAAGGGTCAGCAGGTTCGTCGACCTGAAGCGTCTTCCGGAAAAGGCATTCTCCGGGAGCCCGCCCTGTAGCGCGTGCCAGGGCATCCTCCAGACGCCGTTGGGGCCGCGCTCAACCGCGTCCAGAATACCTCGGGCGATGAGGTCATAGCCCTCGTCGGTGGCGATGATCTCGCAGGGATCGCATCTTTCGATCATTGCAGGCGCCGTCGTCTGCGTCAGTTTGAGCCGCCACGGGTAGGCGGCACTTGCGGGTAGGCGGTTATGGTGAGTCGCTGCTCTTCCAAAGCCACATGCAGGAAGCAGTCAGAAGATCGGTAGGAGGTTCCAGCGATCTCGATGGTAAGGCCACCCCTGGCGGCGAGTTCGTCGAGACCCGTCCTGGCGATCGGAAGCAACGACTGCAGATAGGAGTCGGCTACAAAATGCCCGATCCCGAGAAAATTGTGCCTCGTCCCTTCGATCGCATTCGAGGACACTTCGTGGCGATCGACATCGAAGCACGTGGCGCCGATCAGCAGGCCGGCATCCTCGACAGAAATGCTTCCAGCCGGCGCGGGAGTGATGGGAAAGTTGCCAATTGCCAGCACGAGACGGTGATGGCGGATCAACTCCTCCACGGGGCCAACCAGCATTATGGCGACCATGGTGCCGCCGGCCGGCTCAGGAGTTCCAGGCCCTGCGATCATCGGGGCTGGTCCTCGGCGTGTGCAACTCCGGCCGTGCCAGCTCGCTCCCTGCCCAATTGCAACACCAGGTCGGCCACTCTTGTCAGGAGTGGTGCCTCCGCCGGGCCGCAGCCGGCCAGAAGGGTGCGACGCACTTCCTCTGTCATATCCGGTGTGACGTCGTCTGGGATGGCCATCATCGCCACCTTGGTGTCAGGAGCGGCGCTCTGAATCATGGCAGCGTATTGCTCCAGCGCCCGACCCGGCGGACCATAGACGACGACGACCTGCATGGCAGATGCTCACGCTGTTCGAGGGAGGCCTCCCGGTGGAAGAGGCAGGCATGACGACGTCAGTCGGCTCCCAGCTACACCCTCCGGAAATGATGCGCAGGCGACGCGTCACATAGCCGGATATGCAGCTTTGAGGACGCCCTTGCATACATTCGCACTATCATCGCGCGATTTGCCGCCGGATACAATCACCCCTTTTGGGCCGCGGTAAGCTCGGCCCGGACGCCGCTAATGAGAGCCTCGGCTTCCGCCAGCCGGTCTTCCAACGATCTCGGAGCCGGTTCGACCTGCGGAACGGACGCGCCAGGTCTATAGTGCAGGCTGTATCCGCCATCCTCGGCAATGGCGATGCTGACGGAGCGTCGGGCCAGGGCCTGCAATACTGCTGTCGTCGTTGTCGGTCGCGCGTTGCGGGGGCCGTCAGGCGCTTCCATCTTCTGAAGCGTGCCGCGCCCCACTCCGGCCAATTCGCACAACTCGGCCTGCGACAATCCGGCCAGAACGCGAGCCGCCGTCAGAACTTCGGGGGGCAGGGAGGGGGAGCTGTTCGTCATGCCTGCATAGTAGACAGCGTCGTGACCGTCCTCAACTGACGAACACGCCTCCTCCCACTGTCGCTGGCTACTAAGTCATTCTTGACCAATAGATCAGCATCCGGTCCGATATGGCAGGTGATGCCACGCCTGAGAGTCGCCCTGATGCGGGACCGTCATGGCCCCGCCCGCCACGCCTCGGACATTGCACGCAGCTTCGAACCGGCCCCCCAATGGCTTGGCGACTGCGCCCAGTTAACCGGCACGTCCGGCCAATCGAGCTGGGCCATCTCCGCAGCGGATATGGAGCCATGCTGGTCGAAAGCGTTCTCAAGACGTTGGATCAGCCAAGCGTACCCCTCCGGGGTGAGTTCGACTGCGGGTTGCTGACGCAGAGCAAACCGGGGATTTGTATTCCCTTTCATGTCATTGTGGTTCCGTTGAGTGCTGGCAAAGCAAGCGTGCCCCAGGTCCCTCATAAGGTCCCGCAGCGAGACGCCGTTCTTCATGGAACCGGCGACGAACTTCGCGTTGGAGACCCGCACATAATGTGGCCATTTCAATTTCCAATCCCGTTTGTGGTCTCCCTTTTGGAACGCGATGTCCGCTTCTGTAGCGTCGTCACGGCCCTCCTGATACTCGATGCCGATGGCGCGCCCGAAGATGCGGATATCGTCCGGGTCCCTTGTCAGACGTCCCATGAGCATGACGGCCCCATCCTTCGGAGCACGGGGGCGTCTGTCCAACGGGTAACAAACCGCCCAGTGGCATCCAGATGAGTGCAGTTCTTCGATCACCGGGTGGCTCAGGGGAACCCGCGTGGCGCTGTCACCCAGCATCTTCACGAATGCCTGGGGCGGTTCGATAAATGCCGCCGGAAGGCTTTTCTGCGGCTCTGGCAGTCCGATATTCGCACCATAGTCAGGCAGGTCGGCCCCTCCACGCGGGCGCCCACCTTCCGCAAGACGGGTTTGCACCTGAGCATGCCAACTGTCGACCTCCTGAAGGGTGAGATCCGGTCCAGCCTGTCTCCACAAGGCATCGAAGAAGGCCCGGCAGGATGCGAGCACCGGCACATCGTCGGATGCGAATCCAAATTCAATATTTCGCTGGAGGGCAGCTCCGGTGAGGTTCGCGGACGTCATGATCGCCTCGGCGCCACCGAAGAGATAGAGCTTCGCGTGCAGGTTCCGAATACCACGGACCGCGCCGCCGCCATCCACGAGCAGGCGGAGGGCCTGAAGGTCGCTGACCCGGTCCGCAAAATCCGCCAAGTTATAGCGTGTGATCAGCCTGACTTGCGTCGGCGGCTGCCCCCTGAGGAGTTGCAGCAATGCGCCGGCTTGTACGAAGGGGCTGACGATCTGCAGATCACCGGGATGCTGTCGGCGCGCCCGAACGAGCTCGCCATGCCAGTTACCGTCGATAAGGCGAAAGCTCATTCCTCGACCTGTCAGTGCTTTGTCGGCTCGGTCTCATCGGGGATCGGGACGATGTCGGCCAGTGCGCCTGCAACGCCGTCGATCAAAGCTTCATAATCGTCCTGTGTCCAGTATGCCGGCAGGTCGGTCCGGTTTCGGGAGATGAGGTAGCGGCGACGGACCGCCAGATAGTCAGCAGCTTTCATCGGGTCGGCCGGGACCCGGCCCTCGACGTAGCAATTGCCTTCCCAGGTCACGAGCAGGTAGCGGGTCTGGGCGGATGGTACATCCGGCCCTCGCCACATCAGGCGAGCCGCTCCGACGGAGTCCGCGACGGGCATAGCATCCCAGCAGCGCAATCCGGCGAGCGACCTCATTGCGTCGAAAATCACCTGGGGGCTCAGGAGCCGGGGCGACCTCTTCAATTCGGCGCCAAGCAGTCGTGAAAGTGCCTCGGCGACGGCTTCGATTTCATCCGGCGTTCCGGACCAGTCAATACGGGCTGGGGTCATTCTCGAGCCTATGAGTGTGCGAAGTGGGGTTGGAAGCGCAGCGGACCAGCCTCGTCTTGCCGCTGCAGGACGTGAGCAACAAAAGGAATAAGCCCACAGATGGATAAACTAGCGTTCTCCATGCCAACAAGTTAGCCTCGTAGTGTCATATTCGACGGCCTAACATTCAAAAATGGCTTGGAAACCCCGCTTCGGGCAGCATGCGGCCATGCTGACCGGAATACAGATCAGAATGGGCCTTGTTGCGCTCGGCTGGACCTTTGAGCGTCTGGCCGAGGAGGCGAAACTTGCAAAAGCCACGGTGACACGCACGTGCAAGTATGACGGAGTGCCCCCAGTTCGAGCCAAAACCATTTCCGCCATCCAGGATGCGATGGAACGGAATGGCTTGATCTTCATAAGCCGCAGCCCGTCCGGTGGTCCCGGCGTGCGGTTGCGCGCAGGGTTTCTCGTTCTCGAGGCTCCCAGGGGCCAGGCACACCGGGCTCGGCTGTCTCAAAAAAGCAAGCGGGGAGAATAGCGGTCGCTTGCGCGTTCTAGAAGCCATTCCAGACCCTTATTGCTCCAAGGCGCACGCGGAGGCCCAGAACACATAGAAGTCCCGCCGCGATCGGGATGAACGCGAGTATTGGGAATGAGGTCTGGAACCAAACCATGGACATGGTTGCACTCAGCATGAGCGGCAACGAGATCATTGCAAACCGGTTGCCGAACAGTTCCAAAGCCTTTTGAGAAGCCAGCCATTCTTTACGTGTCATCGTGCACCGAGCCTCATATCTGCCTGCTGCCTGGCCCATCGGCGCTATACAAGCACGCGTCCCGATCAGGCTGAGTTCGTCCTTGGTTCACGCGTCACATCTCGACCCCTCCACGCCGGCCGCCGCCTCGGCTCGACCTGGTTCGAGACGACGACGAGGCGCTTGAAGACCCGGAGCGAGTGCGGGTGCCTTCGCCGTTGCGGCCGCGGGTTCCATTTGCTTGCCCCTGGGCCTTCTTATCGGCCTCGATGCGCTTGACGGCCCACGACAGGAACTCGGAGGCTGCCTTGGAAGAACGGCGCCACTCTGGCGTCCGCTTGTCCGGGTCCCATTCGGCGTCCCCTTTGTTTCGATCGGCGATCCGCTCGATGGCATTGACCTGCTTTTCGGTCGGGGGACCGTCCGCCCGTTCCCCCGGTGGTCGCTTGGGCAGATGCTCGTCGAGAAATGCGCGCACGGCCTCCGGGTCCTTCAACGCCGCAGGCGAAAGCTTGATGTTCTTCTGCTTGGCAACCTCCATGGCCAGTTTCCGCTGGCGCGGCGACACGCTGCGCGTTCCAAGGCCGCCGACGACATCGCGCAGCTCCTCTGGCACCATGTCGACGCTGAACGGTTTTGCCTTGGCGTAGGCGTCGGCCAGCCCGCGCGTTTCTGCCAGGGCTCGCGCACGGAAAGCTTCGTGCCGGCGCTCGGCTTCGCGCACTGACCCGGCCTGGCCGATGCGGGTCAGCTCGAATTCGAGCTGAGCGCGACTGACCGGGTCCAGCTCACGCCGAAGCACCGGGTCCTGCTGATGCGCAAAGTAGAGGGCGAATCCGCGCGCTGTCGGCTTCACCGCCTTGCGATCCTTCTCGATATAGCCCAAGGCCATCAGCTCCGGCCCGACGTCCTTCCGCGTCGCCGGTGTGCCGAGGCCCTTGGGTTCCTTCGGGTCGTCTGGATTTTCAAGCGCCTTGCGAAGCGCCGGGTCCTCAACCAGATCGATCAGGCGGGCGAGCATCGTCGGGATCTCGGCCTCGGCGAAGCGTGGAGGGGGCTCGGTCAGCTTTGCGTCCGCCCGGGCGCCGGTGGCGCGGACCGCCTCGCCGTTCTGAAGCACAGGCAGCCGGCCTCCTCCGTCCTCCTCCGCCGCGGCCTTGCCGATCGGCGTTTCCTCGGCTCCCTCTTCCCGCGCGTCACGGCCACCGCCAAACGCAATACGCCAGCCCGGGCTCTTTTCGACGGTGCCGGTTGCGGAGAACGGAACGGTTCCATGGCCAGGGACCGTCACCTCCAGCGTCAGGCTGGTCTTGTGATCCTCGGCATCTGGAAGGTGGTTTGCGATGAAGTTCCTGACCACGCAGAGATATGCGGCTTTCTCGTCGGCGGGAAGTTCGGAGAGATTCGGGATTTTGCGGGTTGGGGCCAGGGCATCGTGTTCCTTGGCCTCTGCATAGCGGGATCCCCGCCGGATCACCGGCTGCGCCGCGGCGGCGCGTGCCGCTTCCAGGCCGGGGATCGCGCCGAGCTGCTGCAGGATGTGCGGTGCACTTTGAGCCTGGGCCAATGCCCAGGTACGCGCCGGCGTGCGGGGATAGGTCATGTATCCCGCGTTGTACAGCCTCTCCAATGCCTTGAATGCCCGGTCGCTCGGCACATTGTATGTCGACCCCATCTTGCGCAGGAATGCGTCGATGTTGAACGGCTGAGGGGGACCGACGCGCTCGAGCTTGCTGGTGACGGCGATTGGCCCCGATGCCGTACGGGCGGATGCCAGGATGCGGTCGGCGAGCGGCAAGTCCTTCAGCACGGGCCGTCCGGGCGCAGGATAGCGAAGTCGCACGGCCTTGCCGCTTTCGGTCGCTGCATCAAGCCACAGGATGCGGTAGTCCTCGGGCTTATGACGGCGGATCGCAATCTCCCGCTCGCAGATGAGAGCGAGGGCAGGCCCCTTGACCGGGCCGGTCGCCCAAACGGACCGTCCGGCCTCCCGCGGGCGGAGCTTCGTGCTGGCTCCCCGTGTCGCGGTCAACCCCCTCCAGTAATCATGTTCCTGCCGGGCGCGTGCCTCGAGGTACCAAGGATATGTCTCATAGCCTGGACGCGGTTCCGCGTAGGCCTGCTTGACCGCCGACGGTTCCAGCGATTTCAGCAATACACGCTTCACCGGCCCCTTGTAGCCGGCATGCTCCATCATCTCGTAACCGATCAGCTCGCCCTCCCGGCCGACGTCGCCCGCGAGGAGGACAAGGTCAGCCCGTCTGAGCAGCTTCGTCACCACGTTCAGCTGGGATTTTGTGCCCTCGATAGGAACGGTGGGGATCGGGTCTACGACAACCGCAATCTGGCCGTTCCAGTCGGTCAGGGCTTTGTCGATCTCCTCAGGCATCATCTGGCGGATCAGATGCCCGATCCCATGTGTGACGATGATCCCGCGCTTGGTCATGATGGCGCCCGAATTGGGCTGACCCGGCATCTTTCCCAGCGCCTCGGCAGAAGCCCGCGCCGCCGCCGGCTTTTCCGTGATTGCGACCACCAGCTCCCGGCTCATCTTGCAGCCTCCCCGGCGACAGTGGTCGCTGCAATCCGATCCTCCGGTATCGAGGGGATCGGCGCCGGCGCCGGCGCCGCCATGGGCGCGGCCAGCGACTCCGCCAAGCGGGCTGTGGCTGCCGGGTCTTTCTGCACGGTTCCGGGGTCCTGTTTGCCGAAGTAGCTTGCCCAGCCACGCCCATAGGCGGAGATCCAGGCACCGCTTGAGGCGCGGCCAGCCTGATCGAGCAACGAGTGGACGGACGCAGCCGTCGCCGGGGTCAGCGCCGACCCCAGCCCGCTGAGTCCCGTCGCGAAGACCGCAGCCATGCCGGCTGCGCCGAGCAGAACCAGCGCCACCGGGCGGGGAACGGTGTAGCGCCGGCGTGACGCAATGCGCAGCAGATGGGCGTGCTGGTGCCGCCGCGGGTCGAGTGAGGGGGCACGCTGCCAGAGGGCCGCGACGGTCATGCGCTCTCCAGACAGGAATGGTGCGGGCTGCACGGGGCCATCGGTCTTTCGCCTGCGGAACACGGACAAACCATGCCTTAGGGCCGCGATCAGCGAGGCTGGTGAGGCGGAATTCGCCGCAGGCGTGCTCAGCCCTTCGCCACCAGCTGCCATTGATGGGGGCTTGGTCGAACGGTCAGGCTCACCGTCGTCCGCATTGTGCCTCACGGCTCATCCCTCCTGCGGGTTGCAACTTCGGTCAGGATGGCTTCGACCGCAGCCTGGACCTGCGGCCAATCGGCGACCGTCCGAGATTTCAAGCGGCCGAACTCCGCCGGCTGCGACCTGGCGGTCATCACGATCTCCTGCGCCGCCGCTCCCGGTGGGAGGCCGCGACTGCCGACCAGGGTCTGAGCACGCTCGATCAGCTGGTGAGCCGCGGCGATATGGTTGCGCCACATGCTGCGACACAGATGGATAAGGCGCTCACGCTGGGTACAAACCGGGTCAGTTCGCCGTCCCAGCTTGCGGACCTTGAGCCCACGATCTCCCAGGACTGCCGTCAGCACCTCCAAGCCACGCTCAAGGTCCGCGAAGGTCGCGGCGGAACGTTGGGTCAGGTCCAGGGTTCGCCTGGTCGTTTCATGGAGAGTCAGCAGATCGCTGTCGACGAGGCTCGCCAATGCCTCTTCCATCCGCATGCGCACGGACCGCGGAAGTGCCGCTGGCACTTCCAACGCGTGCGTCGGCGCAACCATCGGCACTGCCGGCTCGTGATGCTGATCGGGGGCGGCGGATGCGCCGCGCCGGCGCCGGCCGACGGTTACATCTTGGAGGGTCAGCATCATTGAACCCTTCTTGCAGGATAAGCGATGTCGATCATTGGGCGCATGCGTCCGACCGGTGGCGTCGAAGGAAGGTTGGCGTCGAGCCTCATCGTTCGCCCGGTCGACGTCGCCGGGGTTTCGATGAACGCCGCCGCGGCACGTGCCGCCCGCATATCGGTCTGCAGTCCGGGACGGCCGCTGGCTGGTGGGGGAGGTGAGCCGTTCCGAGCGTCCTCGGCATCCAGGGCCTCTCCGTTCCGCATTGCGCGGATGCGGGCGATCACCTGCCCGCGATAGGCATCTTGAAATCCGGGTTTTGTCGAGTGGTAGAGTCCAACGGCGTTGGTCCAGCTGCCGGATTGTCCATACAGCTCCGAGAGATACCGCGCCGCGTACAAGGCGTTCGCCGTCGGATCGAAGGCCTGCTCCAGATAGGCGAACGCGTTCGGGTGCCAGCGAAGATTGACTTGGAAGCAGCCCACATCGATCGATCTGACCCCCGCCATCTGTTGATTGCGGACCGTCACGATTGCATCGGCCATGCTGTCGGGATGTATCGAGCGCCCTTCGACATTGAGGGCGTAGGGCGTCAGTCCACTCTCCACGTCACCGATCGCCAGCAGCAGTCCGGGCGGAAGACCCCATGTCTGTTCCGCGTTTCCGGCGGCCTCGGCGCAGCTGATCGCTTGGGCAGGCGGGGCCGCCAGGACCCATGCGCCCATGACGAGCAGGGCCGCCGCCTTGTGTCCCATCGCTGACGCCGCCTTGTGGCGGCCGCAGCGCCCCGACGAGCCGGGCTCAGAATTCCTCGGCATCATCGCCTTCAAACACGGACCGCATCGCCAGCTCCAGGGCCTCGAGCGGGTCCACGCCAGCATCGACCGCCTCGGCTGCAAGTTCTCGAACTTGTTCAGCTTCTATCGCCGCATCCGAAGTGTTCACATATCCCCTTATGCGCTGGATGCGATTAACCAGCGGATCGGCAACGATTTCCTCAAGAAGAGGCCGTGACATAGCGGCCGTTTCCTCTCTGTTTGAGCGCAAACACATCATATGGTAGATTTACTTAGGGGAAAAGCACCACGACCACATGCGGACGCATGTTTTCGGAGTGGCGTTCCGTAGGGTTTGGAGTGGTGATGAGCGCGGACCAGACTGATGTGGGCTTGGTGCAGTCCGGTACTTCGGAGCCGTCCGTGCTCTCGCTCGGTGCCGACTCCGGGACCACATCCGCTCAGACGGGAGGTGGCATCGTTGGTCGGTTCGACCGTGCGCTTGCAGCGCTGCGCGCGCTCCGCAGCGTCGAAGCCGAGGGACGCGCGCCGACCAGGGAGGAACGTGAGGCGCTCGCATCCTGGCCGGGTATGGGCGGTATCGCCGAGCCGGCCTTTGGGAAAACCAGGCTGGCGGGGCTGGCCAAGCGCCGAACCGAGCTTGAGGCCCTGACCAGCGAGGCTGAACGTGAGAGCCTGCGGGCATCGACGCGCAATGCCCATTACACCGATCCGGCGATCGGTGCCGAGATGTGGCGAGCACTTCAGCGGTTGGACATCGACCGTGCCGCGGCTGAAGGCCGTGCTTTCCAGGTCCTCGAGCCGGGCTGCGGATCCGGCTGGCTGATCGACTCTCTCCCGAAGCAGGTGCGGGGCAAGGTCGCCGTTACCGGCGTGGAGCGCGAGGGGTTGAGCGCCCGCATCGCCCAGGCACTGCATGCAAAGTCGGGACACCGCGTGCTTCACCAGCCGTTCGAGCGGTTCGACGCGGCAGCGGGCACCTTCGACGGCGTGATCGGGAACGTTCCTTTCGCCAACACCCCTGTGTTCGACCCCTCGATGCCGGAACACACCGGCAGCGTGCACGACTACTTCATCGCAAAATCGATCCGGCAGCTCCGCCCTGGTGGCTCCGCGGCGCTGATCACCAGTGCCTGGACGATGGACAAGGCCAATCCGGAACTCCGTGCCTGGCTCCAGGATCAGGCTGAACTGATCGACGCCGTTCGCTTCCCGGCCGGAACCTTCCATGCCTCCGCCAACACCGATGTCGTTGCCGACCTCCTGGTGTTTCGCAAGCGCCCAATCCCGCTGTCGCGCATGTCCGATGCCGAGCGCCAAACGGCGACGCGCGGTGAAGCCTCCTGGACCGCGACGCGCGCCGTTGCGTTCAACGGGGACGACGGCCCGGCGGAATGTGGCGTCAACGAGTTCTTCCTCGACAATCCGGGGCGGGTCCTTGGGCGCCTCGGCGCCGCCCGGAGCATGCACGCGGCCGCCACGATGACGGTCGAGGCCGTCAATGCTGACGGCTCGCGCATTCCGCCGGCCGCCATCCCGGGGCATGTCGCGCGGCAACTTCGCCGCATCGTCAACGGCTGGAGTGAGGCCAAGGTTGCTCGGCGGGAACCGCCGGCCCCCGCCGTTGCCGAAGCCGATGCGCCAGAGGCTGTACAGCCCGTACCGGTTCCGGGAGCGAGCTGGTTCGCATCGGACAACCGTGACCGCTTCGCCCGGGATGAAGCGGGAAATCTCATCTACGCGGGCTTGCCGGTTGCCGCTTCCGGCGACCGGCTCGCCTTGCTGGAGTCGGCGGTGGAGGTGGCGCGCGCGCTGCGCGCCACCCTCAGCCTCCAGCGCGATGGTGCGGCCGAGATTGAGCGCCAGAATGCCAGGACCGCGCTCAATGAGGCCTATGACCGTCTGCGCGAGCGCCATGGCCCGCTTCGGGCGAAGAAGAGTTGGCGTGTGCTGGCCGGCTGGCCAGAACTGTCGGTGCTCGCCGGGTTGGAAACCGCGATCGAAACCGAGAAGGGCAGGGACTGGGAAAAGGCACCGGTCTTCGTGCGCGACGTGCTCGGCACCGCGGCCGAGCCGCAGCATGTGGCTTCGGTCGCCGACGCTATGGCGATCTCGCTGGATCGCCGCGGCGTCCTCGACGAAGCCTACATGGGCAAGTTGCTGGATCGCCGGCCGACCGACGTCCGCACAGAGTTGCTCGCCAGCGGCCTTGCCTTCGCCGACCCGGCCACCGGCGGGTTGATCGAGCGGCCGGGCTATCTGTCGGGTGACGTCAAAACCAAACTGGCGGAAGCCAAGGCCCGTGCCGCGATGGCCGGCGGCGATGCGTTTCAGGCCAATGTCGAGGCCCTGAAGGCCGTGCAGCCTGAGGACATCCCCTGGGGCGACATCACCGCACCGCTCGGCAGCAGCTGGGTCAGGCCGGAGTTCGTCAAAGCGTTCATCTCCGAAACGCTGGAGATCCCGCCGGAGAACCTGTTCGTCGTCTATGATCGGGCCACCCACAGATGGGAGGTGGGGACCACCGTCCCTGGCGCGAAGGGGACGAAAGCGAAGTCGCGCGCGAAGGCTCAGCTGAAGGGAGCTTTGGCCGCAGCGGACAAGCGGTGGGGGGCCGGCCGGCTCAACGCGCTGTCCCTTGTCAACGACGCCCTCAACCGCCGCCCCGTCAAGGTGCTGCGTGTCAGCAGGGGACAGGAGGAGCTGGATGAGGGCGCCACAAACGCAGCCCGCGCGAAAATTCAGGCGCTAAACCAGCGTTGGAGCAGTTGGCTCGGGCGCGATCCCGAGCGCCGGAAGGAGCTGGAGCGGGTTTACAATGACACGCACAACCGTGAGGTGAAGCGCGTCTGGGACGGCACGCACCTGACCTTCCCGACAATGGCGCCCGAGTGGGCGTACCGGATCCGTGGCACGCAGAAGCGGGCCGCCTGGCGGATGATGCATGAGAACACGCTCGCCGCCCATGAGGTCGGGGCGGGGAAGACGGCGACCTATGTTGCTGCCGCGGTCGAAGGCAAGCGGCTGGGCAAGTGGAACAAGCCGACCATCCTCGTGCAGAAGTCAACGCTCGGCTCGTTCGTCGAAACCGCGCGGGCCATGTACCCGTCCGCTCGCATCCTGGCTTATCCGGAAGGCGAGGTAACGTCGGCGGAGCGCCGTGCCTTCTGGGTTCAGGCGGCGTCCAGCGATTGGGACATGGTCATCACCACCCATGACGGCCTCGATCCGCTGCCGCTGAGCCCACGACGCGAAACGGAGTTCCTGCGGCAGGACCTGCGTCTGCTTCGTGCGGCGCTCGGCGACGCCAAGAGCGGCGACGAAGATGGGAAGAGCCGCACGGTCAAGCAGACCGAGGCGCTGATCCAGTCCAAGTCCGCTCAGCTGGAGGCCCTGCTGCACGGCGCCAGACGCGACGACACTGTCTATTTCGACGAAACCGGTGTCGACGCGCTCTTCGTCGACGAGGCCCACCGCTACAAGAACCTCTGGATCGCGTCCTCGATGGGCGACGTCCGCGGCTTGCCGAGCGCCGCCAGCCAGCGGGCGGCGGCAATGCTCAATCGTGCACGCTACCTGCAAGAGGTGCACGGCCGGGCATTCGGCTGGAACGCCGGCACCGGCACTCCCGTGTCGAACACCATCGCGGAGGTGCATGCCTGGCTGCGCTTTCTCGATGAACCCACGATGCGCGAGCGCAATCTCGCCACCTTCGATGCCTGGGCATCCGTGTTCGCGCAGGTCGAGCAGCGCAACGAGGTGTCGGCCGCCGGTGTCCGCCGGCCGGTTCAGCGCTTGGCCAGCTTCGTCAACCTTCCGGAGCTTGTATCGCTCCGCGACCACTTCTTCGACATAGTCCGGGTCGCCGACATCCCAGGAGTACAGCGGCCTGACGTCACGCGGCAGGTGGTGGCAAGCGACCCGTCACTTGGTCAGCTTGCCTATATGGCCGACCTGCGGGAACGCGCCCGAGCCGTTGCGGCCAAAGAGGTCGAGCCTTGGGAAGACAACATGCTCGCGATCGCCACCGACGGCCGTCGCGTTGCCCTCTCCCATGCGCTCGTGGATGCGGCGGCCGGCGCGGAAGGCGAGCCGAAGCTCCGCGACATCGTGCGCAACGTCGTCCGGATCTACCACGGCAATCCGGGATCGGTGCAGGCCATCTTCCTCGACATCGGGATCAATGGCACGGCAGCGAACCCCGGCTACTCGGTGCGCGACCGCATCGTCGAGGGACTGCTCGCAGCCGGCATTCCGCGGCAGGAGATCGAGGACTTCTACCCGCTGTCGAGCAGCTGGAAAGGGCAGCTCGCGCGCTTGCTGGAGGCCGACGAGCGCATCCCGGAGGCAACGCTCGCGACTTTGCCTGACCTCAAGGAGGAGGCCGGCGTTCGTGCCGTGCTTGCCAGTTGCGGCCTGGCCGCGGCGGAGGTGGCCCGTCTGGTCAGTGAGTCGAAGGCGACGCAAGCCGCGAGCAAGGAACGTCGTGAGAGCGCACAGGATCGCCTCCGACAGGGCAAGTCACGCATCGCCATGGGGTCATCGGAAACGCTCGGCACCGGGGTCAACATCCAAGATCGCCTGATTGCCATCCATCATGCCGATGTACCTTGGCTCCCCCTGTACCTCGATCAGCGCAGAGGGCGCATGGAGCGTCACGGCGCGAGGTACAAAAATACTTATGAGTTCGTTTACCTGACGAAGAAGACCTTCGATCAGTTCATGTGGCAACTTCAGGAAGTCAAACAGGGCTTTATCAAAACCTTCATGTCTCCCGATCCGGTTTCGGTCCGGTCGGTTAAGGAGATCGACGCCGACGATTGGGGGGCTGCGAAGCTCGCCGCCCTTGCCGGCGGTGATCCCATGCACCTGCGCCTCTCCGATCTGGAGCAGGACCTCCGCGCCGCTCGGGCGGTATCCTACGCGGCCGACCGCGAGGCCATGGAGGCCCGCACTGTTGCGGAAGGCGCAGCCAAGCGCCGGGACGCCGCCGAACGGGAACTTGCCCAGTGGGAGCGGCTCGCGCCGGCGATCCGCGCGAGCCTGCTGTCACGGCCAAGCTTCACCGACGCCGCGGGTCGGCGCATCGAGGGGCGCGATCAGGCCGGCGCGGCGCTGCTGGAAGCCGCTGAGCAAATGGGCGGAGATCTGATCCGGCACAGCCCGTACGGCTGGGGAACCAGCAAAGCCACCGAAGGGCGGATCGGCACTTGGCGTGGACATGTTGACGCCGCGGGCCAATCAACTCCGGGCGCCGAGGTCTGGCTGGTCCCGAGTGTGCATGACGATGCCTGGCACGAGATCGAGCTCCGTGTCCGCGAGGGGCAGAGTGGGGCTGTGCTCGCGACGGCCCGACTGCCGAAATCGATCACCCCTTCGGGACTGGCCATCGCTCTGGACCATGCCGTACGCAAGTCGCTCGACGGAATGGAGGAGTGTCGCCAAGCGGTCCGGTTGGCCGAGGCCGACGGTGCGGCGGCTGCCGAGGGTCTTCAACGCGCCAAGGCAGCCAAGCAGGAGCTGTCCCGGCTGTCGACCGACCATAAGCGGCTCCTCGCGCTGCTGGCCACCGATGAGAGCGTGACGGTCGAGGAACGGCGGCTGCGGCTGGAAACGCTGCGCGCCATGAATCCGGACAATGCCCGGATCAACTCTGAACTCGATCGGCTCGCGAAAGGGTTGGCTTTCGGGCAGGACGGGAAGGCGGGAGCGATCGAGGCGGCGGCATGGCTGGCCTTGTGGCGCGAGCGCAGCCAGGATCTTGCCACTGGTCCATTGCGCTTGCCAGGAGTCGGCGCAGAACCCACTCCGGCGCTGCGGAATGCTGTCAGCCTGGGAGCGACAGAACCCCCAACCCTGAGCCTCGGGCGCGCACCAGACGATCCGATGCCACACCTGCCCGATCATCTCGCCGCCGCCTTCGCCGGGCGCGGCTGGCCGACGGATGCGGACGCGCGCTACCTGCATCAGGTCACTGGAGAAGAAGTCACTTTCGCCGAGCTGATCGCCACGACCCCGGTTCGCCGCATCATGGCCGCCTTCGCGCCGGCGGGCGGAGCACAGGGCGTCGACCCCGCACGCGCGCGCCAGGCGCATCTGGCTCGCCGCATCAACGGAGCCTTGCTGATCGAAATGCCGCAGGGGCGCCGAACCGATGCGGTGTTGCACCGCCTCGGCCGGCGCATCCGGCAGTACGAGCAGGAGATCGGTCCCGTCGATGCGATCCTCAGCGCGCGCGCATGGCTGAGGATGCCCACTGCCTTGTATCGGGAGGTCACAGGACGCCGCCTGCCGCCCGAGATTGCCGCGCTGCAAGCGAATCCCTCCCGCCCGCAGCCGGGATGGGAGCGCAGCCGTGCCGCACTGCCCGATGGCCGCACTTATCGGGGATGGCGTCGCCTTGGAACCGTCTTGACCGTCATCGAGGACGGCAACCTCTTCCGGGTCGTGCACGAACCCTCCGGCATCGAAGTGTCCGGGGTTTACACACCGCACCGCCATATCGGCCCGGCAATGCGGGAGGCGGACCTGTGGCGCAACTTCGATTGGAGTGGGATAACCGACGATCCGCAGGGCCAAGCACGCGTAGAGGCGGTTCGGACTGCGCTCGGCCGAATGCTGGAGACTCCTCTTGCGGTCATCTCCGCCCGCGCCGGCTCCCGCCTTCAGCTCTCCCTAGGAACCGCCACGGGCTCCATCCCTGGAGCAGCACAGCAGCCCGTCCCCAGCCAGGCCAATGCCAGTGCATCACCACCGCTGACGGTCGAGCGCCGCGCCGACAACGGACAGCGCGCCGGGCTGTGGCGGGTCGTGCATGTTCCGACCGGGACAAATGCCGGGCCTGGATGGCGCAAGCGAGCGGACGCGGATCTCTACCTGCGCGGATTGTCGGCGCTCGTCGACTGGCAGGCGGTTCCCGACGAACGTCCGCACTTCAGCGATTTCCGCACCAGGATCGGCTCTCGTCTGCGCGGCGGCGACCTGCTGCGCCTCGAATCCGCCATCCGCAACCGCCGTGGCGATGCCCATGTGGCGATGCTCGAGGCGCTGCCGGTCTGGGCAGCCGAGGCAAAGGCCGCGCTCCACCGTCTGCCGACATCGGCACAGACCAAGCTTCCAACGGTGCCCGCGCTTCTCGACCTGCCCTCTGGGGCAACGCTCGTCACGGGGCAGGCAGCCGCAATTGCGCGTGCCCTGGAGCCAGCACCCGGAACGATCGCCACATATGATCCCGTGGTTGAGGGGCCGGTCATCGCCAATCCGCCGCTCGGCGCGTCGGCAGCGAACATCGACGAGGTGGCGCTGCTGCCTGGCTCGCAGGTGCCGGTCGTGGAAGCTGCTCTCCGACGGCAAGGCCTTGCCTTCCTGCATGCTCCCGCGAAGGGCCGCGTCGTCGAGGTGCCGGCGCCGCCTCGCTCCTGGACCTGGCAGGCGGGCCGCGGCCGAAGCCGCATGGCGGCGGCTGTGACCTACAAGCCCAGCGACCGCGGCTATCCGGCCTGGACGCTGTCGCCGGTGCCCGGTCAGGAGAACCGCTTCCCATTCCACGATCGCAACGTGCTGCTCCGCGGAACCTTCGGCGATCTACCGGAGGACCCGAAGGCCGCGCTGCTGGACCCGCTCGCGGCAAGGTTGGCCGCCGAACGTGAAAGCGGCCGCCGGGGGCAGCTGTCCACGGGCAATGCGTCGGTGGCCGCCCGGGCGGCAGCGCTGGGCGTCGCCTCCAAGCGTGATGGCGACGATCCCCCGCTCCCGGCCGAAGCGCGCCGACCGACCGCGGCGGTAACGCTGATCCCGATGCCTGACACGCTCCATCCCGACTGGTCAGCGGAGGAGATCGCCCGGGTGGCCGATATCAGCGCGCGCGCCGCGGCGCTGCCGCCCGAGGCCATGGGGTTCACCATCTCCAGCCAGCAATGGGCAAACGAACTGCGCGACCGGCTCGTCGCCCCCAAGTCCCCTCACTTCAACCTCGAGGGGCTCGACCGCATGCTCGGCGCCGTGGAGCGTCGGCAGGTCTCGGTGTCCGGCGACCTGCCGCCGGTGGAGCCGACCGTCCAGTATGGCTCCTTGGCTGACATGCCGCTGAGCGACGGTTCGCGTGGCTTCGACCCTGCACGGGTGCCGGGAACTCTGGCCGTGGCCATCCTTGAAAAGGTGAACGCGCTGCATCGGGCGATGGGGCAAGCCGGCTTCGCTGACGTTCGCGACATCAATCGCGGCTCGGCGCCCGAGCATGTCGTCCGTTTGAAGTCCTTCGAAAGCGGTCTTCGCGGTGGAGTTTCACGCCTGATCAAGCAGATCGGATATCTGCAGACCGGCTCGAAAGCAGGCGCCACGGCCAAGCGGCCCATGACGCTGGAGCGCCGGGTCGCCCTGGTGAACGGCTCGCTCCTTGATGTTGTCCGCGATCTGGCGACGCCGGTAGACGGCGATGCAGACGTCATCCCGGCGGAGACGTTGGCCAAGCTGCCGACATCCGTTCAGGGCGCCGGACTGCTGAACCCCGAGATCGAAAGCAAATGGAAGACGGCCGGGCCGAACCTTGTGACCCCGGAGCCCACGCTGGAGGACTTCCGCGCGCGCATAGCCGTGCTGCGCGCCAGCCATCCCGCGTTCGGGCCGGCAGCGGTCGCCAAGCTGGTTGATGCGGGGCTGCAGATGCTGCCCGTCGGAACCGTGATCGAGGCATCGACGCCGGATGGCCGCCATCGCACGACGCTGACCAGACAGGCGGAAGACGGGGTCCGGGCCTGGGAATATCGCTTGGCCACCACCCGGCGCCTTGAGAGCGGGCCACGAAAAGGACAGGAGACCACCGAGGGCGGCCGCCATACGACCTCCAATCTCGGCTTCTATGTGGGCTCTGGCCGGCGTGCCTCGCCGGAGACCGATGCGCTCATCAAGGCGTCGTACGAGGCGCTGCGCGATGCAGGACGCCTCCGTGAAGCCATGGCAGGAGGCGAGCGTTCCCCGATGCTGGGGCAAGGCGGCGGGGCGACGCAGCCGTCGGCGTTTCTGTCGCTCGGAGGCGGTCAGTCTTACACCGACCTGACGAGAGCATTTCAGGCATATTCGGCGGCCAATGGCGGGCTGGACCCGCACGCCGCGGCCGCAGGCTTCGTGCGCGAGCAGCAAGCGGCCCTCGGCAGCGAAGTCGTTGCCATCTATGATCCTGCGGTCGACACCGTGATCGCGGCCGGGACCAATCTGTCGCCGACCGGAGTGGACCTTCCCGATGATTTGAAGGCGCGCCTTGTCGCCGTGGACGGGGAGTTTGTGGTCCACCACTCCCATCCGTCACCTGTTCCGCTCAGCGGCTCCGATCTTGTCTTCCTCGGATCCCAGGCCGGCATTTCGTGGGTGGTCGCACACGGACCAGCGGGGCAAGTTTCAGCGGCGAGCCTGTCGGAGGCCTTCAAGGCGGCCGTTCCCGAGCCGGAGATCCGGGCGGCAATGCTCGAGAGCGCCTACCAGAAGGCCGAGATGGCGGCCGGATGGGCGCTCTCTAATCGCTCTTCAGGCATTCCCGTCGAAGAGCTCGCTCCGGAGCTGTCGCTCCGTGTACTCGCAATTCACAATGGCATAGCATATCATTCAACCAACGAGACTGGCATCGGGACCGATGATGAATACCAACTCCTCAACGCTATCGCTTCGGATGCAGCGGCGTTTGCTCAACATGCAGGGGATGCCGGCATCTTCGATGCTGGACTCGGTCTACGCACAACATCCGCCGGGAACGCCGACCAAGCCGGTGACGGGGCCGGTCCCGTGGTTGCTGGACAGTCCTGGTCGCGAATCGCCGACGGCGGACTGGCATTCCTACCGCGCGAGCTGCGAGCAGCTCGTGGCCAGACATCCGAACAATCCGAGGGCGAAGGACTGCCTCGACGCAGCCCAGGAGGTCCTGACCTGGCGAGCGGCGCTTCCGGAACATCTGCATTTTTGGAAGGAGGACAAGGCGGGCTAAAGCTCAGCCTTGGAAATGGGGCGGGGCCGGACGATCAAGCAATCCGGCCCACTCCGGCCCATGCGGGGTCGAAGGCATCAGAAGCCCCAGGTGAGCGAGGGGTACCATCGCTCCATACGATCAGCACGCTGGTCACGCGGATAAACCGCGCGCTCGCCTCGACGATTGAACCGCAGCGCGTCACTGGTCTTGCGCCGCATCTCTTGGCGGACGGCACGGCGAGCGGATGGGATGTCGGCCTCAGCGATGGGGACGCGTATTGGATCACCCAATCCCAATGTGGCGGCGACCCGTTGCGAGCGGTGGCGCAGACGCTCGGAACCCAGGCGATGTTCGATCGCCTGGAGGGCCGGCTCATCGACAGCGTTGCAGAACCTGCTGGTGACCCCGCCGTGGACGCGGCGCTGCCCTCGAAGCTTAGCATCGGTGCCTGGCACGGTTCCGGCCATGACTTCGACCGGTTCGACGCGGAGCGGATCGGCACGGGCGAGGGTGCCGCGGTCTACGGGTACGGCCTCTATTTCACCGAAACCCGCGACGTCGGCGACTTTTACCGCGAGAAGCTGGCCACCACCACGCTGCCTCGCGTGCTGGTCGGTGGCCAGCTTCTCAAGCCTGGCACCAATGCGCCGTGGGTCGCCGTCGAGGCGCTGCGCGATGCGCGCAGCGTGGACGGCGCCATCGATGATTTGAGAAGCTCGGCCGAGGATTTCGGCGATCCGGATGGACGGCTCGCCAAGGGCTTGGCGTTCCTGGAGACGCTGCGCGGCCGGGAGGTGGACCTGCGCCCGCCGGGGCATCTGTACCGGGTGGAACTGGCGATCGATCCGGAGACGCTACTCGATTGGGACGCGACCTTGCACGAGCAACCGCCGGCCGTCCAGCGGGCGCTGCTGGCGAGCGGCGTGGAGTCGGGAGAGATCATCACCGCCTATCAGATCTTTGACGGCAAGACCGGCAAGCCGCTGTTCTCCACGCCGTTGAGCAACGAAGAGGCGGCACGGGGGTTCGAGAGCCGGGGGCATCGGGTCGAACCTGTCGAGATCGTTGCGTTCGACCGGGCGTCCTTGATCGGACAGGATGTCTATGAGGGCATCCAGTGGAAGATCGGTCGCGGCGATTTGCTGCCGAACGCGCCCCACGGCGCCGACCGGGCGGAGCTGGCGTCTAATCTGCTGCGCGACGCCGGAATTTCCGGCATCCGTTATCTCGATGGTCGGTCTAGATGGCAGGGCTTCGGTACGCGGAACTACGTGCTGTTCGATGCGGATAGCGTGCGCATCATCGAAAAGCTGAGCCTCGGCCAACTCCTGACCCGTGAGGACCGGGATCAAGGGAGCCCCGGGCCTTTGCCGCCGGAGGCCGATCCCTTCACCCGCCTGCGTGCCTTGGCCCTCACCGAGCTCACGCCCGGCGACGCGGCGCTCGCCGCGGCCGACCTTGACCGGTTTCCCGCCCGTGGGGAGGCGATCGCGCGCGCGGTGCTTCTGGGCGACGATGCCCTCTTGCCAACCCGGCTATCACTCGGCGAAGCCGCTTTCGGGGCTGCGCTCGCGCGCACCGCACCCGGTCATCGGGACCGGCAGACCGTCACCCAGGTTGCGGAACCGGTCCGGCCGGACCCCCGCAGCCATGAGGATCTGAGCGAAGCCTACAGGCTGGCAGCATTCGCCGAACTGGAGGCAGTGGATCGCGTCAGCAGATTGCAGCGCCAAATTCTCCGGCAGGCCTCGCCGGTGCGTCGGCTGCTGGGTGCCGACGGCATGCGCTCGGCCATGTTGGCAATCGCGGCCGGCGGCCCGGAAGGTGACGAGGCGCAGCGTCGGTTGCTCGCCGCGGGCACCCCAGCGGAACTGGTGTCAGACCTGGCACAAGCCGGCGCGCAAGCCCGCCTGGCTGCCGCCGAGACCCTCGATGTGCTCGACCAGATCGCCGATCTGCGCGGCTACGCATCCATCGCACCGGAACATTTCGCCGGCATGGCGGCGCTGCGCGCCGAAATCGCTTCGATCGCGCAGCGCGTCAATCCAACGGCGGCGGTCGATCTGGTCGGCGAACTCTGGGGCGAAGGCGACGCTGTTCTGCGATCCGGCTCCGCATCGCCCGACAGGCAGCCGGTCGCCGGACGCTGGGAGCATCTGGCCCGTCTGGCGACCGTATGCCTGGATCATCGCTACGATGTCGTTGACACCGCATACCATGAGCTGTGGCATTCGCTCGAACCGCTGTTCACGCCACGCGAACGGTCCGTGCTGCGTCAGGCGTTCCCGTCCACCGCCCGGCGGTCGCATGAAGAAGAGGCCGCTTACGCTTTCGCAGCCTGGGCGGCGCGCGAACATCGCTGGGGGATCGAGCACGCAGGCACACAGGCGAGCAGCACCGATCGGCTTTTCGCACGTGTCCGGTCGGCCGCCTATCGGATCGGTGAGGTCCTGAGCCTCCGCCCTGACGCCACCGAGGCCCTAGGCCTCCGTATCTCGTCCCTCGTCGCAGGCCGCGGCGGGCTGCTCGCCGAGGACATCTTCCGTCGCGCATATCGCGGTAATATCGGTACCAGCTCGCGAAACCGCCCGACCGTGCGGAACGCCCAAGAATGGCGCCAAAGCGACAACCCACGCTATTCTGCATCCAAACGTATGTCCGATTCAGCTACACTGATCGGAGACGATTCAACCCGCCTTTCGCTGGGCGCCCATACGGGACTGAGCTCCATGGCCACCGACACTCTCCGCACTTCACGCGATCATCTGCTCGCGCTCCGGTCGGCGTATGTTTCGCTGGAGGGTGCCGAGAGCAATCCCGGAATGGTCGGTCTCCGGCAAGCTGAGTTCGATGCGCACATTGCCTTGGCGCTCAGCGTCGAGGTCGCCGGTCTCGACGAACGCGGCGATGTCCTGGTCGAATCTCCTGCTCCTGCGCGATGGCTGACGGGTCCTGAGCTCGACGGTCTCGCTGCACAGCTTGCAAGCGTCCTTCAGCTCGCTGTCTCAGACAGGGACGATGTCCAAACGATCGTCAATGAACCTCCCGCGGTGCTGCGTTTCGCTGCCGGTGCCGCGGCTGCAGCCGCGGTTACGTCGCTCTCGACGCCGGCGGGTGCAGCCGATCCGTCCAGCCTTCAGCATCGGATCGGCGAGATCCTGACCCGCGGCATGGACCATGCGGTCGCGCCGCCCGCCGCCGGCTGGGTCCGGGCCGCCGACGGCGCCATGGATGTCGCCGAGGAGACCGCCCGCGGGGCGGTCGACCTGCTGGCGAGCGCCGAGGGCGCGGGCGCCGACCTCCTGTCCTCCGCGGCCACCCGGATCTACGACCTGTCGCCCGAGATCTCCTCCGTCCTCCGGGATGCGTCGCTGCGCCTCCGGGTGGAGTCCTGGCAGGACTGGGCGGCGGCCCGCCTGCCCACGGACGTCTTCCCCAGCGGCGCGCAGCTGCTGGGCTACGCGGCCGACGGCCTGTCGCGCGGCCTCCACGAGGTCGGGGCCCTGCTCATCGAGCAGGCGGCCCATGTCAACCCGCAGGCCGCGACCATCCTGCTGCAGACCGGGCGCGAGCTCCAGGGCCTGTCGACCGGGGTGGTGCAGTGGGCGCATGCGCAGGGCTTGGTTCTGCCGCTGCCCGGTCCCGCCGCAATCGCAGCCATTGGTCAGGAAGCGGCAGCTCTGGCCACCGACAAGGTCGCCTCGACCGCCGACGACATGTGGGCGGCCACCAGCGACGCGGCCAGCTCCGTAGCAGATGCGGCGGCCTCGAGCGTAACGGACTGGTGGGCGAGGGCGGGCGAGGCAGTGCAGCAGGCCGCTGCCCTGGTGCAGCCGGGTCCTGCGGGGGCGGCCGATCCGTCGAGCCTTCAGCACCGGATCGGCGAGATCCTGACCCGCGGCATGGACCATGCGGTCGCGCCGCCCGCCGCCGGCTGGGTCCGGGCCGCCGACGGCGCCATGGATGTCGCCGAGGAGACCGCCCGCGGGGCGATCGACCTGCTGGCGAGCGCCGAGGGCGCGGGCGCCGACCTCCTGTCCTCCGCGGCGTCCCAAGTCTCGGGCCTGTCGCCCGAGCTCGCCTCCGCCCTCCGGGATGCGTCCCTGCGCCTGCAGGTGGACTCCTGGCAGAACTGGGCGGCGGCCCGCCTGCCCATGGACGTCTTCCCCAGCGGCGCGCAGCTGCTGGGCTACGCGGCCGACGGCCTGTCGCGCGGCCTCCACGAGGTCGGGGCCCTGCTCATCGAGCAGGCGGCCCGCGTCAACCCGCAGGCCGCGGGCGTCATGGCGCAGACCGGGCGCGAGCTCCAGGAGCTGTCGACCGGGGTTGTGCAGTGGGCGCATGCGCAGGGCCTGGTTCTGCCGTTGCCGCCGGCGGCCACGATCGTCGCCACCGGGCAGGAGGCGGCGGCTGTCGCCGCCGACAAGGTCGCCTCCACCGCGAACGACATCTTGGCGGCCACCAGCGACGCGGCGGCTTCCCTCGCGGATTGGTGGGCCGCCGCGAGCGACGCGGCCCAGCAGGCCGCTGCCCTGGTGCAGGCACGCTCAGCAGTGCCGGAACTGCCGTCCGCTGACGCGCTATGGCTTGCAGCCGGTATCGAGCCTGCATCGGTGCCCGTACTGCTGCGCGGTCAGACGACCGGTGGCGCTTCCATCGCTCCTGAGAACATGAATCTGGAGCACTGGGTAGGCGACCTGCTCATGGCGCCGCCTGATCCGACGGGCGGCTTGGTTCCGGCCTCCCCGGCGCCGGTCGGTTCCTTGGTGGAGCGCGCTATGGAGGCGCTCCAGGGCATGACGGACCCGCTCCGGCGCATCCTCGGCGAGATGGGCCGGCGGCTGGCGGAGCTGATCGGACAGGGGAGGGACCAAGCGGCGGAGATTCTCGATCGCGCACGCGGGATCGAGGCCTCGGATTGGCTGGCCCGCACAATGGACGCCATGCCGGCCATTGGTGAGGTGCGGCAGATCCTGGCGCACTTGGTCCAGAACACCTCTGATGCGGCGCTGAGCGGGCTTGTGCAGGCGGCGGAGGCAGCCCACTCGATGCTCGGGGTCGACCCCCTGACCGTCGCGGACACGCTGCAGGCGGCTGGGCGGGTGTCCTATAGCCTTGGACCTCAACATCCCGCTGATGCTCAGAGCACGCTCTTGCGTCTCGCCGCACTCGACCCTCGCTTGGATCTCGCATCTGATCTGGTCGCTATCAACGCTGACGCCTCAGCGCATGCACAGGCCCTGGCCGCCGCGAGCATCCTCGCGACCGCCATACCGCTCGACCTCGACCAGGCGATGATGCTGAGCCTTGGCGGAGCGACGGCCGATGGTCTGGCACGCACAGACCGGCCCGCGCGTGTCCTGACCCCACGGCAGCAGGCGTTCGTCGAGCGGATGGTCAGACAACAAGGGGTCGAGATCGCCGACGGCTGGTGGAAGGACGATGCGCAGGCCTCGGAGCTCTGGCGCATTGCGCGCGAGCGCCTTGCGGAGCTTCAGGCCCGGACCACGGCAGCCGCCGAGCGGCGGGCGGCCACACCCGAAAAGGTAATCCGCTTTGCCGAGGATTTGGTCAGGGAGGCCGGGGGCGAGGTTCCGAAGAATTGGTGGTTGAATGCGGACACGGCCCGCGACGTCTGGCTCGCAGCCCGCGCCCAGCTGGCGGTTCGTGGGGCTGGGACACGCGCGGCCGACGCGCTCGTCACCGACCAGGGGACAGGCCCCGACCCACGCGGCACGGGGTCCGCATTGGGTGAAGAGGCCCGCAGCACGCCCTCGCGACCGCGGCTCCTGGTGATCACCCAATGCACTGCGAGCAAGGATCAGGCGGTGGAGAACCCGCTGACTGCAGCGGATTTCTCCGGGCCGGCTGATCAACTCGCCCAGCGTGTCGCCGACCTTAAGGCCCATGCACGACCGGCTGAGGAGATGTACACCGGCCGCTCTCACCGGGATCTGATGGAAGGAGTCGCCAGGCTGCGGGACGCCGGCGCCGACGTCGACGTCGTCATCGTCTCCGCAGGTTATGGCGCGATCGACGGGCGCGAGATGATCGTCCCTTACGATGTCGCCATGCGGGACCTCACGCCTTCCGAGAAGGACGATTGGAACATCCGGACCGGCGCATCGCGGACGGTATCCAACCGCTTGGCAGAGGGTGGGTACGACGGCGCGATCGTCGCCCTGGGTGCCGACTACTTGTCCGCCCTGGGCATCTCAGGACGGCACGATGCGGCGGCGCAGCCGTGGGGTCAGCGCACGCTGGTCCTGACCGCTCCCAGTTTGGCCAGGACCCTTGTTGGGGAGCTTCCCGCCCAGGCCGTCGTCCAGGGCCTGGGAACCCAGGAGGCACGGCTGTGGAGCCGTCCGGTTGTCGACCTGAAGGGGCGCGTCGCCGGCGAGGCCCTGCGGTCGGTGGCCGCGGACCTGGAGGCCGGTCGAGCCGTCTCGGTGTCCATGCCGAAGCCGCCGCAGCTGTCGATTGGTGAGATCGGCGACGAGCCTCGCCAGCCGCTTCTGAACGCATGGGTCCAGCCGCTTACCGACCGTTTGGCTGCATTTGCAGCCGAGGCGCGGTGGGTCCAGCCGCCGGCTGCGCTCGATATGACCGGTTGTTACGGCCCTCCGGAGGCGCCCGGCTGGCTAATCGACGTCTCTACTGGCGACGATGTTCCAAGCAACATGGGCGACCTGGCGGACCCGCTGGCCGGCGAGCATTCGTTGATGCCGCGCTACACGCTCTGGCGCCGCGATCCCAACGACGCTCCCGATGAAATCTCCCATGCGTTCGTCTATCAAACCGTCAGCTTGGTTGAAGCCGTCGGGGTTCTTCGTAGCCTGGAAGGCGGCCTTGCACGGGATCCGATGCGCGTAGCCGAGGAGGTGCGGGCCGCTTCCCGGTCTGATGGGCTGCAACTCTCGCTCGGTTCCCCGGAACAGTCCGCTCAGCTGCGGCGTCTGCTGGACGAAGCCGCGGAAATGGAGGTGAAAAGCCGGCAGCGGCTGGACGCCGAGCGTGCGGCGGCACGGTCCGAGGCGGTGGCGCTGTGGATGAGCACGGCTTCGGAGCCGACGGCGCGCTCGGCGTTGCTGGATGACAATGGCGCGGCGCTGGGCGCCCTGCTGGCCTCGAGTGGCGCAGTCCAAGCGCTGGATGTGCTTGAGGCCCTTGACCGCCGGCTTGCGGAGGCAGAAGTGGACGCCGGCCGTCTGCTGCCGGCCGACGTGATCGAGCGCACCTCCTTGGCGCTGGACCAACTTGCTGCATCTGACGGGCGCGAGGCTGGGAGCTGGAGCCCGAACGGGTTCGATCTGGCTCAGTCCCCCGAACGCGCTGCGGCGCGGCTCGCTTTCTCCAACGGTGCGACGATCCTGTGGCAGGGGGTGCCAATCGGCACCAGCGACCTTCCCGATGAAGGGGCGGCCCTACGAGCCGGCGCGGAAGCGGCTGGCATGGCCTGGTTGGACGCTGTTGACAGGATCGGCGACCGGGTCCACGACCGCAACGAAGTGGCGGTCGCGATCGGCCGGGCGAACGAAGAGTTTCCGGCGCTGCTGAACGCCACCGTTGCCCGTTCCCTGGTCAGCGACATAGCTGATGCCGCCGCTGCGATTGATCTCGCGCGCCTTGGCCAGCAGACCGATGAGCCAGCCGGCCCCGACGCCGCGCTGTTGCTCGACAGCGTGTTGCGCACGCTGTCGAACCGGGTCGATTTCCTCGACGCGTCGATGGAGCTCCACCAGATTGCGGCTGACACCGCCAGTCGCGCTCATGCCCTGCGCGACGCGCGGGACCGCCTCGTTGCGGCGGCATCGGTTGGTAACCTCGATTTGATCGACGGAACCCTCTCGGCGCTTGGCGAGCAGGCCAGGGCAATCGCCGAAGGGCCCGCAAGCGACACGCCGCCCGAGCCCGCCAGCATGAGTTGGATGGAGCGGGTGGGCGATTGGGTTGATCAACACCCGAAGATCGCTGGCTCCGTCCTGGCCGCCGCCGGCGCCGGTCTTGCGGCGCTCGGATTTGTCGCCGGTCGGCAACTGTCGCTGGGAGAGGAGACGGCAACGATCCGATCTGGCAACGAGCGCGGATTGATCGCCCTCCTGCGCGACATCGCTACCCTGGAGCGCGCCCATAGCCGCAGCGGACAGGTCAGCATCTTCGCCGCTCCTGCAGGCCTCAGGCTCGACCCGCGCGTGTTGCGCTCCGCCTATGAGCAGGGGCTTGTCGAAAACCGTCACCTCGGCCAACTCAGTAATTCGCGCGCGAGCGCCACCGCAGGAATCGCCCTGACTGCTGCGGGGCGTGAGCGGCTCGGCCTTTCCCTCGACCCACGGCAGGCGCAGCTCAGCCTTGGTGAAGCGAGCGCGCCTGCAAGCCTGGCCCCGGCCGAACTGCGTGCGGAACTCCACCGGATCGCCCAGACGATCAACCCCGCGGTCAAGCTGGAGCTGGTCGACAAGCTGGTGTCTACGGACCGGGCGGCCCTCATCGCCTCGGGCGCCCGTTCGGAAGCCGAAATCCAGCACTACATGACGGTCGGGGTTGCCGGGCAGTTCGAGCCCGCCCGGCGGCTGGTCACCCTGTCGATGAACCCCAAGTTCAAGCAGGTGCGTGAGCTCTCGCACGAAATGTTCCACTCCATCGAGGCGGTGCTGCCGGAGGAGGAACTCCGCGCTCTGAAGGTGGCCTTCCCGGGCAGTTTCCGCTTGGAATATGCCGTCGCTCGCGGGTTGGAGGATACGACCGCCAAGCGCCTGTTCGATGCCCATGGCGGGGACCTGGACGCCTTGGCCACCGCGTACGGGCAATGGTATACGTCCGCAGCGGAACAACGGGCCGCCCATCCCATGGCCGCCGATCTCCAGGCCTTGTCCGAAGCGATCGAGCGCGCGCCTGAGATCCTCCACTCCCTTTCAGGCCGCCCCGAACGCATGCCTTTCAGCGAGCGGGTGGCCTACGCGTTCAGTGACTGGGCTGCTGAGCGCCTCAAGGTTGAAAGGCCGGAGGTCCGCAGCGGCTTCGAGAAGGCGAGGACTTTCTTCAGCCGCCTGAACGGCTGGCTGCGCGGCAAGGGCTTCCGCACCCCGGCCGAGGTGCACGCGGCCCTCGACCGAAGCGTCGAGGGCATTTTCTCCCGGGTTCTCAACGGCGGCTACGCGGCCGCGGCGGTCGAGGCAGCTCGCAAGACCCCTGCGGCCCTTTCCCTCGGTGCCGACGCAAACCGCGAAACCCGGCAGGCCTGGGCGTCGAACCTGGAACGCCCGGTATCCGAAGCCGACGTCGTTCCGCCCGAGACGCTCGCTCGCGCCGTGCAGACGGCCACCTATCTGTTGCGCCAGGCTCCCGATGCGCTTCCCTGGGTGCATCAGACCGGCAGCGGACTGGTGGCAGGGCTGGCACCTCTCTATGCCTCCGCACACAGGATCGCCTTCGACACGCTGTCGGACAGGCAGGTCAGGCGGGATGCCGAACGCGCACACCGCGATTATTTCGCCACGAACCGCGGTGCCGATGGACGTCCCTACGTCGTCGCCGGCGCCGAGTTCATCGCGGATGCCGGGCGGGCACTGGATCAACTCTCCATCACGGGCGCGTCGCGTGAAAGGATGGATCGGGAGGTCCGGCAGGTCGCGACGTTGCTCGACCATGTCGACATCACCATTCAAGGGCTTGTACGGGCGTCGGTAGACCCGACCTCCGGCCGGCCGATGCTCGCTGCAGCCGTCGGGATGGCGGGCCAAACCGAAGACGCCGCGGCGCTTCAGGATCGCGCGGACAAAATGCGGTCGGCGTCGGTCGCCGCACAAACCGAAGCCGCAGCGGCCGCTCTTGGCGCCGAACTGCGCCGGCAGCAGGCTGAACTTGCGGAATCCGGCCTTCTGCCTGGCGCCCAGGCCGCAGCGGATGGCTTGGCGATGGCCGTCTACGCCTATCCTGGCCTGCCGGTCGGCGTGGCCGCGGTGTCGAACCCGAAGGAAGAGGGGATCATCCGACACCGGATTGATGTGGAGACCGCCTGGGTTCCCACTCTCCTGGTCAGCGGCGATGGCCCGGCGGACGGTCGCGTGACCGGGGTTCCTGATCAGGGCGGCACCTGGTCAGTGCCGATGGGGCCTTGGGAAGGAACGCTCACCGATGCCCTGCGAACGGCGCAGGAATTTGCCGTTCAGGTCGAGGGGCGCGGATTGACCCAGCCGCTTGCCCCTGCGGAGGCTGACCGGCTGATTGCCGACTACATGCCGCCCCGCAGCAAGGCGGAGGCTGCCGCTTCTCTGCGCGGAGACGATGCCAATGCACTCGTTCTGGGCGGTCTGAGCGCCCTCCTGCCAATCGTCGAATTCGCCCGTGGCATCGACTGGAGCGATTGGACGCCGGAGAACGATCCAATCGGGTCCCGCGCTTTCTACGAGGCGATCCAGTCCGACATGGCAAGGCTCATGGAAGAGACGGGCGCGACGGCGACCGCCTTGCTGGAGCTCCCGGGAGACTGGACCGACCAGGAGCGCTCGGACGCTACGGTCGGGTACCTGCCGGCGAATTTCCTCGAGCGCGTCCAGGTCGAAGACTATGTCGTCGCCCACCGGCTTGAAACCCTGTCGTCGCGCTATGGCAGGGCTGCGCAGCTCATCGTCGAGACGGCAGCACACGTTCAAGACCAGCTTGCGCGTCTCGGCGCAATCAAGGCTGCCGTTCAGGATCAGGAGTCTTCGACGCTGGTTTCCGGCCGCCCGGCGCAGCTCATCAAAGAGTTCGCGATGGCGGAGTTCCAGCACAATGCGCAGCGTGAACGCGCCGGCTTGCTGGCCGACGGCGAAGCTGCCCGCGCGACCGACGATGCCCGGTTCGAGGCCGCTGGCATTCCGACGATTTCGCTCGATGTCAGCGCCGACGGTCAACGCCTCGTGATCGGCGATAGGACGATGCCGAGCATCGCCGCGGAAACCCCGGTGCCCCGCGCTGCCCTGGATGGGCAGGGGCGCATCTTGCCGGCGGCCGTTTCGGTCGGCATCGACGCGGCCCGATCGACGGCGGAACTGTCCGGCCATCTGTCCCCTGATGGGTGGATGGCACAGAATGGATGGCAACAGCTCCAGGCGGCGCACGACCTCTACCGCCTGTTGCACCGCGTCGAGGCTGACCCGGCACATGCCGCGTCCGACGCGCGCCTGACGCTGAGCCAGCATGCCGGCACCCTTGGCCGGGTGGCCGCAGACTGGCATGGGCAAGGAGCGTTGATCGATCAGGAGCTCGCGGGTGCGCTCGATTTGGCCGTCGAGGCCGGCAGCATGCTGCCTGGCCAGGCCCGCCAACTGCGCGAGGAACTGTCGCCGCTGGTTCGCGTGGCCGACCATATCGACCGCCTGGCTGGCGTCGCCCACGCGATGGCCGGGGGCGTGTCGGACCCGTCGCGGCTCGCGACGGAGGCGCTGACGGTGATCGGGAACCCCGGCCATCGCATCCTCGTGCCGAATTCGGCGACCCAGATTGACCGGATGCAGGACGACGCCCGCGTCAGCGAAGCGATCCGTCTGACCAAGGGCTTGCCGGCCATGGCGCCGGGCGTCCGCCTGTCATTGGGCGGCGCAGCCTCGCGTCTGGACCCTGTCGAAAAGACCTGGGAGGAGTTTGAGGCCGCCATGCGCGCCTCGGTCGACCTGCGGCAGGCGGCGCAGCCTCGCGTCATGGACCAGGGTGTCCGTACAGCGCAGATGCTGCTGCGCGAGAACCAGGAAGACCTGCGGCGGACCAGCTGGGCCGATTACCTCCCGGCGCTCAGCGACCAGTTGCGGGAGCTGCCCGCTCTCTACGAGGCGGTGCACCGCCTCGCGAGCGAGGATTTTGGCTCTCCCCGCGCGGTTCGACGCGTCGCAGACAAGGCGCATCGCCGCTGGTATGAGCACGCATTCAAGCGCGCCCCTGTGGCCTGGGCCCGGCTGAACGTGCTGCAGGTCGAGCAGGCCTTGCGGGCAAGCCTCGACAGACAGGACCTGCCCGAAGACCGGCGCATCCGGTTGGATGCGGAACTGCAGCCGATCCTATCCGCCTATGCTCGGATCGAGTTGCTGACCAAGGCCCTGGAGATCGCCAACACCAACCCGGAAATGGCGCGTGCGGCTGCGCGCGCCGCGGTCTCCCTTGCTGGCGCCACGACCTTTGCCAGGGACACAGCCCGTGACGAACTCGCTGCCCGCGCACAGGAGCAGGCCCGGCACAATGCCGAGCGCGCCGGCACGGAGCGCACCGAAGAGCTGCGCGACATGCAGCGGGCCATGCGCGAGGCTGCGGCCCAGGCTGTCGATATGGCGCTGCCGGAGCTTGCGGGCGACGGGTGGGAGCGGGCTGACATTCCCGTGGTGGGTGAGGGAGAGCACGCTTCCAGCGGCACCGGCACCAAGCTTCTTTTTGGCCGGAGCTATGCTGGTCTCACCCACCCGGACGAACCGCTCGGCATCGCCCCCGCTCCGACCGCCCAGCACCTGACTCTGCTGAACTACGAGGCGCTGAGGCCCGATGAGCAGGGGCGGATGCATGTCACCGACGATGTCCTGATCGGCGTGGTTCCGCTGCCGGAGCATCACACCGGCACCAGCTGGATGGTGGTCAACCGGAAAACCGGCCATGCGATCAACGAGCCGGTGGTCTTCAGCGCTCCCGAAGACGCCATCGCCATGGCGCGTGAACTCGGCCCGGTTACGGACTGGAGCCGCGCTTCCGATCTCGCATACAGGCGTGCCAATCCCGACTTCGACCATCAGCTGCGAACCGAGGCCGGGCCGATCATGCAGTCGGTCGCGATCAAGCATCTCGACCGCCAGATCCGGGACGTGATCCTCCCAGCGCTCCATGAGCTGGCCTCCGACACGGGCATGCGCCTGCGTCAGCGCGGACAGGTCGAGGAGATGCAGGGCGCTCTGCGCCAGCTGAGCGGCGAAGCGCCGGCGGCTTCCGACCCGGCGGCTGGCGCGGTCGCGACGATGCTGTCGCAGCACGACCTCGCTGTGGCTGCGTTGCGGCAGGCGTCCGAAGCAGGCGACTATGTCTCGCTCGCCAGGGCAACGGCCGCAGCCGCTCAGGAGGTTCTGAAGGTTGCTGCGCATGAGCAAGCCTATGCAGCCGAGCGCCGCCACGCCTACGGGTTGGACGAGGAGCCCGCGCCGGAAGAGGTGAAGGCATTCGATACGGCGTTGGCGCAGAACACCCAGGCCCGCGCAGACGCGATCAAGGCCCTGGGAGAACAGGCCGAACAGCTGGACTTCGACGACCCACGCCGGGATCGCATTGCGGCCGAGATCGACAGGCTCGTCAGCGAGGCTGCAAGCGACGCGGCCCGGGAGACGCTACCCGACCGTTCGATGATGATGAGGGCCGACGGAACCATCGCCTGGATCCAGGGTGGTGAGGCGGTGGCGATGACGCTCGGGCCGGTCCCGATCTATCGGTCCTCTCTCCGGCAGGACGGCAAGATCGACCCGGCGGCCATCGAGTTCGGTCTCGACGCCATCCGGTCACTTGCCGCCGAACGCGATCTGAATCCGTCTACGGCGGATCAGTTGGCCCGGCTGGAGGTGGTCGTCGAGCGCTATCGCGCCCTGCTCAACGCTGCGGACGACCCCACCAACTTCGCGGCGATCGAGCGTCACCTCCGCCGTGCGGACAGCATGGAGGCTCGTCTTGGTGAGCCCGCACAGATGCTCGGCGGCCCGCTCGACATGGTGCTGGCCATGGAGCTGCACGACCGCGGCCTCCCGCAGGCACGGCGCCGCTCGCTTGCGTCCGAAATGGCCGTGCTGCGCCCGGTCGCAGAGCACTCCAGCGATCTCCGTATGGCCGCCGAGATGATCAGCGGCTTCCTGGCCCGCAGCGAGACGACCACGACACCCGAGATGGTTCAGCTGGTCGCCGACCGCGTGACGGCTTGGGCCGGAAATCCGAAGGCCACCCTGTCCACCCTCGCCACTATGGAAGAGAGGGCACGCCAGCACGATTACGAGGTCAGTCGCCTCGGCGCCGAACTGGAGGCGATCGCGCTGCGCGGCGAGTCCGTGCAGGATGGCCGAAGCCAGGTATCGCTCAGCCTGGGGCTTTCCGGCGAGATCGAGCTCCTGGTGGCAACCCGGGATGCCGTTACTGACACCGGCCTGAAGGTGCCGGGCGCCGCCGTCATGAGCCGGCTGGACCGGTTGGCGAATGCCCATGGTCAGCCGATTCCGGCCGGCGGTGCACTTTACCGCTACACAGGTGCCGCGGACGCCGAGGATGCGGCTCGGCGCCTGATGGCGGACCCGGCGGTGCTCGATGCCGAAATCCGTTCCGCCGGCGCTTCGCCGGAGGATCGCCTGGCGCAGGCAGTCGAACGGGTGCTCCGTCTGGCGGCGGCCGAGGCGGCTGATCGGCACGCGCAGCCGGGAGCCGAGCTGCGCGTGTTCCTTGCCCCCGGTGCCGCCGTCCCGGTCCTTCCGAACACCGATGTGCGCTTCGCCCAGGCTGGCGATGAGGCGATCTTCGTCCTGCGCGATCCATCCCAGGCGGAAGCACTCGCGGCCGAGGCCCTGCGGAAGCCGGGAGTGGAGCATGCGCTGATCGGCAGGACAGCGGGTCCCGACCACCGCCAGTCCGTCGACCTCGCAGCCAGCTATCTGGAGGCACTGCCGGCGCTGCTCGCGGCGTCCCGTTCAGCGGCGCAGCGTGATGCGGATGCTGGTCATCAAGCTCTCGCTGCCTTGGCGGACCTTCCGCACCGGCGGAATCCCGGCAGCGTCCCCCGCATCACGGAGCCGCTTCTCGATTATCTGGACCGGCCGCTGACGGCGCTCGACGCCGCAGGCGGTGCCATCGAAACCGCACTTGCGCTCGCCCATGACCGCGCACAGCGCTTGGCGCCGGTGAACCCGGATCTGCTTGCCTCCTTGCCGATCGCGCATACGGCCGGAAAGGCCGCCTCCAGGCTGGTGCGCGCTCTCGAACGCGTGACAGTCGATGGCTCGGCATCCGCCGCGCGCGAGGCTTGGCGCGCCGAGCGGGCCGCCACCGGCCGTGCATTCGGGCATGAGAGCCTGGAGTGGCTGCTGACGCGCGGTCCGCTGCCGCGTCAGCGTCCGGATCGTGACGATGTCCGTCTGAGTCTGGGCGATGGAGGTCTGGGACAGCCCGGCATACCGGAACATCCTGACACCCTGAACCTCCTCGGGGCGCTCGATGCGGCCCTGTCGAATGCGACACTTCCTGCTGGATGGCAGCGGGCAGACGTAGAGGTCTATGTCGATAAATACGGAGATTCCCTGCTTGTGCCGGCCCTCCAGCACGAGGAAAAACGTCTCGCGGTGATCCCGACCTTGGCTTTCGGGGTGGCGAGCGTCACCGGTGAGGGCTGGGCGGTGGTGCCGACCGACACCGGCTCGTCACTCAGGCCCTGGCTGCGCTATCTCGACACCGCGCTGACGGCGGCCGACGACCTCGACCGTGTGGCGAACTGGGCAGACGATCCCGCTCGGGTCCGCGAGGACCGGGAGTTTCGCCGCGAACTCGCCTCCAGCTCCCGGCGCGCACTCTCGGCGGCGTCCCAACGGGAGGCCGACCGCCACCTCGACCACCTGCTTGGCGATCCGACCGGCCGGACCCGGTCTTTGGAGGCGGCCGGCTTCGATGTTACCGAGCTCTACTGGACGCAGGTCGAAAACGGCTTGAAGCCGGACCTGCGGCAGATGGGAAGCGGTAGCCTGTCGGACCACCACCTGCCGATCTACAGCAGCCCCGATGCCGCTCGGGAGCGGGCCGGCGAAAACATCGCTCCGGTCTATCTGCGCACCGCCTCGGAGATGCGCATCGCCGATCTGTCCGCTCATCCCATGGAAGGCACCGTCACCACGGTGCTGAGCGAACTTTGGAACGCCGGCAAGGACCGCATTCGCGAGTTCGTCACGGAGCGCCGGTACGAGGAGCTGCTCCACGACTACAACATGCGGGGACTGGCCGGTGAGTGGTCTCACTTGGCCGGCACCACCGAGGGGCAGAACGATCGCCTGACCTCGATGGAGATCAGCCAGCGAGCGCTCGACGAAGCGGCCCAGTACAACGCCGTCGACTTCATGAACGACATCGCGCTCGGCGAATGGTCGAAGGTGTTCGGACTGCATTGCGAAGACGAGGTCGTCTACATCATCGAACGGCTGAAGACCGAGGGTTTCGATGCGGTCCGGCTGAACAGCGGTGATGAACGGGGCGAAGTCGTCTATGTCACCTCGAATGGCATGGTGGCACTCGCCCCCGATCAGCTTGCCCGCTGGCTGCCCGAACGCCGGGCCGAGGAAGAGGAGTATCGCGCACGCCTCGAGGCCGAAAAGGAGGCGTATCGCGCCCGGCTCTCCAAGGACAAGCTTGAGCGACGCCTGGAGGAGCGTGCGGCGCAGCGGACCGAGTTCGATCTCACCGTCCTGAAGGAAGAAGGCTTCGACGTATCGAGGCATTACTGGCACGTCACGGTCGATCCGCAGCTCGCCTATCTCGATGCGTCCCGGTCCGGCGCCCATGTCCTGTTCGAAGGCCGCACCGTAGCCGAAGAGCGTGGACCGCTGCTTCAAGACGGTTCCGCGGTGGTGCCGGTCTTCCTGCGGTATGACCGGATCCTCGACCTGAGCGAGCCGGCCGACGTCCTGCCCCAGAAGGCCGCCGATGCGGTGAGGCTATGGGCGGCGGATAACAGTGACGTTCTGGAGGGCGTCGGCATCGGCGACGGTGATGCGCTCCTGAAAATCCTGCAGGATGGACGCCTCACCGAAATTCTCGGCACCGGCGCGCAGGCGCTCGCCGACAGTCTGGTCGGCTCGCTGCACCGGTGGGGTTATGAAACGACGCGCATCCCGCTGTCACCGACCGAAGTCCAGATCCACAGCTTCGACTTCGGCCCGGGCGACCCGATCGATATCGTCGTCGCCGAGAACGTCCTGGAAGCCGAGCGGACCGCCAATCCGTTCGCCTACGTCACCCATGTGGCCGGCCAGCCGGCGATCGGCGCCGGCCGACGCACACTTCAGGCGCTCGGCTACGGGGCTGCCGGCCGGCTGGCGCTCACCTTCGACGGCGCGCCGGTGAATGAGGAGCAGCTGGAGCGGGTCGAAGCCACGGCGGTGAAGGTCAGCGCCGTCGATCTGGCAGACGACATCCGCACCGTGTTGCGTGCGAAGGACCTCGGCACCAGCGTGGTCCTGCTGTTTGACGAGAGGACGAAGCGCTACCTGACCTTCGGCGATGATGCACGCCGCATCAATGAGCTCGATGCCGATCTCGCCCGCCGAGGGCGCTACATGGAACTCCAGCATGGGGATCAGACGATCCACCACATGGAGCTCGCCGCCGTCGATGCGGCGCGCGCGGCACCGCGTTTGGCCGCCAAGGGCGTCCCGGTGGTGCTGGCCCATACCGACGGAGAGGACGGTCTGAACCTGCGGGTGTTCGCAGCCGCCGGGTCCGAGGCTGAGGCATCGGCCAATTACGCGAGCCTGCTGCTGACGCCGGTGGAGATCGCCGATCTGAAGCAACTTGCCCAGCAGCGCCAGCAGCAGGCCGAGGAGGCCGCCAGGGATCCGGTGAACGGCATAGCCGCGTCGTGGGAAGCGGCGGCCGCAGTCGGCCGGCCCGACGAGGTGATCCTGATCAGGGACCCGGCGCTGCGCGACACCGTGTGGGTTTTCGGTGAGCATGCCGAGGCCGTCGCGACGGCGATGCCGGAGCTTGCAGAGCGCTTGGAGATGATGCCGCTGGGCGATCGCAAGCTCGCCGCCTTGAAGCTCTCACTGGGGAAGGAGGGTGCGACCTTGTCCGACAACCTCGCCAACGCCGGACGCTCGCTCGTCGTCGCCGGCGGTCCCGACCGCTCCCAGTTCAACCGAGTGACGCCACCGTCGCAGGCGCAGACGGCGCCGCCGACCTTCCGGCAGACGGCGGCTCCCGCCCCCGATGCGACACCGATGTGGCAGCGCTATCGCAGCGCCACGCAGCGCCTCGAGAAAAACGAGATCGGAGCGCTCGCCGATGGAGAGCGGTACCGTATCTTCGGCCCGGCCGCAGTTCGCGGGGCCGACATCAGCCCGACCCTCAAGGCGGAATACACCAGCCGTCCTCAAGAGGATGGTGTCACTGCCGACGAAACCGGGTTCCATCGCAACGACGCCGCCAAGGTGGCCGAGGAACTCGCACCTCGGATGACGCTCAAGCTCAGCCAGGACGGTCGGAGCTGGACCCTGGCTGCCGGAGCGGCGTCGATCGTGATCGACGCTCCGCCGGGAGGGCAGGCGTCCTCCGCGAGTGCACCGGCGCGTCAGGCAGCGCAAACCCAGAGCACGGCAGGAGACAGCTGGCGCGGAGGCGACGAAGTCTGGCAGCAATCCCGCACCTACTACATCACGTCCAATCTGTCCGACCGCGCGAAGAGCCTCGCGGTGGCGGCTGGCCGGTCCCAGCCGAACGACACTGATCAGAACTCCGCCCGCCGCCAGCTCGCCGAGGAGCATCGCTTCCAGGTGACCATGGCACTCGGCGACGGCCGCTCCGTCGACCCGAAGGTGCTGCGCGGCTACATGCCACAGGACCTCGAGGTCGACCGGCCGACGCTCGCCCAAGCACAGGCCTTCGGCTTCAGCGATATTCTCGTGATCGGCGGCAACGCTACGACCGAGACCATCTCGGGGCAAACCTGGTTTCTGGCCGACGCGAACGCTGCACGCAACCATCTCGGACCGGAGATCAGCGCCTTCGCCGTCCGCTTCGATCGGACCGCGGACCTCACGGCGGGGAGCTATGGCACGGAGCTCCGCCAGGTACTGATGTCGGTCCGCGCAGAGCTGGCAAGTCAATTCCAGCTTCCTCCGAGCAAGGACTTCGAAGGAATCGTTCGGGATGGCCATCTCCGAAACTTCCGCCGTCAGCAACTGTCCCAGGGCGCGAAGGGCAAGGAGGATGATCTCGAACGCGCGGTCTTCGAGAAGCTGCGTGAGAAGGGATACACCGACCTTCGCTACAGGTCGGAAGCGGGCCTTCTGACCGTGGTGTTCGACAACCAGAGCGTCCTGCCGGCGAGCCGCATTCAAGATGTCGACCGGGCCCCGGCGGTCACACCATCCGCGTCGGCCGACCTGTCGGGTCTCAACGTTCCACCCAGCGCCGCCGCCGCGCCGGCGGACCTGAGTGGATTGCGGAGCACGCCGGCCGCCGCCGCGGCACCGCCCCTCGACCTCAGTGGACTGACTGTCTCCGCGCCGGCGGCCGCCGCGCAGGGCGCTTCCTCCGTCTTCGTCACCGCCCCTGCGGCAGCGGCACCTCCGCAGCCGGCCCTGATCCTCGCTCCGCAGATCGTCACCCAACCGAACACCGAACGGCCCAGGAGCCGGAACATGACCTTGGAAGAGGAGCTTGCGGAGCGCGAGATCATAGCGCTCGAGCGTGTCGCGGCCCTGCCGCCGGATGCCGGGCCGCTTGCCGTGATCGACGCCATCCGCAGCGAAGCGGCGGAGGCCGGCCGGCCTATGCTGCTCAACGATCTCCTCTATCGCGAGATCCAGGGAGCGAACCCGAACGTCTTCCCCTTGGAAAGCGGGCATATCCTTTTCCGTGACCCATCTCGCGAGGGCCGCTGGAACGCGCTGCCCTATGCCGATTTCCTGCAGCACATCGGTCCCGACGGCGCGATCGGCTCCGATCCGGAGTGGCGGAAGGCCTTTCCGGCACAGCTGGCCGACCGCATCGCGGGCTTTGCCGGAGATTACTCCACCGATCCCGACTATCTGCGTGAGCTGTCCTCCCTGAAGGCGACCGTCCAGGGAATCGCCGCGGAAATGGCTCCCCACCTGCGGGCTGAGCTTGTCGAGCGGCTCTACGGCGGTGGTCAGGAAGTCGTCGACAGCGGTGCGCTCGGGGGCAGTCGGCAACCTGTCGCCGGCCTCTATTTCAAGGCCCTGCATGCGGTGGCGGTTTCAGGCGACCAGGAGCCTGGGCTCGTCATCGAAACCACCTATCACGAGCTGTACGAGGGCTTGGCCAGTTTCCTGATTCCGGCCGAGCGTACCGCGCTGCTGAAGGGGCTGCCGACGCTGGAGAAGGCGCTTCTCCAGGTCGAAAAGCAGTCGCTGGACGAGGAGCGAAAAGGCGTCACCAGCTCGGTCACTGCGCTGGAGAAGGAGATCCAGGGACTGGAGGCGAAGCGGGACCTCGGCGAGCGGTACGCCGAGGCCACCACCGAACTGGAGGCGGCGCGCTTCCGCCTGCAGGTTCTGCAGCGCCAGACCAATCCGATCGGCGGCCGTACCCCGGACGAAAAGCTCGCTGCGGTCTTCGCGCGATACGCCCGGCTGCGCCATGACGGTCAGGACACCCGCCTCTTTGCCCAGGCCTACCAGCTGGCCACCGGGGTCAAGCCGGCTCACCTGAAGAAGGCATCGGTCGTAGAAGCCGTGCGCAAGGGCTACAGCAGCGGCGGTGTCGTCGTCGCGATCAAGGACGGATTCAAGACTGGCTTCGACAAGCTGCTCGGCCGCGTCGACAAGGTTCACGAGGAGAAGGGCTGGCGCACGATCGAAAGCATCTTCGAGGACCTGAAGAGCGGCAACGTGGCAAAGCGGGCTCGCACCTTCGCCGTGGACAAGCCCATAGCCCCGCTCGAGGCTGCGCGCATTGCCCGGTTGGCGAGGCTCGACGCCCTCGCCGAGCGGTACGAGCGCATGGCCGGCCGGGCGAACGCCAACCTTCCCGGCGCGCAGTTGGTGGCCGAGTTGAACAAGCGCCTTCCGATGGCGGAGATCCGCCATTTGCTGACAGAACAGGCTGGCTATCACGTCCTCAAGGACGACGGCCGTCAAACCGCGCTCCTGGCCGACGTCGACCGGGAGGTGGCCAAGGCACTCGGCCGCGCGAGCGGGGTCAGCGCGGTGAAGGTGGCGAGTGCCGGCCGGGCCGGCCGGGCCGCGCCGGCGAGCGCACCGCCGCCGCCAAAGCTGGTGCAGCTCCATCACCTCACGCAGGCCGAGTTCGTGGCGCGCAACGACCTGCCGATCAAGGAGAGCGAGCGCTCTCAAGGAACCGGCTATTCGGCGACGAAACTCAAGGATTATGCCTTGGGTGACCCGCCGATGGTCAAGGTCACGGCCGAGCAGATGGCCCAGCTGAAGGCGGCGCTGGGCAAGGAGCCCGACGGGCCGACGATCAAGGCGGCGCTGCACAAGGCGCTGATCCAGCAGGCGGTGCACCGCGGCCGCCTCGTGCCGGACAATGTGCTGGCGGACTATCCGGACCTCGCCAGCATCGCTCCGGTGCGGGTGATCTCGGACCCCCGATCGGTCGGCTCGGCCCAGGTGTCAGCACGCCCCTTGCAGGAGCGCGGCGGTCAGCGTCCGTCCGCGTCGCTGCTGGCAGGCACGAAGCTTGGGGCCAACCCGGTCCGGCTCTCGCTCGGCATCGATGGCCAGGCTCCCCCCGCCGGCGGGCTGGCGTGGGACCTGCTTGACGGGATGGCCACGGCCAAGCAGGGGAACCTGCGTCTTGCGGTGGCCGAAGAGGGCGGACATCGCCTCTATGCCGCTGCAAAGGGACCGGGCGTCACCGAGATCGGGGTCTTCGAGCGCCAGGACGAGGCCTTCGCCGCCGGCACAGCCCTCGCCGGCGGACGGGCGCTCGACGCCCTGCTGCGGGCCATGGCAGACCGACGTCAGGGGGTGACGCCAATCGGTGCGAGTTCGCACTTCGATTACGGGACCGTTCGGCGGGACGCGGCACTCGGTGGTGGCATCGAGGTGGTTGCGCGGTCGGTGGATGGCGGCTGGGAAGCCGTTGGTGTCGCGGCGGACGCCGCCGGCGCCGCTCAGATTGCCCGCGCTCACGCCACCGATGTTGGAAATGCCCGCCTCGCGCTCGGCATTCCCGCTGGTGAGGGCTTCCGAGCCGTTGGGGAGCAGGCTCCGCAGAAGGGCGACAATGTCGTCGATTTGGCGAGCGAGCGCGATCTGCGCGCGGCGGCTCGCAATCTCAACCTGGTCGGCGACGGCAAGAAGGCTGATCTCCTCGGCCGCCTCGCCACTGAACTCGGCCTCGACACGGACGCGATCGCGCGCGCGGTCAACCGCGTCGTCGCTCACGAGCAGGGAGCACGGCATTATCTCGACATTCACAGCGCCGAACAGCGGAGCGCCGCGCTCGCCCTGGGCGCCCAGGTGGACACCGCCAACCGCGCGCTGTTCATCCCCGCTGACCTCGAGGCGAGCAAAGTGAGGGCACTCATGGAGACCATCCCGTTGCACGCTGAAGCGTCACGGGACCGGCTTTACATCGACCCGTCGCCGGAGGGGCTGGCCCATGCCGAAAAGCTGGGCGCCGCCTACGACCCTGTCGCACGCCGCTACTTCGTCCCGCCGTCTCTCGATCAGGCGGCGGCGCGGGAGCTCGTTCATAGCTACGGCACCGCCGAGGCGCGGCTCGCCTCCAGCAGCCGAGTGGAGACCCTGGCCGCGCAGCGCGCTGAACTTGGCCAAGCGGCCCGGGCGGCCGCCGCTGCAATGGGAGCACCGGTCGCCGGCACGGCGGTGGTGTCCCGCGAAGCAGCTGACCAGGCTCTGCAGCGCGTGACCTCGCAACTTGACCGTCAGGAGGACAAGCAGGGCAGGGTGCCAGGCGAACGTCCGGCCGAGTACAACTCTGTGCTTCAGGCCCTGGCCGATATCCTGTGCGAGACCCCCGTCCGGGTCGCGGGCCGGTACGTCGATCGTGCCATCTCTCGGATGGAGAAAGGGGCAACGCAGCCGCCGCGCGAGGACAGCCATCGCCAAGCCGCCAGCCATGTCGCCTACTCACTGGGTGATGACTCCGCGGCAGCAGGAGCCAAGCAGCAATCGAAGGCCGCGGAGGCGCCGCCTGCCCAAAAGCAGCAGGGGGAGCAGCCGATCACCCTCGCCGCCAATGACCGCGCCGGTGTCGTGCAACTGCGCGAGGAGTTGCTGACCTACAGCAACGAAGCGGTTCGCCGGCAGGAGCTGGTACAGGTCGCGGAGATCCAGCGGATCTGGGGCAACCGTCTGAAGCTGGACGGCGAAAGCGCACGGCTCGAGCAGGACATTGTCCGGGCCTTGGGTATCGTTCGGCAGGAAATGGCCGAGCGCGGCATGCTTGACTCCGGAAAGCAGTCGGTGGGTCAGAAGATCGAGGCGCAGTTCCGCAGAGAGCTGGCGCAGCGTCAGCGCCCGGCCAGCAGCCGGTCGCGCGACATGGGAATGGGTTGATGGGGTTCGGATCGATGGCGCCTTCATTCACTCCAAGAGCATGCATGGCCTTGGCATTTATCCTTGCCGCGTGCGAAGCCGGACCAACTGGAGTGGCGCGGCCTGCTGGCCCGATCGTCGTCCAGCCGCTCGATGCAGCGGGACCGACGCTTACCACGAGCAAAGTACCGGCGAGCGGACCTGTCCGACTTACCCGCGCAGCGGACGGCGTCCCCGAGCGCCAGCCGTTGCCGCCGGTGGCTCGCGGCGAGCGGCCACCGCCGGCGGTGGCGCAGGAGATCATCCCGGTGCTGCCCGGGGCACGGCTTGAAATCTCGTTCGACGTGCGAGCGCTGGACGTGCGTGTGGCGCGGGCAGAACGCCTAGGCCAGATCGCGCCGCGGCCGGTCGCGGAAGGCGAGGTGCTGGAGCGCGGCGTGATCACGGTGCCTTTGGACCGCCAGGGGCGCGGGGTTGGCACTTGGTCCAATCGCGAACCCTACCCCTATCTCGGCCGGCTGGATGCGGCTCTCGGCCGGTACCAGCCGATGGTGGAAATGGTCGGGCTGCAGATTGCCGCCGCGGTTCAGCCGTCACCGACACCGGGCAGGCGATGGGTCCGGGTCGTGGCCACGCTCAACGACATCAGCAGCATCGCCCGGGATCCGCTGAGCGGGGTGGTTGAACCCACAGTGCGGACAGAACGATGGCTGGCGGATCTCGATCTCCAGGATGCGCAGACCGCCCGCTATGCCTTTTTTGTCCAACCCGACTATCGGACCGAGATCCGGCTCGACACCGCCACCGTCAGGATCAGCGGCCGCTGAGATGTGGTGCCTGCAGCTCAGCCGATTGCTGATTGTGCTGCCGCTCTCCGCAGGCTGGACCGCGACACCGGCCGGTCTGCCCGTGAGGATCGTTATGGCCAAAGTGCCGTCCGCGTCCGTCCGTTTTCCCGATATAGCCACAGCCGAGCTGGCCAAGTCCGCCGCGCGCGGCGACGCCGCCGCGGGCGCCGATCCAAACGCGGGCGGGACGGAAGGCATGATGCCGCTGCTGTATGCGATCGCCGGCAACAGCAAGGCCGGGGCGAAGGCCCTGTTGGAGGTCGGGGCCGATCCCAACCGCCGCGCCCGCGACGGAGAATCGAGGGCAACGCGATAAGTGTCAGCTAAACAACGCTAAGGCGGAACGAGCTGAGAACATGGTGGTCAAGCAGCTCGACGTTGGCGCTCAAGGTTGAGCGGGCGCCGGCCGACCGGTGTGGACGCCGCCCGTTCCCACAGGAAATCACCCGACAGGCCGATGTGTTCCCAGCCGACCGGGGACGTGTGGGCAAGCAGTTCATCAGGCACCGCTTCTCCATTCGCACGAAGGTGCGCGATGGCATCGGCCATGTAGGTTGAGTTCCAATAGACGATGGCGGCGATCAGCAGGTTCAGCCCCGAGGCCCGGTATTCCTGAGTCTCCGTGCCGCGATCGGCAATCCGGCCTTGCTTAAAGGTACAGATCGCCTGGGCCAGGGCGTGGCGCTGTTCTCCCTTGTTAAGACCGGCGTGGCAGCGCCGCCTCAATTCCGGGCTCTCCAACCAATCGAGCATTATGTGGAATCTGCCTGTCCAGAAAAATGGCCATAGTCCGGCGGTGTCGAACAGCGCCTCCGGCATCCGGGCCGGATAGTCCGCCTTTGCCAGCTCCTGGTCAAGCCTGGCCCTGGCGGGCCACCGCCGGAGGCGGCGTTGGGCTTGACAAGGGGTCACTACACGAAAGTGATCAGATTGTCCGGGATCTGAGAACGGCCTGAGAACATACGCCATGTAGCGTTCTTGCGACGGTTCCTTCACTCGCAAAACTCCTAAGATTCGCGACAGGTAGGTACCGGACGGCGGCGCATAGGATTCTCAAGTTGCAAAAGTCTATCGCAAAAGGAAATAGTTTCGCGATGACTTTTGCGACGGATGTCTCATGCTCATCGGTTATGCGCGCGTCTCCACCGATGAGCAGGACCTTTCGCAGCAGCGGTCGATCTTGCAGGCGGCCGGCTGCCGGCGCGTCTATGAAGAGAAGGTTTCAGGGGCGAAGCGCGACCGGCCGCAACTCGCCCGGCTGATCGACCAACTCCGGGCTGATGATGTCGTGACCGTCACACGCCTCGACAGGCTAGCCCGGTCCACTCGCGATCTGCTCGATATTGCGGAGCAGCTTCGAGGAATTGGTGCGGGGCTCCGCTCACTCGCTGAACCGTGGGCTGACACCACCTCGCCGGCCGGCCGCATGGTCCTGACTGTGTTCGCCGGCATTGCCGAGTTTGAGCGCACTCTGATCGTCGAGCGAACAGGCAGCGGCCGCGTGGCAGCCAGGGCGCGCGGCGTGCGTTTTGGCCGGCCGCCGAAGCTGACCACAGAACAGATCGCTCTCGCCCGGCGCCTGGTCGATGAAGGGCGCTCTCCGCGCGAGGCGGCCCGAGTTCTGAATGTCCATGTGTCGACACTGTACCGGGCATTCGCCCTCCAGGTCCCCAAGAATGATGGCAGCAAGTCCTGACCAAGCATATGTCAGTATTCTGTTCCACTACCACTCGCTCGCTGATCCAAATGCTCTCCGTTGACCATCCCTCCGGGAGTGAACCTGGGTAGCGACCCCCTATCCACTCGTTTCAAAGCCAGATCTGATGCGCTATTGAGTGGACACTGGAACAATGCGTAATGAATAGAACGCGCTGCAGCAAACAATATCTGCTGCCTCCCCACGCGTTGCCGTTCACGATCGCCAGAGAGGCACAAGAGTCCAATGTGAAGATCATACAACACCGCTGACCGCATTGATTCCAAAGCATGCTGCGATCCGTGATCGACTTTATCACGGCGCACATTCTTCGGATGCCACGATGCAGACGGGAAGACGCCACTTGGCTGGCACTTCTGTCAGGGGGATTGTATGACGCTCTTGTCTACCGCGCGGCCTTGCCGCGCAGCTTCCGCATGGCTTTGGCACTGTGACATCCTGGCATGCCCGGCTCGACCGATGGTCCGGCCTTTCATCCGCCCCCTGCGCTCCGGTGTCATCTCGGCATCCCTCATCCGTGACCGGCTCTCTGCAGTCTCGGCGTTCCTGATCGGCCCCGATGTTGGTCAACAGCCACCAGCCGGAGATTCCGCACTGTCGACCGACGGTGCGCTCCTCTTCCCGTGCCCCCATCGGGCGGCGGCCGAAGGCCTCCAGCCCGAATTCGACTTGGTCTGCCCCGCTGCGGCACCGCCGCTGCGGGATGGTCGTGATCAACCTGCAGAAAGGTGTTCTACGATGCGCGTTTCCCTAATGACCCCAGAGTATCCTCCCGGTGAGCGGCTCGGCGGCATCGCCACCCATACCCATACGATGGCGCGCGCCTTGGCGCGGGCCGGACATCAGGTCCAGGTGGTGACCCTCGGGGAACCCGGCACCCACCAGGAGGACGGCGTCACCGTGGTGCGCGTCTCGCTCCGCAAGCGCCTGCATCCTGTCCTCGACCGGTTCCGCATCAACCGCCGCCTTGCCAAGGCTGCCCTCAAATGGCGTCCCGATGTCGTGCATGCGGCCGAATTTGACGCCAACGCATGGTGGTTGACACGCTTCAGCTCGGTTCCGGTTGTGACTCGGCTGGCGACACCGAGCGGCATGGTCAAAGACATCAACGGGAAGCGCTGGGTTCCCCACACCTATCTGCTCGATTTCCTGGAGCGGGACCAGGCGCGCCGCAGTGCGGCCGTCTATGCGCCGACACGAGCGATTTCCAGCCTCGTCGGGCGGTCATGGCGAATCTCGCCGGAAACCATTCAGATCATCCCGAACTCCCTCAACCTCCACGCGGTACGCCAACGGCGGGAGGCCGCGCCGAGCCGTCCCCTTCCCGACCGCTTCATCGTCTTCTTTGGTCGCCTGGAGGCCCGCAAGGGGATCGGCCCGCTGGGGGAGGCGCTGCCAGCGGTGTTGACGGCCCATCCCGATGTCCACGCGGTGATCGTGGGCGGCGAGGATCCGGAGAGCGCCGGCGAGATCGCACGCTTCAAGGACAATGTCCGCCCGGTTGCCGACCGCGTGCATCTGTTGGGCGAACTGCCGCGGGAGGAAGCGCTGTCCATAGTCGCCCGGGCGGAGTTCTCGGTGGTGCCGTCGCTGTGGGAGAATTTCGGCTTCGTCGTGGTGGAGGCCCTCGCCCTCGGCGTTCCGGTGATCGCCAGCGACTGCGGCGGCAATCCGGAGATCATCCAGCCCGGCCGATCGGGCTGGCTGGTTCCCCCCGGTGACGCGGCAGCATTGCGCGATGAGATGCTTGCACGCCTCGCCGATCGCGACACGCTCGCCACGGCGCGTGCCGAGGCCCATCAACGGGCCAGCCTGTTCGACTCCGATCGCGTCGCAACCGATGTCGCCAAGCTGCTGCGCCGCGCCTGTGCCGCTTCGATGCTGGCATGCATGACCCTGTCGGAAAGCCTTGTTCCTGTCCTTTAAGGCGTTCGGGAGAGCAGCATCATGAGTTCGCCTGTCGTGCCGCAACAGTATTGGCGCCGCGGGATCGTCGTGGCGATGCTCATGATGTTGCTGACCGTGGGTGTTTTCGCCGGCGCACTCACATGGACAGTGGGCGCCACCCCAACCCTGGAGGAAACCATCGACATGCCGGCGTGGCGGTTAGAGCGCGGTAATCGCTTTGCCCGCTGGACGATGGAACGACAGCGTTCCGAGGGGCCCGCCGAGATATGGGACCATCCCGATGCGCCGCTAATGGTGGTCGTTCCGATCGGAGGCGCTGAAATCGGCTCACCTGCCAATGAAAGTGAGCGCTTTGCCGAGGAGGGGCCGACGTTTCAAATAGAGGTCCTTCACCCGATCGCAGTGGGAAAGTACTCCGTCACGCGTGGCGAATACGCAAGCTTTGTCCAGAGCACCGGTCACACTTCCCGCGCCGTCTGCTATGGGTATGATGGTGAGACCGAACTGAAAAAGCGCTCACGCTTCACCTGGCTCAATCCTGGATTTCCGCAGACAGATGAGCATCCGGTGGTCTGCGTTGGTTGGGACGATGCGAAGGCCTATGTTGATTGGCTTGGCAGAACCACTGGCCATGATTACCGTTTGCTGTCCGAGGCTGAGTGGGAATACGTCGCTCGTGCAGGTACGCCGACCGCCCGATGGTGGGGAGCCAATGTTGAGGGGATGTGCAGTGCGGCCAATGGCGCGGATCTGACGGCGAAGGATCGCTTTACAGATTGGATGGTCGCAGATTGTCGGGATGGTTATCTGTTCACGTCACCGGTGGGCATGTTCCAGCCGAACGGGTTTGGCCTCTATGATACGCTCGGCAATGTATGGGAATGGGTCGAGGACTGCTGGAACGAGCGCTATGACGCGGCTGGGGCACCGAATGGCGGGCCCCGTTTGAGTGGAGATTGTCGGATGCGGCTGCTGCGGGGCGGCTCCTGGCATAGCCACCCCCGCTATCTGCGCTCCGCGACCCGCCGCCCTGATCTCGTTGAAAATGGCTACAGTGCTTATGGAATCAGGGTCGCACGAACCTTGAAGAACTGAAGCCCACGAGTTGCAGGACGCCGGCATCGGTCCGGATTTCGTCGTTGCCCGGAGGCGGGCGATCTGATAACCCCTTCGGCATGCTGTACCGCGCCACGCCGCCTTGACCGTCCCCTTCTGATCCCTTGGCCCAGTTCCGGGCCATTGGGGACGTGCGCAGCTTTTCCACTCCCTGACACATTCGAGATCCCCCCGGTTCCTGGGCTCAGTTCCTGAACTGGGATCGTGGTCTTTTGATCTTTGAAGAGCCTCATGTCACTCAATTTGCAACGACTCCGCCAGGAGTGGTTCGGCAATCCGCGCGGCGATGTCCTTGCCGGGCTTGTCGTCGCCTTGGCTCTGATCCCCGAAGCCATCGCCTTTTCCATCATCGCTGGCGTCGATCCGAAGATCGGCCTCTACGCCTCCTTTTCAATCGCGGTGACCGTCGCCATCGTCGGTGGCCGTCCCGGCATGATCTCCGCCGCCACCGCTGCGACCGCGGTTTTGATGATCACCCTGGTCAAGGAGCATGGGCTGCAGTACTTGCTGGCGGCCACCGTGTTGGCCGGTGTGCTGCAGATCGGCGCCGGCTTCCTTCGCCTAGGCGCGGTCATGCGCTTCGTGTCGAAGTCGGTGATGACCGGCTTCGTCAATGCGCTTGCCATCCTGATCTTCATGGCCCAGCTGCCGGAATTGATCGGGGTTCCCCCGCTCACCTATGTGATGGTCGCTGGTGGGCTCGCCATCATCTATCTGGTCCCGCGGCTGACCAAGGCGGTGCCGTCGCCGCTGGTCTGCATCGTCGTGCTCACCGCGCTGTCGCTCGGCCTTGGCCTCGACCTGCGCACGGTCGGCGATATGGGCGAGCTACCGTCCACCCTGCCGGTCTTCCTGCTGCCCGACATCCCGCTGTCGCTGGAAACCCTGCGCATCATCCTGCCCTATTCGGCGGCGGTCGCCGCAGTCGGGCTGCTGGAATCGCTGATGACGGCCTCGATCATCGACGAGTTGACCGACACCGGCAGCGACAAGAACCGGGAATGCGTCGGCCAGGGTGTCGCCAACATCGTCACCGGCTTCCTGGGCGGCATGGCCGGCTGTGCGATGATCGGTCAGTCCGTGATCAACGTGAAGTCCGGCGGCCGTGGCCGTCTCTCGACCTTCTGCGCCGGCATCTTCCTGCTGTTCCTGATCGTCGTACTGGGCGACTGGGTCCGGCGCATCCCGATGGCGGCGCTCGTCGCGATCATGATCATGGTTTCGATCGGCACCTTCAGCTGGTCGTCGCTCAAGACCCTGATGACCCACCCCCGCAGCTCCAGCATGGTGATGGTCGCGACGGTGGTCGGCGTCGTCGCCACCCACAATCTGGCGATCGGCGTACTGATCGGTGTGCTGCTGTCCAGCGTCTTCTTCGCCTGGAAGGTCGCACGCATCTTCCGCGTGACGTCGGTGCTGTCCGCGGACGGTGCTGCACGCACCTATGCAATCGAGGGCCAGCTGTTCTTTGCCTCGGCTGACGATTTTGCCGCCGCTTTCGATTTCAAGGAGGCGCTGGACCGGGTGACGATCGACGTCAGCCGGGCCCACATCTGGGACATCTCCAGTGTGGCCGCCCTCGACATGGTGGTGCTGAAGTTCCGCCGTGAAGGTGCGGAGGTCGAGATCATCGGTCTGAACGAGGCCAGCGAGACCATCGTCGACCGCCTCGCCGTCCACGACAAGCCCGGTGCCATGGAGCGCCTGATGGGGCATTAGGGAGGACAAGCCATGCTCAGCATCCTGACCTTAATCGACGGTTCGGTTTACACGCCGAGCGTCTGCGACCATGCAGCATGGGCGGCCACGCGGCTGGCTGCGCCGGTCCACCTTGTTCATGCGCTGGGGCGCCGGCCGGGAGCCGGTGCGCCGGCCGACTTCACCGGCAGTCTGGACGTTGACGCGCGCGATGCGCTGCTTGAAGAGCTGGCCGAGCTGGACGCCCAGTCGGCTAAGCTTGCCCATCGGCGCGGACGGGTGATCCTCGACGCGGCGAAGGCACGCCTGCTGGAGGCCGGCGCCAGCGAGGCGACGTTGAAGCTGCGCAACAGCGACGTGGTCGAGACGGTGGAGGAACTGGAAGCCGATGCCCGCCTGATCGTGATCGGCAAGCGTGGCGAGGCCGCCGACTTCGCCAAACTGCATCTGGGGTCGAACCTTGAGCGCGTCGTGCGCGCTTCCCACAAGCCGGTGCTGGTAGCGTCTCGGGCCTTCAAGCCAATCCGCAAAGTGTTGATCGCCTTCGACGGCGGCCACAGCGCCACCAAAGCCATCGAGGTCATCGCCGGCAGTCCGCTGCTGCGCGGTCTGGACTGCCGCCTGCTGATGGTCGGTGCGGAAACCGACGAGGCCCGTCAGCGCTTGGAAGCGGCGGCGGACCGGCTCAGGCG